>NZ_JBFAIP010000127.1:0-15731 GCF_040654775.1 Streptomyces sp. NPDC050636
CTGGTCGTCTCGGCGAACCGCAGGGGGCAAGGCACACCGGGGCCCGGCGTCGGGGCCGGTACGCCGTCGGGCGGCGAGGACGCCACGGGAGGACGGTCCGGGCGGCGCGGGTCTCGCGGCAGGCGTCGTAAGCGGTGAGTAACCGAATGGGTTGCGGTCAGCCGGCCGGCGCCTCCGTGAGGATGCGGTCCAGCACGGCCTCCAGGGTGTCGCAGACCTCTTCCTCGCCGAGCGGAACCAGGCGGTCCGTGCGGTCCAGGAAGGCGACCAGGGGCGGCGCGCTGACCCGGAACAGGGCCCGCTCGGCGCCTACTTGGAGGCTGATGAAGACATCGCTGAGATGCTCGGGGAAGGACGGCGCGATGCGCACATCGCCCTCACCCGATGGCCGGCTCAGCCCGTCGAGGAGCAATTCACGACTGAATGCCCAGGTCACAGGCGTATCGCCGGGAAGATTGAAAGTAAGGCGGACGGCGTACGGATCGGCGCTGTCGAAGTCCAGCTGCACCGGGATCCGGAACGCGAGTTCCTCCGAGACGAGGAAGCTCATGATCACTTCTGCCTGAACTGTGTCGGTCATCAACCACTACCCCGCGCTTGATCGGAGATGGCCGGGAATCGTCCCCCGCAGCCCTATTGCGCCATCGTCTGTCATGTGCAAGCAGATCACAAGGAGTGAGTTTTCAGATACTGATAGAGAAGGCGAGTGTCGTTAACGTCGCCTCCGCCATTGTGCGTAGTCGATCCGTAACGGCACGCAATCGGTGCAGCTCCTCAGCGGGGAGTGATACCGCCAGTGCCGCTGCCGCCGAGCTGACGTGGACAGGGAACGCGGAGCACACCGTGCCCATGGCATATTCCTGCTGCTCATACGCGACTTGGTCGCGACGCACCGTATCCAGGCGATGCAGCAGATCACCCTCCGACCGCACGGAAAACGGGGTTATCGACTGCACGGGATAGCGCGCCAGATGCTCCTTCCGCGACGCCTCGTCCAACTGCGCCAGCAGACACTGTCCGATCGCGTGAGCGTGTGCGGTGGTGCGGAAGTCCACCCACTCCTCGACCGGCGGTCGGTCCGGATCGTCCGTCACCGCGACCACATCAACCTCACCCTCACGGTAGACCGCGAAGTAGACGGCGGCCCCCAACTCCCGTCCCGCCAGGGCCAGCGCCTCGGAGACATGGGCGCGCTGCCGGCTCCTGGCGCCGGCCCGCCCGAGGAACTCGGCGGCCTCTCCGAAGACGAAGACGCCGTTCTCGCGGCGCAGATAGCCCTCGTGCGTCAGGGTCCGCAGCAGGTGGTAGGTCGTCGCGAGCGGCAGCCCGGTCTCTCTGGCGAGTTGTTTGGCGGGCGCGCCATCGGCGTGCGCCGCCACCGCCTCCAGCAGACGGAGTGCCCGCTGCACCGATCCGATCAGGGTGGGATGAGAAACGGATTCGCCGTTCGCCATTGCCAACGCCTTCCCCCAGCTCCGACCGCCATGGGACACGAGGCCACGGTCGCGGGATCCGTTTCCGCGCGGCGCACATCTCCCAGGGCCCCTATCGACGGCGTCCGCCCTGACGCCGCCGCACGCAGTGTTTTCCGGAACATCAGCATCCGGAAGACGCCTGCGGTGCGCACTCTAGCCCCGCCGACACGGGCGGCAGGCCGAATGACTTGAGTTAACTCACTCGGCACACTCCCTGACCGGACATGACCGTACGGAGTGCCTCGTACGCACTTGGTGAACGCCCAACACCCCCTGCAGGGAACGCCGAACGCCTACCGCAGAGAACACCCGAACGCCCCGCTCCAGGCGTGCGGAGCGGGGCGTCGTCGGACGGTGCCGGTCAGACCTGCGCGGCCTACCACTCGCCCTTCGACGAGGACGACGAGGATCCGGTGAACCTGCGCACGAGATAGATGACCCCGGCGATCAGCGCTGCCGCGACGAGAATCTTGAACAGCAAGCCGATCACGAAGCCGACCGCGGCGGCGATCATTCCGCCGAAGACAACGATCAGGATGACGGGCACCACGACCCACGTGACCCACCACGGAAGTCCTGCGATTATCCCCTTACCAGCCACTGCTCTGCCCTGCTTTCTCTCGTCTCGCTGTCGCGTCGATGGCCCCGTCCGCGTCGTGCGCGTCTGCCGCGTCGCGTCTCCGGTTCCCCCTTCACCGTCGATGCTAGGGCGCTGGAAGCCGATACGGGGGCCTCGCAGCCCCGGCCTGTCCCTGACCCTTCCCCTACGGGTTCCAGGGTCCGACCCTCAGTACTCGGGCGGAGAGACCCCCCGATCGCCTCAGCTCTCAGGCGGAGAGAAGACCACCATCACCCGCAGATCCTCGCTGATGTGGTGGAACTTGTGGGGCACCCCGGCGGGCACATAGACCACGCTGCCGCGCGCCACCGACTGTGTCTCCGTCCCGACGGTGATCGCCGCCCGGCCGCTGACCACGAAGTACACCTCGTCCTGGCCATGCGGCTGCTGCGGATCGAGGCTGCCGGCGTCCAGCGCGTACAACCCGACCGACATGTTGCGCTCCCGGAGGAACTGCAGATACGCGCCGTCGTTCGCAACCCGTTCTGCTTCCAGTTCTTCCAATCTGAAAGCTTTCATGCCGCCCGCACCTCTCACTGATTCAGACTCTTCTGCGACGATCTCACCATGAAGCATTTTCTGGTCAAGACGATCGCCAATGCCGCGGCGCTTGCCGTGGCCATCTGGCTGCTCAAGGACATAACCCTCACCGGCGACAACACCGGCCGCCACGTACTGACTCTGGTGCTGGTCGCGCTGATCTTCGGGCTGGTCAACTTCATCGTCAAGCCCGTGGTGAAGCTGCTCTCGTTCCCCCTGTTCGTGCTTACGCTCGGACTTATCACGCTGGTCGTCAACGCACTCATGCTGCTGCTGACGTCCTTCGTCGCCGGCAAACTCGACCTGGCCTTCCATGTCGACGGTTTCTGGACGGCGGTGCTGGGCGGCGTGATCGTCTCGATCGTCTCCTGGGCGATGCACATGCTCCTTCCCGACAAGGACTGACCTGAGGACCGGCCTCGTGAAATCGCCCTTCCGCGTCTGCTTCGTCTGCACCGGCAACATCTGCCGCTCGCCGATGGCCGCGTCCGTATTCCGCGCCCATATCGCGGAAGAGGGGCTCGACGGACTGGTCGAGGTCTGCAGTGCGGGCCTCGGCGGCTGGTTCGAGGGCGACGGAGCCGACCCGCGCACGGTCGCCGTACTGCGCGCGGGCGGCTACGACCACACGCACACCGCCCGGCAGTTCCACCCCTCCTGGTTCGACCGTCTCGACCTGGTCATCGCGCTCGACTCCGGCCATCTGTACGAGCTGCGCCGGCTCGCACCGACCCCGCAGGACGCCGCCAAGGTCCGCCTGCTGCGCTCGTACGGAGCGGGTGCCGACGGCGGCATCGGCAGCAGCGTCGGCGACGACGCCGATGCCGCCGTCGGCCTCGATGCCGGTCTGGGCCCGGAGTTCAGAGCCACTGTCGGCCTTGACGTTCCGGATCCGTACTACGGCGGGTCCGCCGGCTTCGAAGAGTGCCTGGAGATGATCGAGGCAGCGAGCGACGGCCTCCTGGAGGAAGTACGGGCCGCGGTCACGGCGGGCTCACCCGGACACGACCACCCTGGGGAGAAGGAGAGCGCATGACGGGCGACGGCACCCGCGTCGTACGGGCGGGGCTCCCGGAGCCCGAACCCTTCCAGCCGGCCCTCCCCGGGCCCGAATTCGCGGCCCATTTCCACCTTCCCGGCGATGCCGTCGGCCCGTATACATACGGCCGCGACGGCAACCCCACGTGGACCCGTCTGGAACGCGCCATCGGCGAGCTCGAATCGCCGGACGAGAGCGCGCACACCGTCGCCTTCGCCTCCGGGATGGCGGCGATCACCGCCGTCCTATTCTCCCAACTGCGCGCCGGGGACACGGTGGTGCTCCCCAACGACGGCTACCAGCTTCTGCCGGCCGTCCGCACCCGCCTGGAGAGCTACGGCATCGAGGTCCGTACGGCGCCGACCGCGCACGATGCACAGCTCGACATGTTGGACGGCGCCCGCCTGCTGTGGATCGAGACGCCCTCCAACCCCGGCCTCGACGTCTGTGACATCCGGCGGCTGGCCGACGCCGCGCACCGCCACGGCGCCCTGGTGGCCGTCGACAACACCCTCGCCACCCCGCTCGGCCAGCGGCCGCTGGACCTCGGCGCCGACTTCTCGGTCGCCAGCGGCACCAAGGCGCTGACCGGCCACGGAGACGTCCTGCTCGGGTACGCCACCACCCGCGACGCGGCCCTGGCCGATTCCGTACGGCTGTGGCGCAAGACGGTCGGTGCGATCCCCGGCCCCATGGAGAGCTGGCTGGCGCACCGCTCGCTCGCCACCCTCGCACTCCGCGTCCGCCAGCAGGCAGCCGGTGCGCTGGCGCTGGCCGAGGCGCTGCGCGACCGCCCGGAGATCACCGACCTGCGCCACCCCGGCCTGCCGTCCGACCCGTCCCACAAGCTCGCCGTGCGGCAGATGCGTCCCGGCCGCTTCGGCTGCGTGGTGTCCTTCACGCTGCCCGACAAGGGGTACGCGGAACGGTTCCTGGCCGCGCTGACCTTGGTGGACGACGCGACGAGCTTCGGCGGCGTACGGTCCACCGCGGAGCGGCGCGCCCGCTGGGGCGGCGACGCCGTTCCGGACGGCTTCATCCGCTTCTCGGTCGGCGTCGAGGAGCCGGAGGATCTGGTCGCGGATGTGCTGCGCGCGCTGGACGCGGCAGCACAGGGCATCTGAGCCCGCACGCCTGTCACCGAGCCGGTCACCGCAAACTGGCCGGCAGGGTATCCCCCCTCGTCACCCTGCCGGCCACGGTTCGACGTTTCACGTGAAACGAACCGTTGAAACAAGGCTAGTTGACTCAGCGTCAGTGTCCAATCACGCTAGCGACACAGCCCTATCGACAAATTTATAGTTGGCCCGCGACCAGGCTTCCGAGAGGCGCAGGAGGTACGCGATGGATCTGGCTCTGCTGCGCACCTTCGTCACGGTGCACCGGGCCGGCTCCTTCACTCGTGCCGCGGCGCTGCTCGGCCTCTCCCAGCCCGCGGTGACCAGCCAGATCCGGGTGCTGGAGCGGCAGTTGGGTCGTCCGCTCTTCCTGCGCAATGCGCGCGGCGTCACCGCCACCACCATCGGCGACGAACTGGCCCACAAGGTGGCGCCCCATCTGGACGCGCTCACCGAGATCACCGAGGCCGGCCTGGACCAGGAGTCCACCACCCGCACCCTCCATCTCGCGGGTCCACCGGAGTTCACCGCCGAGCGCGCCCTCCCCGCACTGACCCCGCTCATCGCCCAGGGCCTGTCCATCCGCACCGCTTTCGGCCCCGCGGAGGAGCTACTGACCGGCCTGGCCGCCGGTCACCACGATCTGACCGTTACCACCGCCCGGCCGCGCGGCGGCCTGCTCACCGCCACTCCGCTCTGCGACGAGGAGCATGTGCTGATCGCCGCCCCGCGCTGGGCGGCCCGGGTGGGCGGGCCCGCGGTCCTCCAGGCACGGGGGGTACGCGCGCTGGACCCCGTACCGCTCGTCGAGGTCCACGAGAGCCTGCCGTTGATCGCCCGCTACTGGTCTGCGGTCTTCGACGCCAAACCCGCGGCCTCCGCCTCCGTGATCGCCGCCGACCTCCGGGCGGTGCTGGCCTGTGTCACGGCGGGCGCGGGGCTCGCCGTACTGCCCCGCTATCTGTGCTCCGCCGCGCTGGACAGCGGCGAAGTCGTCGCCCTGCTCGACCCGCCGGTGCCCCCACTGCGCACATATTTCTTGGCCGCACGCACCGGGACGCTGGGTTTACCGCATATCGCACGGGCGCATGAGTGGCTGCTGCGGACGGCCGTGGACTGGTAGAGCCGTGGACCACCACGTACCGGAAAGCGAGGCGAGCCGGCGCGCTGGGGGTGGTTGTGGAACCTGTGCCGCGTCGGAGCTCGCGGCCGAGAAGGGGAGCGCGCGGTGTCGTGTCGTGTGGTGTGGGTTTCACCAGGCCGTCACTGCGGCATCTGTCCCACATGACCGTACGGCCAGTCGTCAAACGCACCGCCCGCGCGATTCTGCTCGACGGCGCGGATCTTCTTCTGATCAAGCGCACCAAGCCCGGCCGGGCCCCGTACTGGATCACTCCGGGCGGCGGCGTGGAACCCGAGGACGCCACCGTCATCGACGCCCTCCACCGTGAACTGGACGAAGAACTGGGCGCCAAGGTCAAGGACGTGGTGCCGGTCTTCGTCGACACCGTCGAGCATTTCAGCGACGGCGGTGTGGACGGGGTCAAGGTGCAGCACTTCTTCGTCTGCCGGCTGGATTCGATGGACCCCTCGCGCCGGCACGGCCCCGAGGTCGAGGAGCCCTGCGGGGAGTACGAGATCGTGCGGGTGCCGTTCACCCGCGTCGGCATCGCGTCCGTCGAGGTCGTACCGCTGTCCCTGCGGCACTATCTGGACGGCAACATCGAGGGCGTACGGGCGATGCACGCCCCCGACCTGGGCTGAGCGGTCGGCCGACGTCTGGCATCGGTCGGCTGGGCCTCAGACCCAGCCATGTTTCTGCCTCTGCCTCGGCCCGGCCTCGGTCTCAGGCGAACCATCCGCGGAACTCGGGTTCGTCCTCCACAGGCCGCCGCGGCTGGGCACGCGCGAGCACCCGCTCGACCCTGTCGAGGAACTCCTCGCTGAGCTCCCCCACGGCGTCGTCCGCCGGAGAGCCCCTCCGTACGGAGCCCCGCGCTGCAGAATCGATCCCGCCCGTGTCCTCCACGTCCATGGCGGCGTTCTCGCGCTTGCGTTCCTCGCGCTGGAACGGCGGGCGCTCAGCCGCCTCGGCCGCCGCTCCGAAGAAGTCGCCGCCCTTGCGCTTGAAGTCGTCCGTGCCCCAGGCGCGCGCCCCGCGCTGCAACGCGGGGACCTTCTGCAGATGCGGGATGTGCTTGGCACAGTGGATATAGGCCTCTTCGACCTGGAGCATGACCCACATCTGGGCGCGCCGCCCGGGTACCGGGTCGACCGGCAGGTCGGCATGACCGGCCCGCATCTCCTCGTCCAGCACCACCCGCGCCCGCCCGTTGATGTGCAACCCGATGCGGTCGCGGGTGAAGTCGACCATCAGGAGACCCAGGCGCGGGTTCTCCGAGATATTGCCGACGGACGCCATGACACCGTTGCCACGGTATTCCGGGTACGCCAGCGTCCGTTCGTCCAGCACCTGGACGAATCCGGGCGGGCCGGCACGGAAGCTGGAATCGCATTCGCCGTGCCGGTCGGCCGTGGCCAGGAAGAACATCTCCTGGCGGGCCACGAACTCTCGCATGCGGATGTTGAGATGGTCCAGGACCTGATCCGCGTAGAAACGGTCGGCGCGCTCGGTCGAGCCGAGTCTCTGCTGCACCAAGTGCTCACCGTCGCTCCCGGGGCGCTCCGCTCGCCGCGTCCCCCGATCGTCCCCTGTCCGACCGTATTCACCCTGTGCTGCCAAGACCTCAATCTCCTGTCGAGACCAGCTCTTCTATGGAGTCGTGCCGTATCCGATCGGACGGTATGCCGACACCCACCAGTGCGTCCACGCCGCTGCGGATCAGTCCGGGCGGCCCGGAGAGGTATGCGTCGTACTCCCGCCAAGGTCCGTATTGACGTACGGCGTCCGGAAGTTGACCGCTTACGCAGTTCGTCCCGCTGGGGGTCGGCCCCATGGCAACGACCGGACGGACCGAGAGCCAGGGGTGGTCCTGCTCCAGACGCAGCATGGTGTCGAGGTCGTAGAGGTCGTGGTCGCTGCGAGCGCCGTAGAAGACCTCGACGGGGCGCCGGGCGCCGCGATCCGCGACGTCTTCGACGAGGGCCTTGATCGGCGCGATACCGGTGCCTCCGCCAACGCACAGCAGGCCGTTGCTGGTGGTGTGGTCGACGGTCATCGAGCCGCCGGGGGCGCCGAGGCGGATGACGTCACCGGGTCGGGCCCGGTGGACCATCGCGTTGGAGACCCAGCCGGCCGGGACCGCCTTGATATGGAACGTGAGCAGGCCGTCGGAGCGGGGCGCCGAGGCGAAGGAATAGTGCCGCCACACCCGCGGCCACCAGGGGGTTTCCAGGCTGGTGTACTGCCCGGCGAGGAACGGGTACGGCTGGTCGGGCCGGACCGTCACCACGGCGATATCGGGCGTCCGCAGCTCGTGCGAGACGACCTCGGCCTGCCACCAGGCGGGGGCGACCGCCTCGTTCTCGGCGGCCGCGTCGATCATGATCTGCGAGATCGCGGTGTACGCGCGCACCCAGGCGGCCTCGGTCTCCGGGTCCCAGCTGGACGTCGCATAGCGCGAGAGCGCACCGAGCAGGCATTCACCGACCGCGGGGTAATGGTCGGGCAGCGTGCCGTATTTGCGGTGACCGCGACCGAGGTGCGAGAGGTACTCGGTAAGCACATCGGCGTCGTCCACGTGCTTGGCGGCGGTGAGCAGCGCCTTGAAGAGACGGTCACGCTGGGTGTCCATCGAGGCGGGGAACAGCGCCCGCAGATCGGGGTGCCGGACGAAGAGCAGCGCGTAGAAGTACGAGGTCACCTTGTCGGCGATGGGCTCGATTTCGGCCATGGTGCGACGGATGAGAATCGCGTCGGGTGAGGCGGGAGTTGCGGAGGAGGCCGAAGCTTCGACGGCTTCCAACGAGGGCTCTGCGGCGGAAGGGCGCGCTGCGGCGGCCGGCCGTTCCAGGGGTGTGAAGACGGAGGGGGCCGGGGGCGCTGAGGCGGCGGGGGACGCCGGTGGGGCTGGGGCAGCAGCCCTTTCCGTGGCGGGTGCGGTACCGGTGGCTGCGGCGCCGGCGGGGGCTCCTGCGGCGCGCGCCGACTGGTGAATGGGTTCGGGCTCGCGTACCGGCTCAGAGGCTTGTACGGGCTCGTACGCGGGCTCGGGCTCTCGGCCGAACTCGCGGTCCCGGACAGGCACGCGGTCCCGGACGGGCTCTTGGTCCCAGGGGAGCGTGGCTTCGCGGTTCGGCGCGGCGTACCCGGAAGGGGCGGGCTGCTCGGCGTACGAGGGGTTGCTGGGCGACGGTCCGGCATACGCGGGGGCGGCGGCCTGACGGCCTGTTTCCTGCCACGACTGCGGGGCCTGGTGCGGCTGCTCCTGCCGCGGCTCCGGGACGCGCTCGCGCTCGGCGGCGGTGCCTACCGGGCGTATCGGATTGACCGGCCGACTGGGTATCCGTTCCCGGTCGTTCTGGTCATTTCGTTGATTCCCGTCTTTTCGATGGGCCCCGTCGTCCCGTTGGTTCCCATCATTCCGTTCACCCCGGACGCCCTGATCTTGATGGCCGTCCTGGCCGTTTTGTCGCTCCTGATCTTCCGCGGAGGACTTCTTCGACGGAGGAGTGAACCATCCCCAAGCGCCACTGCTGCCGTCAGAAGAGCCGCTATCGGCCGACGTGGTGGTCGGAGCGTCCATGGTCTGCCTCGCCTCGAACGTCTTTCGGTTGTCTTCGCAGTTCCGCAGATCGGAACCGCCCGGAATTCCCCCGTCCGCCCCGGAATTCTTAATCGACTTAAGCTACTCCGGCAACCCACTCAAAGCGGACATGCGTCACGCTTCTTGAATAATGGGTTCAGATACCGCCTCAACAACCCGCCACCCCCGCGTATCGCAACGGACAAATAGTCGGAAGTCCGGGTGTCGCGGGCCGCTTCGCCGCTAGGCTGGCAGGCTTTGATGCCTCTCGCGGGCCCACAGAAGCTCCCGCCTCCGCCGAACCGGACTCGACCATACCGGCAGTAGTTGAATCCACAAGCCCTGATCTTGGAACACTCCGCACGGTCCCTCTGATATCCGTGATCCTCCCCACAGAGTGCATTTTCCGTACATACCGCGGGCGAATCCGCCGTAGAAACCTCTTAATTACCCGCCAGTACGTACCAGTTCGTAAGCCTCGCGCAGATCACGCCCCGTGTACGCATATGAGGCCAGGTCACTGACATGGTGATCCGCATTCACGGCAACCGACGCCGGAACGGCCGCGAAGAGATCGGTGTCTGACATGGAGTCGCCGTACGCCACGCAATCGTCCCGGGTCAGCCCATACTGCGCACACAGTTCGTCGGCGATACGCACCTTCGCAGACGGCGAGAGGATGCCGGCCGGCTCCACCGGTTCCCGGATCGGCACCACGGGCCAGCGCGAACCACACGCGGCATCGGCGCCCCACACCAGCAGCCGCTCGACGAAAAAGCCCGGCGACAGTGAAATCACCGCGCACCGTTCGCCACGCGCACGGATGTCCGCCCAGACCTCCTGGATCCCGGCCAGCCACGGCGCCCCCTCGAAGGCCGCCGCCACCTGTGCTTCGGTCAGCTCGGCGGCCCAGAGATCGCACGCCAGCTGCGCGAACCGCGGCGGCGTCAGCTCGCCGGCCGCGAACGCGCGCTCCAGCTCGGCGATCTCCCGGTCCAGGCCGAGCTGCCGCGAGATCTCAACGGCGGCGGCAGACCCGTAGAGCAGGGTCCCGTCCATATCGAACAGATGCAGCTTCCCCATAGGCCGGAGCCTAGGGGGTGTCGTCGAACTGCCGTAGTCCCCCTGCAGGACAGGCTCGCGCGGGGTGGGGTGGGGTGGGGTGATGGGGGGGCGGGGCGGCGAGGCCGGATCGAACGATGGGCATGTTCGCTACCGCCGACCGCAGCCGTACTCAACCCCGCGTATGCGCGGATACTCCCGCCGTCAGATGTACCGCGTGGCCCCGCCCGCCACCGTGGAACCCATGCCACAGCTCAGCCGCCCCGCACGCCGGGCCACCCTCGTCATTCATGTCGCCGTATCCGTCGGCTGGCTCGGGCTCACCCTCGGGCTGCTCACCCTCAGCATTACCGGTTACACCACCGGCTCCCCCGAGATGGCAGCGGTCGCCTACCGCGCGATGAAGATCTTCGGCGACTGGCTGGTCATCCCCGTAGCCCTGGTCTCGCTGCTCAGCGGGCTGGTGCTGTCCCTGGGCACCTCCTGGGGGCTGGCCAGGCACCGCTGGGTCTACACCAAGTTCTGGCTGACCCTCGTCACCGTGCTGCTGTCGGTCTTCTCGCTCCGCCCGGGTATCAACCACCTCGCCGCCGAGGCTGCTGCGGGCAACCCGGCCCCCGACCTCAACCTCGTAGTCGCCCCTTCGGTCGCCACGGCCACCTACCTCTTCATCACCGCAGTCTCCGTCCTCAAGCCCTGGGGACTGACCAAACGCGGCAGCCGACTGCGCGAGGCACAGTCGGCTCAGGCCCGCGAAATCCGGAGGCGGAGCAGGAGCAGGAGTAGGAGCGGGAGCATCGGCTAGGGCGTCGGCGTCCGCTGAAGCTCGGGGCGGGCAGCGTTTGGGCGCCGTCAGACGAGTTCCGCCTCCGCTATCGCCGCGGTGGCGATCCGGTGGTCCTGCTCCGGGGCGCCGCCGCCGAAGCCGATCGCGCCGACCAGCCGCCCGTCGCGGTGGAGCGGCACCCCGCCCGCGATGAAGAGCAGCGGGCGGTCCAGCGCGGTGGGCAGCGAGTGGAAGAGCCCGTCGGGCCGTACGAGGTCGACAAGGTCGGCTGTCGGCGCGTCCAACTGCAGTGCGGTGTACGCCTTGCGGGTGCTGGTCTCGCCGGAGATCAGCACGGCTTCGTCGTCCCGCCGGAAGCCCAGCAGATGGCCGCCCGCGTCCAGAACGGTGACACTGCCGCGTACTCCGAGGCCCTCGGCGGCCCGACGCGCGGCCTCTATGAGGCCATCGGCGTCGCGGGTGGTGAGGGGACGGACTGTGGAGGTGGAGGCGGAGGTGGAAGTGCTGGCGGGCGTGGTGGTGCTCATGGGGAGATGCTCCTGATGGGGGTAGTGCAGTGGTTCATGTGGGTGGGTGCGGTGGTTCAGCCGTGCTGCGGTACGAGAGCAGGTCTCAGCTCTGGGCCGCAGGTATGGGCTCGTCGGCAATCACGGTGGGGCCGCCTGCGGCCACCACACGGCCACGCCCAGCGGAACGCCGCTCCAGAGCGGAAGCGAAGATGGCCACACCGAGCGCCGCCGCAGTCATCAGCGCACCGACCCAGTTGGGCGCGGTGAAGCCGAGGCCGGCCGAGATGACGATTCCGCCGAGCCAAGCGGCCAGCGCATTGCCGAAGTTGAAGGCCGCGATATTGCCCGCCGAGGCCAGGGTGGGCGCCGAGGCGGCCTGGTCCATCACCCGCTTCTGCAGCGGCGGCACGGTCGCGAAGCCGAAGAAGCCGATCAGCGCGACGGTGATGGTCGCGGCGGCCTTGTTGTGGGCCGTGAAGGTGAACGCGGCGAGGACGAGCGCCAGACCGGTCAGCGACACATAGAGGATCGGCATCATGGCGCGGTCGGTGAAGCGGCCGGAGATCAGGTTTCCGCCGACCATGCCGAGCCCGAAGACGGCCGTCAGCCAGATGACGGAGGACGGGGCGAAGCCGGTGACCTCGGTCATCATCGAGGCGAGGTAGGTGACGGCCGCGAACACGCCGCCGAAGCCGAGGACCGTCATCAGCATCGCGAGGCCGACCTGCGGGTTGCGGAAGACCGCCAGCTCGCTGCCGATAGGTGCGGCGGCCTTCGCCCGCTGTGCGGGGATGAGCTTGACGATGCCCAGCAGGCCGATCACGCCGAGCGCGGCTATGGCGTAGAAGGTCGTGCGCCAGTCGTACTGCTGGCTGAGCATGGTGCCGGCCGGTACGCCGACGACGTTGGCGACGGTCAGGCCGCTGAACATCAGCGAGATGGCGGTGGCCCGCTTCTGCGGCGCGACAAGATCGGCGGCCACCAGGGCGCCGATGCCGAAGAACGCGCCGTGCGCGAATGCGGCGACGATCCGTCCGGCCAGCATGACCCCGAAGTTGGGCGCCAGGCCCGTGAGCAGGTTGCCCACGATGAACATGCCCATCAGCAGCATCAGCATCTGCTTGCGGGTGAACCGCGTGCCGAGCGTGGTCATCAGCGGCGCTCCGACGACCACGCCCAGGGCATAGACGGTGGTCGCGTAACCGGCGAGCGGGATGGATACACCGAAGCCCGCCGCCATGTCGGGCAACAGGCCCATGACCGCGAACTCGGTCGTTCCGATTCCGAAGGCGCCGATGGCGAGCGCCAGGAGTGCCAGAGGCATGACGGATCCCTTCACATGTTTGCGTCCGTCCCTTACAAGCGTCCACAATAATTGCAAGCGCATTTAATTGCAAGCGCGGGCTATTTCGAATGTGTCCTATCCTGGTTCGTACGACCCATGAGGAGGTCTTCGATGACGCCGCAGACGCACGAGACGCCGCAGGTGGCAGCCACACCGGCCCCCCAGCCAGGGCCTGACATCAAGGCGGATCCCGGCTTCATGGCGGACCCTGGCTGCCCGCCGTCGCAGTCGGCGCCGGCCCGAGGGCTCGCCCAGGGCTGGTGCGCGCTCTCCGCCCTCCACGGCCGGATCGAGTCGCACATCGAGCGCGTGCTACAGGCCGGGCACAACCTCAGCGTCCGGGAGTTCTCCGTCCTCAACGTCCTCAGCGAGCAGCACGACGGGCCGGGCGGCCATCTGCGGATGCACCAGGTCGCGGACTCGGTCGTCCTCAGCCAGAGCGCCACCACGCGCCTGGTCACCCGCCTTGAGGAGCGCGGTCTGCTCTCGCGCTATCTGTGCCCCGACGACCGGCGCGGCATCTACACCAACGTCACGCCCGACGGACTGACCCTTCTCGGAGAGGCACGCCCCACCCACGACCGCGCGCTGCGCGAAGCGCTCCAGGACGCCGCGAAGCGTCCCGAGCTGGCGCCGTTGGTGACGGCCGTCGAGACGCTCGCACCCTCGGCATAGCGGTCGTACGGGAAGGCGTACGGGCCTGTGGGCACAAGGCCCACAGGCGTGCCGATGTACTGGCATACAGGCCTACGGCCCCGCGCGGGCACCGCATAAGGTCGCGCCCATGAGCGATATCGAGATACGCCGCGCGACCGAGGACGACCTGCCCGCCATCGTCGCGATGCTGGCCGACGACCCGCTGGGCGCGACCCGCGAGTCACCGGACGACCTGACTCCGTACCGCGCCGCGTACGAGGTCCTGGCCGCCGATCCGCAGCAGCATCTGGTCGTCGCGGTCCGGGCGGGACGCACGGTCGGCACCCTTCAGCTCACGGTCATCCTCGGGCTCTCCCGGCGTGGTGCCAGCCGCTCGATCATCGAGGGCGTCCGGGTCCACACCGACGAGCGGGGCGGCGGGCTGGGTACCCAGCTCATCGAGTGGGCGGTCACCGAATCCCGCACACTCGGCTGCCAGCTGGTGCAGCTCACCTCCGACGCGACCCGTATCGATGCGCACCGCTTCTACGAGCGCCTCGGCTTCGAGGCCTCCCACCTCGGCTTCAAGCTCCAGCTCTGACGGCCCCGGCTCCGGCTCAGCGGCCGGGCCCCGGATCGCCGCCGCGCGCATGCCCCCGCGCCCGGTGCGCCTTCTGCCGACAGGCCCCACCGCAGTACCGCGCGGGCCGACCGGTAGCCGCCGGCACGACCGGCCCGCCACACGCCTCACACCGCGTTTCGTTACGATCCACCGCTTCGGCCGGAAGTTTCGTTACGGTGCGGTTCGCCCGAAGCCCATCACACATCAACGCCGTCATCCGGCCAGGAGACCCAGTCGCCCCCGCCCGCTGCCGCTCCATCGACATACACCCGACCAGCAGCGCTCGGACATCGTCCAGCACGACGTCCTTCCTGACCGCACCTGCCTCTTGAGCCCGTGTAAGCAGGACGCCCAATGCCTCCCCGAAGTCTCTCTCGGGTCCCGGCTGCTCCTCGGCACTCGATGAGCCGGCCCCCTCCAGTGCGTCGCACAGCCCCTTGTTGCGAGCGGCCAGCCGTACCACCGACCCCAAGAAGCGAAAGAACACCTCACCGGGGTCCTCGACATCGGCCAAGTCCGTTGCGGTATCGGTGAAAAGCCGCATCCGGTCCACGATCGACGCCCTGAACAGGGCTTTCTTGGATGGGAAATGGCGATACACGGTGCCCGCACCGACCCCGGCGCGCCGCGCGATCTCCCCGAGCGGAACTCCCAACCCGTGCTCCTCAAAGGCAGATCGAGCCGCCTGAAGCACCAGCGCCCGATTGCGCCGCGCATCCGCACGAGAGGGAGCAGACCCGCCGTCCGACACCCGCAAGCCTCCTGAAACCGACCGCCTCCACCGCGGAGCGCACCCTGAATTTAAACGGGCTACTCGTTCCGATTCTACGGGAGGCTTGAAACATGAGTGCGGATGGCCACGAACGGCCTATCAAGCTGACGCCCCTCAATGGCCGGGCATCGGGGCGGGGCCATTGAGCGCTTCGGGGCGGCGGCGGCGCGGCCACCCCTCGCCGGCACGGTCCCCCTCGCCTCAAACCACATGCGTACTCAAAGCACCCAACTGGCCTACAGAGTAAGGAATTTGGAGGCACAGAGGGAGACCCCTCACCTCCCGCTCAGCCGCACTCCCAACCCCGCCACCCGCCACCCGCCACCCGCCACCCGCCACCCGCCACCCAGCGTCCGTCGCCCGGACCCGTTTCACGTGAAACACCACATCGTCGTTTCACGTGAAATAGCGCCCGGTGCCGCACCGGAGAAGCCATGGAGCGCCGTCAGGCCGTAGTGCCAACGCAAAGGGGTGGGGTCGCGTTTCACGTGAAACGGATAG
>NZ_JBFAIP010000128.1:0-15660 GCF_040654775.1 Streptomyces sp. NPDC050636
GCGGTGCAGTCCTAGACAGCTCCACCACACCGGAGGTCTTCGCCATGATCAAGCCCGGCAAGTGTCAACAACGCTCGTGATCAATACAGCTAGGGCCTGTCCGATGGGTCCGGGCCGGGCCCGCGGCGCCTGGCCCGTCCCTCAGTTCCCCGACACCACCAGCCGGCTGGGCCGTGCTCCCAGTACCAGCGTGCCGAGCGCATGGTCGATGTCTGCCCCGAGGTACCAGTCGCCGGTGTGGTCGAGGCTGTAGACGCGTCCTTCGGTGTCGATCGCGAGGGCGGCCTGGCCGAAGGCCGTGCCGCCGCTGGTGGTGATTTCTTCCTGGCCGAGTGGGGCCACGCCGGTGTCGAGGGCGCGGCCGAGGTCGCCGAGGGTGCGGGCGAGGTGGAGGCCGTGGAGGGGGTTGATGGCGAACGGGGTGGGGGCGATGTGGCGGCCGGGGCCGGGGCCGGTGATGCGGAGTCCGCCGAATTCGGCCCAGGCTTCGACGGCGGCGGGGAAGACGGTGTGCTGGTGGCCCGCGGGGGAGGCGTGCGCGCGGAGGGTGTCGGCCCAGTGTTCTGCCTGCTTTATGTCCCAGCGTCCGGGTTGCCAGCCGGCTTCCTGGAGGGCTACGTCGACGGCGGCGGGGAAGCGGGTGGATCCGGCGCGGTCGCGGGTGGCGGGCGGCATGGTGGCGGTCAGCTCCCTGTGGGCGTCGTGTCCCCGATGGGCATGACGCCGAAGTGGGCGAGGAGCGCGTCGCAGGAGCGGCAGGGCGGGGCGTAGCTGCCGTGCTGCGGGTCGCCGTCCTCGCGGATATGGCGTGCGGTGATCTTGGAGTGTTTCAGGGAGCGGCGGGCTTCGCCGTTGGTGAGGGGCTTGCGGGAGGCGCGTTTGCTGCGGCCGGCTTCGACGGCGTTGAGGTGGCGGGAGAGCAGGACGGCTTCGGGGCAGCGTCCGGTGAAGCGTTCGCGTTGTGCGGTGGTGAGGGTGTCGAGGAAGTCCTGGACGAGCGGGTGGAGCGGTGGGGGCTGTTCCGCTTTGCTTGCGGTGCAGGTGAGGGTTTGTCCGCGTACGGACAGGGCGGCGCCGACGGTCGGGAGGATGCCGTCGCGGCGATGACGGAGGGTGGGTACGCGGTCGGTGCCGGCGGTGCCGCTCCAGCCGATGCGGGGGTCGCCGCCGGCGGCGGTCTGGTGGTGTGCGGTGGTGCTCACTCGGTGCTTTCCCTCCCTGCGATCCCCTTGTAGCTGGGGGTCCCCCCGCCGAAGGTGGGGGAGGTCAGCCTGCCAAACGTGCTGGGTGTTGCGGTAGTCGGCCGCGCTGTCGGGGATGTCACTGGTAGGTGACAGTTCGTCGGATGAGAGGGCAACAGGGCTGGTCGGCGGGGTGGTGTGCGGGCGGCAGCGGGCGGCGGGCCGGGGGGTGACGGCGGCGTGTCGGCGGGCTGACGCCGACCGGGCGGGGGCGGGGGAAGGTATTGCGGCACGGCATAGGCTGTGCCCCAAACGCCAGCTTCAGCCAGGGGGCAACCGCGATGACGACAGGTCGGCTCGGGCAGCATGCCGCGCCACCGAACACGGCCTACGCCGGGCAGGTCGTGCATTTCCCGGACCCGGTCCGTGCCTCGCGGTATCCCGCGGGCGTGCGGATGGACGGGAACGGTTTCCCGGAGTTCTCTCCGTATGCGCGGGCGGCGGCGGAGATCGCCGAGCCGCCGGAGGGCTTCGGCGTCGACGAGCTGCGGCTGACGGACTACGTGTCCGCGAACGCCGCGCTGCACGCACAGGGCCATGAGCTGTGGATAGACGTGCCGTCGGTGGCGACGCCGCACGGCTGGACCTGGCATCACGTGGCCGGCACCCGGCGGATGGAGCTGATCCCGGTCGAGGTGAAGGCGCTGCTGCGGCATCACGGCGGGCTAGCGACGGCGGCCGTGGAGCACGACAAGCGCGGTACGCGGCCCTTGCAGGAGACGCGGCCGGCGCATTTCGGAGTGCCGCGGCGTGGTCTGTCCGTGGGTGAGGAGCAGGTGGCGCAGGCCGAGGAGGCGCTGGGCTACCGGCTGCCGGGCGCGTATCGCGCGTTCTTGAAGGCGGCGGGCGGGTGTGCGCCGGTGGGCGCGGCGCTGGACGCGGAGCTGGGCCTGCTGGTGGATCAGCCGTTTTTCACGGTGCGCGATGACGCGGCGGTGAACGATCTGGTCTATGTGAACAAGTGCCTGCGGGACCACTTCACCAAGGACTATCTGGGTGTGGCGTTCGTGCAGGGCGGGGTGGTCGCGGTGAAGGTGCGCGGTGACGCGCTCGGCACGGTGTGGTTCTGCCCGTATGACGATGCGCGGGATCAGGACGGCTGGTCGGTGGCGGAGCGCGTCGAGCGGCTGCTGCTGCCGTGCGGTGCGGATTTTGATGACTTCTTGCAGCGGTTGGCGGGCAATCCGCCGGAGCTGGAGACCGTGGCGAACCTGATGGTGGACGGTGGCTTCGCGCACGCCGTTCCGGTGGGGGGGTGAGCGCGATGGTGACGTTCGCGCAGGCGCAGGAACGCGCGGAGCGCTGGGTCAATGGCGATGTGCCGGCGCCGCAGCATCGTGAGGTGCGGGTGCGGGAGTTCGACCTGGGTTTTGTGGTGTGGGCGGAGGACCGGGAGGACGGTCCGCGCAGCGACGGGGGACGTAGCCGGCTGGTGATCGCACGGGACAGCGGCGAGACGACGCTGTGGCCGGGGCTGCCGGTGGGTGAGGTGATCCGGCGGTTCGAGGAGGAGTACGGCGCGGTGGCGGATGGCGGCCACGGCGCGGGTGAGCCGTCGCCGCAGCGGATCGATCTGGAGGCCACGTCGTTCTTGCTGACGCCGCCGGAGTGGCTGCAGGAGGCGGCGGACGCCATCGGCATTCCGGACCGGCGGGCGCAGGGAGCTCCTGCTGCGGCGCCTTCGGCCGGTGCGCCTGCGGGGGCGTCGCCCGCGGGCCCGTCGGTGGGCTCGGACGCCTGGGCCGATGTCAGTGTGAACGCCGGGGACGGTGCGTCCGCGCAGGCCGGTGGGGGTGTCGTGGAGGCGCCGGGGACGGATGGGGGTACCTCCCCTGCCTTCAGGGCCATGGGGGAGGGCTCGGCTCCCGTCGCGGGTGCCGCTGCCTCCGGTTCCACCGGTGCGTCCGTCACGTCCGGCGGAACGCCATGGGCCGAGGCGGACACGACGACGAACGAGGGCTCCGAGGACCGGTCGGTGGGTCTGCCCGCCACGGTGTTCGCACCGCCGCTCGCCGGATTCGACGAACAGGACGAACAGGACGGCACTCCGCCGGCGGCGCCGCGCTCGCGACCGGAGGCGAAGACCGAACTGCTGCATGGCGGCAGCCAGTTGCCGCGTACGCAGATCGCGCCGGCGCTGGATCTGCCGGGCGGCGAGGCGCCGGACGGCCACGGAGCCTCGGGCGGCCCGGGGGGCCAGGCCGGCGCCGCGGGTCAGGCCCGCCCCGGTGGGTCGCTTCCTCCTCCGCCGATGCCGCCCGCGCCGCCTGCCGGGCCCGCCGGGCAGGGGCTGCCCGATCTGCCGCCGCCGTCCGGCCAGCCGGTCACCGATGTGCCGCCGCCTCAGGGGGCGGCAGGCGCTCCCGGCCCCGCGGTGCCGCCGCCTCCCGCCCCGCCCGTCGGCGGTGGCGTACACGCCGCGGCGACGATGCTGGCCGACGGCTTCTCGCTGCCCGGAAACGCCGGAAACGCCGGTCGCTCCGGCGGCGCTGCGGGACCGCCGCCGCCTCCGGGCGCGCCCGGTACCCCTGGCGCGGGCCGTGCCGGTCAGCGGCAGGACGCCGCGGCCATCGCGGATGCCGAGACGGGCAAGGCCGACGTCCGGCCGTCCGGTGGTCCCGCGCCCTCCGGCCCCGGTACGCCCGGTGCGCCGGCCGGTGGCTACGTACCGACGCAGCTGGTCTCGCAGCTGGACGCGGCGAATCTGGATCTCAGCGCGGTGGACGGCCCCGGGGACGGCGGCGCGCCCGGCGCCGAGCGCGGCCCCGGCGGTACGGGCGGCCCCGGTAGTACGGGCGGCCCTGGTGGCACGGGCGGTCCCGGCGGCGGTGTGCACGCCGCCGCGACGATGCTCGCCGACGGTGCGTCCCTGCAGGCGAGCCTGGCGGGCCAGGGCGGTCCGGGTGGCCCCGGCGTGCCGCCACCGCCCGCGCCTCCCGGTGTGCCCGGTGCACCGAAGCCTCCCGGTGTGCCCGGCGTGCCCGGTGCGTCCGCGGGCGGGCGGGGCTCCGGTGGTCAGGGCGGTCCGCCTCCGCCGCAGCCCCCGCCGAATCCCACCGGTGGCGGTGGCGGCGCGGGCGGAGTGCACGCCGCGGCGACGATGCTGGCCAGCGGCGCGGCGCTGGGCGGTCCGGGCGGCCCCGGTGCGCCCGGCGCCCCTGGAGTTCCCGGCGCTCCTGGAGTTCCCGGCGCCGCCGGAATGCCGCCGTCCGCCGGTCCCGCCGTTCCGCCGCCGGGCGTGCCGGCGGGCCCACCCGGACAGTCCGGCCCGCCGCCCGGTCCTCTTCCGGGACAGCCCGGACCCGGTGTGCCGGGTCCCGGTGGCCCGGGTGCGTACGGCTATCCGCAGGCGCCCAGCGGCCAGCCGACCGTCGGCCCCGGCTATATGGCGGTGCTGAGCTATCGCGCGCCCGACGGTTCCGAGCAGAAGATCGTGCGTCGTTCGGCGCCCGGCACGCCGCACCCGGAGTGGCAGCTGCTGCATGAGCTGCGCGGCATGAACATCCCGCCGCAACAGGTGCTGGAGCTGCACACCGAGCTGGAGTGCTGTGATCTGCCGGGCGGCTACTGCGCCCGGATGATCCGGGAAAACTGGCCCCAGGTGCGGATCAGCCACACCGCCGCGTACGGCCGGGACCATGCGTCGCGGCAGCAGGGTGTGCGTCATCTCGTCGAGCATCAGGGCGAGTTGCACCAGGTCGCGGACGGCCCGGCGCGGCCTGCGCCGGTGCGGGTGCCGTTGCCTCATCCGTCGCAGGTGCAGCCGGTACCGCCGGTTCCGCCGCAGGCCATCGGGCAGGAGCTGGAGCAGGCGTTCGGCCCGCAGGGCCTCTTCCGTTTCGATCAGCGGGCGGTCTCCCGGCACGGCGTGCCCGATGTGGTGGCGCAGATGCTGGTGTGGGCCGGGCTGCCGGTCGACTTCGCGCCGTTCTTCTGGGCGCAGGCGCAACCGGGCCGTCCGGTGCCGACGCTGGCGGAGCTGGCGGCGGAGCGGGGTGTGCAGCCGGCCGCCGACGCGGGCTCGTATCTCGTCATGGGCAATGACTTCGGCCGTCAGCTGTGTGTGCAGTACGGGACCGCGAACATCGTGGCGGTGCCGTTGGAGGCCGGGCCCGGCGGGCAGCCGGCTGCGCCGCAGTTCGTGAACAGTGGGCTGCCGGAGTTCATTCGCTGTCTGGCGATGCTGGGACGGATGTGGCGGCTGCGGTTCGGGCTGACGCCCGAGCAGGCGGGTCGCTGGACCGTCGACTTCCAGGCGCAGCTGGTCGCCCTGGACCCGCCGGCGCTCGGTTCGCCGGAGACCTGGTGGTCGGTGCTGCTGGAGCAGATGTGGGACGGGCTCCTGTAGGCGGCCCGCTCACGCACCGCACGCCGTAAGGCACTCGTGGCGCTCGACCTGCGGGATGGGTCGGGCGCCACGGCCATGCGCATGGGGGTGAGCTGCCCCGACGAATGCGAACGGGAAGCCTGGGGCGGACTTCCGCCCTACCTCCCCCGGCCCGCCTCCCCTTCGCACCTCTCGTCTCGTCCGCACCTTTCATCCGCACCTCCCGTTCGCGCCGTGCGCCGCTGCCTCTGTTCGCACCTTCGCGCCCACCTCCTTGCGCTTTACTCCCTCATTCCCTTGCGCCTCGGTCTCTTGGTCCCTTGCGCCCTTGCTCCCCTGGTCCCTTGCGCCTCGCTCGCCGTCTTCCTTCTTCCTATTCCGGCAACGATTACGGAGAGTGATTGGTTCCTACGGTCTGTTGTCGCCGGGTCGATCTGTCGGGCTGCTGTCAGGGAGTGGGTCGGCCATGGGTCGACAGGCGCCGGCGTACGTCCGGACGTGCTACGCCGACCCGCGGGTGACCTCGGACGGGTGAAGCGGTGGCGGCGGCTGATCGGCGCGGTGGCCGACGAGATGCTCGGCGCCGGTGCGCTCCTCGGTCCGTTCCGGCTGCTGCCCCTTGCAGGTGCCGTCGATGGGGGCGCTGACCGGCGCAAGGGGCCTTGGGCAACGGCTCGGGCGTGGGGGAGTTGGCGGTGGCGGGCCGGCCGATGAGGGAGGCCGCGGGGGGTGGCTGGGCGGCGGTCACGGTGCCGTTCGCGGGGCCCGGTGCGTGGGTGGGTGGCGTCGGGGATGTGCT
The DNA here is from genome assembly GCF_040654775.1 of Streptomyces sp. NPDC050636. Classification (NCBI taxonomy): domain Bacteria; kingdom Bacillati; phylum Actinomycetota; class Actinomycetes; order Kitasatosporales; family Streptomycetaceae; genus Streptomyces; species Streptomyces sp. NPDC050636. Next base: position 6,368 of record NZ_JBFAIP010000128.1, read on the forward strand.
GCTGTGGGATGAAAACGGGGCAGCTCGGTCGTTCCGGGCGCTGTGAACGATGAGCCGATTCCGACTTCTGGTGCCAATTGACGCATCCTGGGGGGATGAGATGGGCAGAGTGTCGCGATAGGGCCGCTTCGCGCCTATCCAGAAAGATGTGTGCGGGACTGCGTGGAAGTGTGCGAGCCCGCGCGACTGGTGTGCGCGGCGGAGAGGGGCTTGAGGGATGAGTGCATCGGTTTCGCCTCACGGGTTCGAGACCGTACGAGGGCGTGGCTACCGACCGGACGACGTGGACCGTCGTGTGGAGGGGCTGTCAATAGACCGTGACTCATGCTGGGAGCGCGCCGCGCGGCTGACCGTCCTGTCCAACGAGATGGCGGGGGAGTTGTCGGACCTGCTGTCCTATGTGGCGCAGATGCCGCCGCAGACCTACGAATCCCTCGGCGATCAGGCCCAGGTGATCCTCACGACGGCGGAGGCCGCGGCGGCGCGGCTGCGGTCCGAGGCGGAGACGGCGGCCGAGGAGGTGGGCGACGAGGCCGAGGCGTACGCCCGGCAGATCCAGGCCGCGGCGGACAAGGCGGCGAAGACGCTGCGGGCCGAGGTGCAGGAGCAGGCGCGGTGCATCGAGGAGGCGGCGTGGACGGAGTCCGCCGCGGAGGCGGAGGCGGCGGGCCGGGACGCGGAGCAGTGGCGCAGCGAGGCGGCCGCGGAGCTCAAGGAGATGCACCGGCACACCGCGCAGATCTGGCAGGACCAGGAGAAGCAGCAGGCCGATGACTGGGACGCGACCGGGCGGGAAATCGCCGCCTGGGAGGAGGAGCTGGAGCAGCGCGTCGCGGAGCTGGATGCCGAGGGGGAGGCCCGGATCGCTGACGCCCGGCGCCTCCAGGCGGAGATCGAGGAGTCCGCACGGCACAGCCAGGAGGAAGCGGAGGACCACGCCGCCGAACTGCTGGCCCAGGCCCGGGTCCAGGTGGAACGCATCGAGCGCGCCACCGAGCGGATCCTTCGCGAACACGAGGAGGAGCACGCGGAGGTACGGGCCCATATGACGCATGTGCGCAACAGCCTGGCGGCGCTCACGGGCAAGGTGCCGGAGGAGGGCGAGGGGGGCGAGTCGGGCGGGGACCCGGTGGAGGAGCCGCCTCAGGCCGGGGCGCAGCCCGACTCCCCTCCCGAGTCCGGTCCGACCGACACCCGGGCCCCCGTCGACCCCGACAACGAGGACACGCTGGAGACGGAGCTGCCTCGTTTGGACGGCTGAGCGGCGGCTGCCGCCGTGCCCGCTCGATGCCCGTGCGCCCGCTGGTCGAGTAAGTCCTATGTCCCTTCTGGCTCTACGGGCGGACGAAGGGAGATGGGACTTACTCGACTAGATGTCAGCGGGCTCGGCCCGGTCCGCGGCCTCCGCCCCCTCCCCGCCCGTTCGGGCGTCCGCGTGCACCGGGAAGTGCCGGGGCGCCAGCAGGGCGAGGACGATCAGGGCGAGGGCGGCGGCCGCGGCGGCGCCGAGGTAGACGTGGTCGACGGTGGTGTCGACGGCGCGGCGCAGATAGCCGGTGGCGTGGGCGGTGAGCGTGCCGGCGTGTTCCAGGGCGTGTGCCACCGCGTCGAGGTCGTGCGGCAGTCCGGGGCGGATGTCCGAAGGGGCGTGCGCGAGGCGGTCGTTGAGGGTGGAGTTGGCGATGGCGCCGAAGAGGGCCGCGCCGACGGACTGGCCGACCTGGCGGCAGAAGAGGATCGAGGCGGTGGCGGTGCCGCGCTCCGCGTAGCCGACGGAGGACTGGACGCCGATGATCAGGGGCAGCTGGAAGAGGCCGAGGGTCGCGCCGAGCGCCAGCATGATCAGGGCGGGCTGCCAGGCGGCGCCGGGGTAGGGCAGCAGGGGGAAGGCGAGCAGGACCAGGGCGGCGGCGCCGATACCGAGCATCGCGCAGTTGCGGATGCCGACGCGGTTGTAGACATGGCTGCTCAGGGCCGCCGAGACCGGCCAGCTCAGGGTCATGACGGAGAGCACGAAGCCGGCGGCTATCGGGCCAAGGCCCAGCACCGACTGCGCATAGGTGGGCAGGAACACGGTCGGGGCGACCATGAGGAGACCCAGCGCGCCGAGGGCGAGGTTGACGGCCGAGATGGTGCGGCGGCGCCAGACCCAGCCGGGGATGATCGGCTCCGCGGCGCGGCGTTCGATCAGGACGGTGACCGCCCCGCAGAGGGCGCTGGCGGCGAAGAGCAGCAGGGAGGGTGTCGATATCCAGGGCCAGGCGACGCCGCCCTGGACGAGGGCGGTCAGCAGCAGGCCGCCGCAGGCGAAGATGGCGAGCGCGCCGGGCCAGTCGACGCGGGGGCGCTGGGTACGGGCGGGCCGTGGTGTCGTCTCGACGAAATGCCGGGTGATCAGCCACAGCGCCACCGCGCCCACCGGCAGGTTGACCAGGAAGATCCAGCGCCAGTCGGCGTAGGCGGCGAGCAGCCCGCCGAGCGCCGGTCCGGCGACCGCCGAGGCGGCCCAGACCGTGGAGAGCTTCGCCTGGATCTTGGGGCGTTCCCGCATCGGGTAGAGGTCGGCGGCGATGGTCTGGACGGTGCCCTGGAGTGCGCCGCCGCCCAGGCCCTGAAGTACCCGGAAGGCGATCAGGGAGGCCATGTTCCAGGCGCCTGCGCAGGCCAGTGAGCCGACGAGGAAGAGCACGATGCCGGTGATCAGGATGGGCTTGCGGCCGAAGGTGTCGGAGAGCTTGCCGTAGACGGGCAGGGTGACGGTGACCGCCAGCAGATAGCCGGAGAAGAGCCAGGAGAAGACGGCGAAGCCGCCGAGGTCGCCGACGATCTGGGGGATGGCGGTGGCGATGATCGTGGAGTCGAGGGCGGCCAGCGCCATACCGAGCATGAGGGCGGCGACGACGGGTCCGCGCCGGCCGCCCGCCGCTATGCCGCCGTCGCTGTCCCTCGTGGTGCGGCTCACCGGGCCCCCTCCGCGTTGCGTGCAGACGTTGCGTGCAGGACATTGTGTGTAGCGCACACCATTCCATGCCGGGTCAGAGTTCGGAACGGATTTCTCGAAGGATGGGACGCATGAGGGGCGCCCCCGGGGCCGCTGTGCGCCCCCGTACCGCTCCGGCGGCGGGCTGTCGGAGCCCGGGCGTAAGGTGGGCAACCCCGGCCCGTTCCACGTGTCGGGCTGTTCGCGTTGTTCGCCTCATTGATCTCTTCGTTGATCTCCTCGCTGGGACGGAATCTTTTTCATGAGCCTGACTGGTCTGCTCGACGCCGTCGTACGGGACCCGGCGCTCGCCGAAGCGGTGCAGGCCGCGGCCGACGGGCACCGGCCGCATGTGGACCTGGTGGGCCCGCCCGCCGCCCGCGCCTTCGCGGTGGCCGCTCTCGCCCGCGAGTCCGGCCGCCCGGTCCTCGCGGTGACCGCCACCGGCCGGGAGGCCGAGGACCTGGCCGCCGCGCTGCGCACGCTGATGCCGGCCGGCGAGGAACACACCGTCGTGGAGTTCCCGTCCTGGGAGACGCTGCCGCACGAGCGGCTCTCGCCGCGCTCGGACACCGTCGGCCGCCGCCTCGCGGTGCTGCGCCGGCTCGTCCACCCGCGCAAGGACGACCCGACGGCCGGCCCCGTCTCCGTCGTCGTCGCGCCCATTCGCTCCGTGCTCCAGCCGCAGGTCAAGGGGCTGGGCGAGCTGGATCCCGTGAGCCTGCGCATGGGCGACAGCGCCGACCTCGAAGAGATCGTCGACGGGCTGGCGGCGGCCGCGTACGCGCGCGTCGAACTGGTCGAGAAGCGCGGCGAGTTCGCCGTGCGCGGCGGCATTCTCGATGTGTTCCCGCCCACCGAGGAGCACCCGCTGCGCGTCGAGTTCTGGGGCGACGACGTCGAGGAGATCCGCTACTTCAAGGTCGCCGACCAGCGGTCCCTGGAGGTCGCCGAGCACGGGCTGTGGGCGCCGCCGTGCCGGGAGCTGCTGCTGACCGAGGACGTACGCACCCGGGCCGCCGCGCTCGCCGAGCAGCACCCGGAGCTGGGCGAACTGCTGGGCAAGATCGCCGAGGGGATCGCCGTCGAGGGCATGGAGTCCCTGGCTCCCGTCCTGGTCGACGACATGGAGCTGCTGCTGGACGTGCTGCCCGAGGGCTCGATGGCCGTGGTGTGCGACCCGGAGCGGGTACGCACCCGGGCCGCCGACCTGGTGGCGACGAGCCAGGAGTTCCTGCAGGCGTCGTGGGCGGCGAGCGCTGGCGGCGGGGAGGCGCCCATCGATGTGGGCGCGGCCTCCTTGTGGGGCATCGCGGACGTCCGGGAGCGGGCCCGCGAACTGGGCATGATGTGGTGGTCGGTCAGTCAGTTCACCTCTAGTGCTGCCGATGAGGACTTTGAGCTGAACGGCGACACCCTCAAGCTCGGTATGCACGCCCCGGAGACCTACCGCGGCGACACCGCGCGTGCGCTCGCCGACACCAAGCAGTGGCTCGCCGACGGCTGGCGTACGGTCTTCGTCACCGAGGCGCACGGCCCCGCGGCCCGTACCGTCGAGGTCCTCGGCGGTGAGGGCATCGCCGCCCGGCTCGACGGCGAACTCGCCGCGATCAGCCCGTCCGTCGTCCATGTCGCCTGCGGCTCCCTCGACAACGGTTTCGTCGACCCGTCGCTGAAGCTCGTCGTCCTCACCGAGACCGACCTCACCGGGCAGAAGGCCGCCGGCAAGGACGCGGCCCGGATGCCGGCCCGCCGCCGCAAGACCATCGACCCGCTGACCCTCCAGGCGGGCGACTTCATCGTCCACGAGCAGCACGGCGTCGGCCGCTACATCGAGATGGTGCAGCGCACGGTCCAGGGCGCCACCCGCGAGTACCTTCTCGTCGAGTACGCGCCCGCCAAGCGCGGCCAGCCCGGCGACCGCCTCTACATTCCCACCGACCAGCTGGAGCAGGTCACCAAGTACGTGGGTGGGGAGGCCCCGACGCTGCACCGCCTCGGCGGCGCCGACTGGACCAAGACCAAGGCGCGCGCGAAGAAGGCGGTCAAGGAGATCGCCGCCGACCTCATCAAGCTCTACTCCGCGCGTATGGCGGCCCCCGGCCACACCTTCGGCCCGGACACCCCCTGGCAGCGCGAGCTGGAGGACGCGTTCGCGTACGCGGAGACGCCCGACCAGCTCACCACCATCGCCGAGGTCAAGGAGGATATGGAGAAGTCGGTCCCGATGGACCGGCTGATCTGCGGCGATGTCGGTTATGGCAAGACCGAGATCGCGGTCCGCGCCGCCTTCAAGGCCGTCCAGGACGGGAAGCAGGTGGCCGTCCTGGTCCCCACCACCCTCCTCGTCCAGCAGCACTACGGCACCTTCACCGAGCGCTACGGCCAGTTCCCGGTCAACGTCAAGGCGCTGTCGCGCTTCCAGACCGACACCGAGGCCAAGGCCGTCCTGGAGGGGCTGCGGGAGGGCTCCGTCGACCTGGTCATCGGCACCCACCGGCTGTTCTCGTCCGAGACCAAGTTCAAGGACCTGGGCCTGGTCATCGTCGACGAGGAGCAGCGGTTCGGCGTCGAGCACAAGGAGCAGCTGAAGAAGCTCCGCGCCAACGTCGATGTGCTGACGATGTCCGCCACGCCCATCCCCCGTACGCTCGAAATGGCGGTCACCGGCATCCGCGAGATGTCCACGATCACGACACCGCCCGAGGAGCGGCACCCGGTCCTCACCTTCGTCGGCCCGTACGAGCAGAAGCAGATCGGCGCCGCGATCCGGCGTGAACTCCTCCGCGAGGGCCAGGTCTTCTACATCCACAACCGGGTGGAGTCCATCGACCGCGCCGCCGCCCGGCTCCGCGAGATCGTCCCGGAGGCCCGCATCCAGACCGCCCACGGTCAGTTGGGGGAGTCCCAACTGGAGCAGGTCGTGGTGGACTTCTGGGAGAAGAAGTTCGACGTCCTGGTCTCGACGACCATCGTCGAATCCGGCATCGACATCTCCAACGCCAACACCCTGATCGTCGAGCGCGGCGACAACTTCGGCCTCTCCCAGCTCCACCAGTTGCGCGGCCGGGTCGGCCGGGGCCGCGAGCGCGGTTACGCCTACTTCCTCTACCCGCCGGAGAAGCCGCTCACCGAGACCGCCCACGAGCGGCTGGCCACCATCGCCCAGCACACGGAGATGGGGGCGGGCATGTACGTGGCGATGAAGGACCTGGAGATCCGCGGCGCCGGAAACCTCCTCGGCGGTGAACAGTCCGGCCATATCGCCGGCGTCGGCTTCGACCTCTACATCCGCATGGTCGGTGAGGCGGTCGCCGACTACCGCGCTTCGCTGGAGGGCGGCGTGGAGGAGGAGCCCCCGCTCGAAGTCAAGATCGAACTCCCGGTGGACGCCCACGTCCCGCACGACTACGCGCCCGGCGAGCGGCTGCGCCTGCAGGCGTACCGTGCCATCGCCTCCGCCTCGACGGAGGAGGGCATCGCCGCCGTCCGCGAGGAGCTCACCGACCGCTACGGCAAGCTGCCGGAGGCGGTTGAGAACCTGCTGCTGGTCGCCGGACTGCGCATGCTGGCGCGCGCGTGCGGCGTTGCGGACATCACCCTGCAGGGCTCCAACGTCCGCTTCGGGCCCGTGGAGCTGCGCGAGTCGCAGGAGCTGCGCCTCAAGCGGCTCTACCCGCGCACGGTCCTCAAGCCGGCCACCAAGCAGGTCCTGGTGCCGCGCCCCACCACCGGCCGGATCGGCGGCAAGCCGCTGGTCGGGCGGGAGCTGCTGGCGTGGGTGGGGGAGTTCCTGACGACGATCCTGGGGGCGTGACGGCGGGGGCGCGGTGGCCAGGCGGTCACCGCGCCGACGTCCTCCGGAACACCACGATGTCCGCGGCGTCGCCGAGGATCACGTACGTGGACTTGGGGTGGCGTTTCGCGGCGTCCTTGAGGGCCTGTTGCGGGTTGTGGTTGTCGGGCAGCTGCATGGCGATGTAGTCGGGGGAGATGCCGCGGGTGTCGCCTGTCCAGAAGACCCGGGTGCGGTTGGTGAGGTGGCTCAGCGGCCGGATGTCGGACTCCACGGTCGCGTCGTCGGGTATTCGGTCCAGCAGGCGCTCGGCATCGGCGACGGCCGGCGGTTTGCGGTAGGTGGCGGTCTCGGTGAGGCGGGCCAGCGGGAGCGTGGTGGTCAGTGCGAGCGTGGCGGCCAGGACCGCGGCCGGAAGCTGGTGCGCGTACGAGCGGAGCCAGGGCCGCGGCGACATCTGGGCGCGCGGCAGGGCGTCGACGAGGGCGAGGAAGACGACCGGCATCAGGACGGCGTTGTAGTGCCAGTCGATGCCCCAGTAGTGCGGGTCGTGGGAGAGGAACCGCCAGCCGATGGTGGGCAGCGCGACCAGCAGCAGCGGGGAGCGCAGCGCGAGGAGGCCGGTGGTGGGGAGCAGGATCCACAGTGTGGTGTGCAGGGCGGTGCCGAGAGGGATGACGGCGCCGGCGCCGCTCGCGCCGAGCTTGTTCCAGTAGTCGTACGAGCCGGAGCCGTTGAAGCCGGGGATGATCACGCCGAGGGTGACGGCGGTGGCGGTGATGCCGCACGCGACCAGGCCGATCGCCAGCGGCGAGGCGCGGCGGGTGCGTATCAGGGCGAGCGCGCCGATGGCGGCGGCGGTCACCCCCAGGTCCTCCTTGACCAGAGGCAGCGGCGCGGCCCAGCACACCACCGCGGTCCAGCGTCCGCGCAGCACCGCTTCCAGGGCGAACGCGATCAGCGGCAGCGCGAAGGCTATCTCGTGGAAGTCGAAGTCGACGGCTTTCTGAACGCCCCAGGACATCCCGTACGCGAGGCCGAGTGCCAGGCCCCGGCCGCGGCCCAGGTAGCGGGCGGCGGCGCGGGTGACCGGTATCGCGGACAGCGCGAAGAGGGCGGCCTGGGCGATGAGCAGGGTCAGGGGGGAGGGGAACAGTCGGTAGAAGGGGGCGAGCACGACCAGGATGGGGCTGAAGTGGTCACCGAGGACGTTGGTGCCGGGGCCCTTGAGGTCGACGATCGGCGCCTGGAAGTGGGCGTAGCCGCGTACCGCCTGCTCGAAGATGCCCAGGTCCCACGACGAGCTGCCCATCGTGCGGAAGCGGCAGACCGCCAGTACGGCGTACGCGAGGAAGAAGAACGCCGCCGTCCAGTACGGGTCGAGGCGAGGCGCGCGCAGGCGGGCCATGCGGGCACTTCCCGTGCCTCCCCCATGGCCGCGGGGGAGGTCGCGCAGCCGGCGGGCGGTGCGTCGTAGCTGGCCGGGGACGCGGGGACCCGCGCCTGGAACGGCCGGTGCCGGGTCGGTGGTCGACGCCGTTGCTGCGGCCGTGTCCATGGGGGTCCTCACTCTCAATTTCCGAAAAGATACTCGAAGCGGCGAACCGGTCCGGTCCCGCCGCCGCTCCTCCCCGTAGCCTCAGCGCACGGTGGGGGAGTGCCCCGCCCCCGCCCCTACGCTCCCGGATTGGAAGCCCGCCTTGATACGGACCGCGCGACCCGTGACCGCCGCCACCGCCACCGCGCTGGCCGCCCTGCTGACCCTCACCGGCTGTATGCCCGACGACACCTGGGGCGGCAGTGGTTCAGACGCCACGGCGAGGCCGTCCGTTCCCACGGGGGAGCCGAACCCGGGCAGCGCGCTGCGGGCCGTCGCCTCGCTGGACGTCAAGGGGCGGGCCCCGAAGACCGGATACGCCCGGGACCGGTTCGGCTCGGCCTGGGCGGACACCGACGGCAACGGCTGCGGAACGCGGGACGACATCCTCAAGCGGGATCTGCGGGCCACGGCGTTCCGCGACGGGGACTGCGTCGTCGTTTCCGGGACGCTGCCGAAGGATCCGTACACGGGCCGGTCGCTGCGCTACGAGCGGGGCCGCAGCAAGGTCGACATCGACCATGTGGTGGCGCTGTCGGACGCCTGGCAGAAGGGCGCGGCGAAGTGGCCGGGGCGTAAGCGGGTGGCGCTGGCCAACGATCCGCTGAATCTGATCGCGGTGGAAGCGTCGGCGAACCGGCGCAAGAGCGACGGGGACGCGGCGACCTGGCTGCCCGCGTACACGGCGTACCGCTGCACGTATGTCGCGCGCCAGGTGGCGGTGAAGAAGAAGTACGGGCTGTGGGTGACGCGGGGCGAGAAGGACGCGATGGTGCGGGTGCTGAACTCCTGCCCGGGTGAGCGGCTGCCGGGCGGCGGCAGCCCCACGGAGGCACCGGCGCGGTTCTCCGCTAAGTAGCGGGCGGCCGCCCCGCGCACAACGCCGTCGGCCCGGAACCGCGAGGGGAGCGGTTCCGGGC
>NZ_JBFAIP010000129.1:0-15085 GCF_040654775.1 Streptomyces sp. NPDC050636
GGCCGAAGCCCCAGGCCTGCGCCTGCAACGGGCTGGTCAGCACCTCGCCGGGTCCGGCGGCGACGGCGCCACGGGTCAGGATCCACAGCGGTGAACGCGCGTGACTTTCCACCCCGGAGAGCGTTTCGAAGCGCTATGTGACCACTACGCGACAGTTCGTAGTGTCCGCCGGTCGGCTCGTGGCGCCCGGCGTTCGACTCGTAGTGCCCGCCGTTCGGCGGCGACCTGCGGGTCGAGCACCGGAACGGCCGCCAGGAGGCCCTGGGTGTAGGGGTGTCGGGGCTCGTCGTACACGGCGTCGACCGGCCCCTCCTCGACGATCCGGCCGGCCCGCATCACCGCGACGCGGTCGCTCACCGCCCGGACGACCGCCAGATCGTGGGCGATGAAGACCAGCGAGAGGCCCAGCTCACGGCGGAGTTCGCCGAGCAGCTCCATGACCTGTGCCTGGGTCGTGACGTCCAGCGCGGAGACCGGTTCGTCGCAGACCAGCAGGCGGGGAGCGGGGGCGAGCGCCCGCGCGATGCCGACCCGCTGCCGCTGGCCGCCGCTGAACTCGTGCGGATAGCGGTGGTACCACGCCGGATCGAGCCCGACCCGCTCCAGCAGCTCCCGCGCACGCCGTACCACCCCGGCGTCGTCCAGCTCGCCGGCGGCGCGCAGCGGGTCGGCCACCGACTCGCCGATGGTGCGGCGCGGATTGAGCGAGGACACCGGGTCCTGGAAGACCATCTGCAACTCGCTGCGCAGCGGCCGCAGTTCGCGTTCCCCAAGGGCGCCGATCTCGCGGCCCCGGTAGCGCAGTGTTCCGGAGGTGGGGTCCAGCAGGCGTACGAGCATCCGGCCGACGGTCGTCTTGCCGCTGCCGGACTCGCCGACGAGGCCGAGGGTCTCGCCGGCCCGTACGGTCAGCGAGACATCCTCGACGGCGGTGGTGCGCGCACCCCGGCGCCCGAACTCCCGCCGCAGGCCGGTGGCTTCGAGCAGCGGCTCGGCGGGCACGGGAGCCGCGGGCGCGTCGGCCTTGTCGAGCGCCGGGGCCGCCGCCCGCTCCCGCACCGCATCCACGCGCGGCACCGCCGCCAGCAGTTCCTTGGTGTACGGCGCGCCCGGGGCGCTCAGCACCTCGCCGACGGGCCCGTGCTCGACGGCGCGCCCGGCCCGCATCACCAGTACCTCGTCGACGCTCCCGGCGACCACGCCGAGGTCGTGGGTGACGAGGATCAGGCCCATGCCCGTCTCGGCGCGCAGCTCGTGCAGCAGATCGAGGATCTGGGCCTGGACGGTGACGTCCAGCGCGGTGGTCGGCTCGTCGGCGATCACCAGCCGCGGCTCGCAGGCCAGCGCCATCGCGATCAGGGCCCGCTGCCGCATCCCGCCGCTGAACTCGTGCGGGCGGGAGCGGGCGCGGCGGGCCGCGTCCGCGATGCCGACCCGGTCCAGCGCGTCGACGGCACGGGCCCGCGCGGCGCGCCGCGAGGCGTCCGGCCGGTGCACCCGGTAGACCTCGGCGATCTGGTCGCCGATGGCGTAGTACGGGTCCAGGGAGGACAGCGGGTCCTGGAAGACCATCGCGGCCGTTCCGCCGCGCAGCCGGCGCAGTGCCGGCTCCGGTGCGGCGAGGACGTCCAGGCCGTCGACCCGGACCGTGCCGTCGACCCGGGCGCCGGTTCCCCGGTGCAGGTCGAGCAGGGCGGCGGCGACGGTGGACTTGCCGGATCCCGACTCCCCCACGATGCCCAGCGCGCGGCCGGGCGCGAGCGTGAACGAGAGCCCGTCGACGGCGCGTACGCCGGCGTCGGCGTCCGCTGCGCCCTCGCCGGCCGGGAAGGTGATCGCGAGGTCGGCGACCTCGACCAGTTCGGCGGTCACGTCAGGCTCACCCTTCGGTCGGCGAGTGCGTACAGGACATCCGCGACGGCGTTGGCGAGGACCACGGCCGCGCCGATGCCGAGCACCGCTCCGACGACCACCGGCAGGTCCACCGTCCGCACGGAATGGACCAGCAGCTGGCCGATGCCGGGCAGGCCGAACAGCGTCTCGGTGAGCATCGCGCCGCCGAACATCGTGCCGAGGTCGATGGCGTTGAGCGCGATGACGGGCGGCAGCGCACCGCGCAGGGCGTGCCGGCCGATGACGGAGCGCTCGCGCACGCCGTACGCGCGGAAGGTGCGGATATGGTCCTCGGCCAGCGTCTCCAGGGTCGAGGAGCGGGTCAGCCGCGCGTATTTGGCGGATTCCAGCAGGGCCAGGGCCGTCCAGGGCAGCAGCAGATTCCAGGCCCATTGCTCGGGGTCCTCGGACAGCGGCACATACGTCGGGAACGGCAGCCACTGGAGAGTGGCGCAGAACAGCATCAGCAGCAGGAGTCCGGTGATGAAGACCGGGGTGGCGGTGCCGGTCAGGGTGAGCGCGGTCAGCACCCGCTCGGTCGGTCCGCCGCGGCGCAGCGCGGATAGCAGCCCGGTGCCGACGCCGAGCAGTAGCCACAGCACCATCGCGCCGAACGCGAGGGAGGCGGTGACCGGCAGGCGGGCGGAGAGCAGCTCGGTGACCGGCTGTTCGTTCTGGTAGGAGAGGCCGAAGCAGGGCGCCTGGCAGTGCAGTACGCCGGTTCCGGTGGAGTAGTCGCGGCCCGTGACGACGCCCTGCAGAAAGTGCAGATACTGCGCCAACAACGGTTCGTTCAGGCCGAGTTGAGCACGCACCTGGCTGATCTGCGCGGCGTCGCAGCGCGGTCCGCAGGCGAGTTTCGCGGGGTCGCCGGGCGCGACGTAGAAGAGCAGGTAGACGAGGACGGACAGCAGGAAGAGGACGATCAGCGCGCCGCCCAGCCTGCGCAGGACATAGCCGGTCATACGGCCGCTCCTTTGCTCTCCTCAGCCGTACGCTTCGCGCTCCGGGAGCCGCCGCGCGTCCCGACCCGCAGCCGTGACCGCTCGCGCGGGTCGAGCGCGGTGCGGACCGCGTCACCGAGCACGGTGAACGCGAGGACCGTCACGAACAGGCAGGCCGCCGGCAGCAGTACGTACATCGGGTCGGCGCGGAACCATGTCGTGGCCGTGGACAGCATCTGGCCCCAGGACGACGTGGGCGGTCTGACGCCGATGCCCAGGAAGGACAGCGACGCCTCGACCACGATGTTGGAGGGCACCAGGATCGCCGCGTAGGTGATCACCGGTGCGGCCAGTGCGGGCAGCAGCTCACGCCGGGCCACCCGCCAGGGCCGCGAGCCGCCGAGCCGGGCCGCCGCGACGTAGTCCAGCTTCTTCAGGGACAGCGTCTGGGCCCGCACGATCCGCGAGGTGCCGCCCCAGTTCAGCAGCCCGATGACGATGACCAGCAGCAGCGGGCGGGGGAAGCCGGCCGGTACGACGGCGGTCAGCGCGACGCCGAAGACCAGCATCGGCAGCGCCACCATCACATCGGTGAAGCGGGACAGGACGGTGTCGACGAGCCGGCTGCCGAAGCCGGCCGCCAGGCCCACCATGACGCCGATCAGCACCTGGACGACGGTGGCGCCGAGGGCGACCAGCAGCGAGACCCGGGCGCCGTACAGCAGCCGGGAGAAGAGATCGCGGCCGGTGCCCGGTTCGACGCCCAGCCAGTGGTCGCCGCTGATCCCGCCGTACGCGCCGATCGGCACCCCGCCGCGCGCCGAGTCGACGAGGTCGTCGTGGTAGGTGGTGGGGTCCTGGCCCGCCAGCGCCGACAACAGCGGCGCGGCGAGGGCGAGGAGGGCCAGCACCACGAGTACGGCGGCGGCCGCGACGGCCGACGGGCGGGCACGCAACCGCCGCCATACTCCGGTTTCCTGAAGATCACTCACAGTGTGTTGCCGGCCCTACTTGACCGCGACCTGCGAGATGTCGAGCACGCCATCCCAGTCGCTGATCACGATGTTCTTGACGTCCTTGCCGTAGAGCCGCTTGTAGACGGGGTGGAAGAGCGGCACGGACACGGCCTTTTCGCCGATCTTGTGGTCCAGGGCCCCCCAGCGCTTGGCGGCCGCTTCCAGGTCGGTCAGCTTGTTGATCTCGTCGATCTCGTGGTTGACGGCCGGGTCGTCGAGCTGTGCGTGGTTGAAGTTGTAGGCGTCCTCGACGATCTGCCGCCCGTCGAAGATCGGCGCGAGGAACGGGCCACCGGAAGGCCAGTCGGCACCCCAGCGGGAGATGAAGAAGCCGGGCTCGTCCTTGATGCTGTGGATCTTGTCCTTGTAGTCGTTGTCCTCCAGGCCGGCCAGTTTGACGGTGATACCGGCCTTCTTCAGCGCTTCCTGGACGGCGGTGGCGACTTCCGGACTGGTCTCGAAGTTCTTGGCGGTGGAGTGGGTGAGCGTGATGGTCAGCCCGTCCTCGTAGCCCGCCTCCTTCAGCAATTCCTTGGCCTTGCCGGGATTTCCGGTCTTTCCGGCCGGGAAGGGGTCGGCGGGCGTATAGCCGAAGGACTTCTGATTGGGCAGGAAGGTGGTGGCGGGCTCGGCGAGCGAAGAGCCGCCGGCCGCGTTCACCACGCTCCGGCGGTTGACGGCATGGGAAATCGCCTTCCGCACCTTCGGGTTGTCGAAGGGCTTCACCTTCGGGTTGAAGGCGAGGTAAGTGGTGTAGCCGAAGTGACCGGTGCCGACCCGCTTCTGGAGTTCCTCGTCATCGTCTGTCTGGGCGAGTTCGGCGGGCCCGAGGTTGGTGTCGGTGGTGACCGCGGCGGCGTCGGCGCCCGAGCCGGTCGACAGCCGCTGGTTGATGACGGCGGAGTCGAGCCCCGACCGCACATCGACGGTGTCGGGGTAGGCGTGCCGCTCTTTGTCCGTCACCTCCGACCAGTGCTCATTGCGCTTCAGGACGAGGCGCTCGCCGTCCCCGGTGTTCTTGACGACCTTGTACGGGCCGGAGGACACCGGGTGTTCCTCGTACTTCGTCCCGGTGTCCTTCTTCCGCGGCACCGGCGCGAACTGGGTCTGCGACGCCAGCAGCGGGAATTCCCCTTCGGGCTTCTTCAGATGGAAGACGATGGTTTTGTCGTCCGGCGTCTCGATCGACTTCAGCCCGCCCTTGGACGTGTCCTTGTACGGGCCCTCGTACGTATCGCCGCCGACCAGCCAGTCCCGCAAATAGGGTGCGCCGCCGGACAGTTCCGCGGCGAAGGACCGCTCGATTCCGTATTTGATGTCGGCGCTCGTGATCGGCGACCCGTCCTCGAACTTCAGGCCGTCCTTGAGGGTGTAGGTCCACACGGTGGCGTTCTTGCTGGGCCGCCCGGTGTCGGTGGCGAGATCCGGCACCGCCTTGGCGCCGGCCACGCCGTTCTCCCGATTGCGGGTGGTCAGCGTACGGAAGACCAGCGTCGGCACCTTGCCGCCACCGGACGTGTACAGCCGCGCGGGGTCGAAGTCGGTCTGCGGCTCGGAGTTCAGGACGGTCAGCGTGCCGCCCTTCTTCGGCGCGTCACCCGCGCCGCCCTGGGCGCCGCCGTCCTCAGGCCCGCAGGCGACGGCGCCGACGGCCAGCGCGACGGTGGCGGCGGCCGCAGCCACCCTGCGGGCGGTGGCTGATGGTTGACGGGAACGGGAACGGGAACGGGGATGGCGCGGGGCCGGCTCGGCCATGACGAAGATCGCCTTTCGCAGCAAGGTGCACCCGCAAAAGGCGGCAGGGAAGGGCGCGTGACGCGCGAGGCCGCCCCTGCGGACACGTAGAAAGAGAGTTACGCGGATACGCGGGGGAATGCCCCGGTCCGGAGATCACTCGTCACGGAACCGGGGGAAGCGGGCCTCAGCGACAGTCGATGTCGGCCACGGACTGCACGGACACGCCGAGCAGCGCCAGCTCTATGGCGGCGTGTTCGACGGCGTGACGGTGCGGCATGCGCAGATCATGGAACGAACATTCGCATCCTGGCAACGTGTCTCACGATGAGAGACACTCCGTCTCATCCCCCGTGGGTCACCGCTCGGTGGGAAACGGCCAGGAGTTGGGCCGGCAGGTCGCGCCGTCCGTCGTCAGGAACTTGGTCTGCTGCATCATGACGGGCGCCAACGCGCCCTGCCGGGAGCAGGCCTCGTGGTCGCGCCCGAGCCGGTGGCCGACCTCGTGATTGATCAGCATCTGGCGGTAGGCATGCATCCGCTCGTCGCCGTAGGTCTTCGCGCCCTGCGCCCAGCGGTAAGCGTTGATCATGACGCGTTCGGTCGCCGCCGAATCGCAGGAGACATTGTCCTCGGTGGTGTCCAGACTGGACTTCGCACACCATGCGGCGGTGGTCCCCGGGCTCGCCAGCGTGATCACGAAGTCGGCGTCGCCCGACCCCACCCGCTGGAATGCCCGCTGCCCGCCGTGCGCCCAACTCCGGTCGTCGTTCAGGGTCTTGTGCACCGCGTCGGCGAAGAGCTCGCCGTCCAGCGGCAGTCCCTCCTCGACATCGACGCGATAGCGCAGCACCGTCCCCCGGCCCGGCGCCTTGGCGTCGCCGCCGGTCGCCTTGAAGCGGCCGGTGGCCGTCAGCTTCGCGTCCAGCGGGAAGACCTGTGCCATCTTCTGGTCGTACGTGGCGGGCTTGGCGTCCTGCGTCGGCCGGGGATGCGACCGGGAGGCCTCGTCGTCGGTGCCGTCCGCACGGTCCGGCCCGCTCCGCGCCTGTGCCGAGTCGCCGTCGTTGTGCTGGTCGGCGACCTGGCCGGCGATGACCACGGCGAGCACCGTCGTGACGGCGGCGGCCGCGGCACCGGTGAACGTCCGGCCCTTGGCGCCCTTCCTGCCGCCCGGCTGCTCCTCGTCATCGTCCAACGGCGCGGTACCGTCCGGGTCCGCCGGACCGCCGAACTCCGCGCCCGCCGCGCCCAGTTCGGCGCGCCGGTCCAGTTCGTCGATCTCGTCCCGGTCGAAGACCACCGACCGCCCGGTGAACCGGCCGCCGGCCGGCAGCCCGTCCGCACCGGGCCCGCCCGCCGAAGGGGCCCCGGCGCGCGGGCCCGCCCCGGGCGCACCGGCCCGGAACACATCGTCGTCGGCGAAGGCATCGAGGTAGTCGCGGCGCGGCCCGCTCGGCGACGGGCCCTGCGGAGTGCCCAGGGGCGTGCCGAATCCCACCGGGCCGGTGACCGGTCCGCCGGGCGGACCGCTCGCCATCCCGCCGGACGGCCCGAACCCGCCCACGCCGCCCACGCCGGCCGCACCCGCCGCACGCGGACGGGGAACCCTCGGCGTGCCCTGCGCGGGCGTCGCCGCCGGGGACGCGCCCCAGCCTCCGCCCGGCTCACGCTGTTCGGGGTGGCCGCCGCGCACCCCGTCGCCCGGCGGCCCGGCCGGCGCACGCCGTCGCCTTCCCAGCCCCGGAGCGGGTACCACCCCGCCGGGGGCACGGGGCACATCGGCCGGATCGGCGGTCTCCGGACCGTCTGCTGCGGTCGCCGGTCCGGGCCGGCGGCTATGGCGTCCCACTGGCCCTGTCAGCTCCTGCCCGCGTCGGCGGTTATCCCGGTCGGTCCGGTCCTGCCGCGTTCGGTCGTCTCACCGTCGAGCAGGTCGCGGAATGCCCGCGCCACCGCCTCCGGATACTCCATCATCGCCACGTGCCCCGCCTCCGGCAGTGTCAGCAGCCGCGAACCGCGGAACGCCGCGGCCGCCCGCCGCGCCATCCGGTAGGAGACCAGGCGGTCGCGTCCACCGTAGACGAGAAGGGCCGGCGCCAGGACGCGCTCTGCCTGACGCCACAAATTGTGCTGCCCGCCGAGCGTGTAGGCGTTCACCAACCCGCGTGCGGAACGCTCCATCACCTCCCAGAAATAGGGGAGTTCGAGCCGCCGCGCGAATTCGTCGACCGCGGAGTTGAACCCTTCGGGGGTGACCCGGGCGGGGTTGCCGTAACAGAGCGCCAACACCTCGCGGGTGCGGCGCTCGGGCGTCCAGTCGTGGGTGATCCGGCCGAAGAGCCGGGCGATGCCGGGGACCGCGAGCAGCGCGGTGGGCACCGCGGTCAGCTGCGGCCGCAGCTCGGGCAGCGCCGGCGAGACCAGCGTCAGCGTACGGACGAGGTCCGGGCGTACCGCCGCCACACGGGTCGACACGGCGCCGCCGAGCGAGTTGCCGATGAGGTGGACCCCCGTACGCCTGCCGCGCCCGGACGCGTCGAGATAGCGGATGACCGCGCGTGCCTGCGCCGAGACGGAGTAGTTGCCGTCGGCCGGCGGCGGCGAGGCGCCGAATCCGGGCAGGTCCAGGGCCTCACCGTCGACCCGGTCGGCGAGCAGCGGCATCAGGGCGGACCAGTTCCGCGAGGAGCCGCCGAGGCCGTGGACGTAGAGCGCGCGCTCGCGGGTCTCCCCGTCGCCGTCCTGCCCCGAGGGCGTCCCGGCCGGTGCTCTCACCGTCAGCGTGAGGCCCGGCAGGGTCACGGACCGCACCGTCTCCTCCACGCCCGCCCGGGAGCCGGGGCCGGCTGGCGGCACCGGGAGGGCGGCGGCGGTCCTGGTGTCCGGCGACTCGGTCGAAGACATGGAGTCGATGTTACGAGACGATCACGCCCCCGATTGTGTGTTCGCGGTCACACACCGCATCGCGCTGCCGCGGCCACTCTCCTACGCTCGTACCTAGGGCACCGCCCCGGCCCCTGCTTCCTGCCCAGGCACAGGCCGTGAACGCGAGAGAGGGAGCCACCATGCCCGTCGACCCGTCCGATCCGGAGACCTTTGAGGAAGACGAGAGCACGACCGAGTACGACGTGGAGGCGCCGGAAGCGGACGCCGCGGAACAGCACGCCGACCTCGCGCCGCAGTCCGACGAGTCCCCGACCGGCGCCGACCCCGACTCCGCGAACGAGGCGGATCGCGCCGAACAGGCCCGCGTCATAGAACTCAACGAAGACGAATACCGATGACCTGGGCCGTTATGTCGCCTTACCGCGGCGTTCCCGGACAGAATTTCTCGGCTCCGACCGCCCACAGCCGGGTTACCCAAAAGTACGATGGCGGGCGCGGTGCGCCATCTTGGGCGGGCCGCGTACGGAACGATTTCTGGGAGGCAGCGTGAGCGCCATCGAGCAGACCGAGGCGGCGCGCCCGCGGGGCACACGCCTGCCACGCCGCGCCCGGCGCAACCAGCTTCTGGGCGCTGCCCAGGAAGTGTTCGTCGCGCAGGGCTACCACTCCGCCGCGATGGACGACATCGCCGAGCGGGCGGGCGTCAGCAAGCCGGTGCTCTACCAGCACTTCCCGGGCAAGCTGGAGCTCTACCTGGCGCTGCTGGACCAGCACTGCGAGTCGCTGCTGCAGTCGGTGCGGACCGCGCTGGAGTCGACGACCGACAACAAGCAGCGGGTCGCCGCGACGATGGACGCCTACTTCGCGTATGTCGAGGACCCGGGCGGCGCCTTCCGGCTGGTCTTCGAGTCGGACCTGACCAATGAGCCGGCCGTCCGCGAGCGGGTGGACAAGGTCTCACTGGAGTGCGCCGAGGCCATCAGCGCGGTGATCGCCGAGGACACCGGCCTGTCGCAGAACGAGTCGATGCTGCTGGCCGTGGGCCTGGGCGGGGTCTCCCAGGTGGTGGCGCGCTACTGGCTCTCCTCGAAGAGCACGGTGCCGCGCGACACCGCGGTGCAACTGCTGACATCCCTCGCCTGGCGGGGCATCGCCGGTTTCCCGCTGCACGCCACCGAGGCGCCCCAACAACACTGACCTTGTTCGCTGCGGGCGTTGCCCGGAGCGTCCTGTCCGTCCTCGTACCGGGCTAATGTGTGCTGCGTACGGCGCGGATCGCCGCGTACCTAACTGACCGTCGGAGGGACATAAGCCGTGGAGGTCAAGATCGGCGTGCAGCACGCGCCCCGCGAGATCATTCTTGAGAGCGGGCAGTCTGCCGAGGATGTCGAGCGCGCGGTGGCTGACGCGCTGGACGGCAAGTCAACTCTGCTGAGCCTCGTGGACGACCACGGTCGCAAGGTCCTGGTCCCGTCGGACCGGCTGGCCTACGTGGAGATCGGCGAGCCGACCACCCGCAAGGTCGGGTTCGGCACGCTCTGAGCATCGCGGCGGACGCACACGACGACCGCCGAGGACAAGGGCGGCGGCCCGGAGGACTTCCCTCCGGGCCGCCGCCTTTTCCGTTCCCGGCCGCGACCGCCGCCCCGCCCGCGGCCCGTGCCCGCCGTTCGCGTCGTTCCCGATGCGCTGATCAGGCAGGGGACCGAGAGCGGGAGGGTTGCTGGCGGTGCCCCTTGGGTACGACCGCCTACGACCGATTTGTTCGTCCTATCGGCCGTGCCCCGCGGGAGGGAACAGCATGATCTGGGAAGCACTCGGCGCCGTGATCGTCGGCTTTGTCATCGCCCTGGCCGCCACGCGATGGCTGTCCGGCCGCTTCGCCTCGCGCACCCTGACGCTGGCCACCGGCCCGGTCGCCGCGCTGTTCGGCGCGCTGCTGACCCAGTCGATCCTCGGCCCCGGCCATCCCGTCCAGGTCCTGGTCGCCGCGCTGGCCATGGGCGCGGCGCTGCTCTCGGTCCTGATCCGCCCGCCGCGCAACCGGCTGCGCCGGTCGGCGGCCCCGCTGAAAGGCCACCGGACGGCCTGACGACACCCGTCGGACCTCGTGACCGCGGCCCCGATGGGGGCACCTCCCGCTTGAGCGCAGCCGAGAGTGGGGGACGCAAACGGACCGGCGCCCCCGAAGGCCGCCGGTCCGCTCGTCAGACCCGTACGCAGATGTCCGTGACCCGGATGCGGGTTACGCAGCCAGGCCCAGCGCCGCCATCCGCTTGGTGTGCGCCTCGGTGATCCGCGAGAACATCCGCCCCACCTCGGCCAGATCGAAGCCGTCGGCCACGCCGCCCACCAGCATCGTGGACAGCGAGTCGCGCTCCGCGACGACGCGCTGCGCCTGCGAGAGCGCCTCGCCCATCAGCCGCCGCGCCCACAGCGCCAGCCGCCCGCCGACCCGCGGCTCGGCCTCGATCGCCGCACGGACCTTCTCCACGGCGAACGACGCATGCCCGGTGTCGTCCAGTACGGCCAGCACGAGACTGCGGGTGTCGGAGTCCAGCCGGGCCGCGACCTCACGGTAGAAGTCACTGGCGATCGAGTCGCCGACATACGCCTTGACCAGGCCCTCCAGCCAGTCCGACGGCGCGGTCTGGCGGTGGAACTCGTCCAGCGCGGCTGCGAACGGCTCCATCGCCTCGTTCGGCTCCGCCTCGATCTGCGCGAGCCGCTCCCGCAGCCGCTCGAAATGGTGGAATTCGGCCGAGGCCATCTTGGCCAGTTCGGCCTTGTCGTCCATCGTCGGCGCGAGCTTGGCGTCCTCGGCGAGACGCTCGAAGGCGGACAGCTCGCCGTATGCGAGCGCGCCGAGCAGATCGATCACGGCTGCCCGGTAGTGCGGGTCGGCGGATGCCTGCGCCCAGTCCTGGGCAGCGATCCCGGTGTGTTCTTGAGCGTCAGCGGCGGCGTTGTCAGGCGTTCCCATGACCGGCACAATAGCCCGCTCAGCGGCCCGGGGAAGGCCCTGGCCAGCCACTCCCCGTTCACCCGTACGAACGTCCGTCCGACCCGCCGGGTGCGCGTCCGCTCGCGCAGTGATGAATTCCTCACCCATACAAGTCTTCGGATGCCGGGACGCATCCGGGGTACAGTGCTATGAGACCTACCGAGTTTCGGTAGGTCGTTCCACGAATGCGGATGCCCGGTCGGTGGCCCGATCGGCTCCAAACCGACCGCCCTCCCTCGCGGCGCGTACGAGACGTACGCACAGCAGGAGGGACACCGCTCGCGGCAGGAGTGCCTGAG
This sequence comes from Streptomyces sp. NPDC050636, assembly GCF_040654775.1. NCBI lineage: Bacteria > Bacillati > Actinomycetota > Actinomycetes > Kitasatosporales > Streptomycetaceae > Streptomyces > Streptomyces sp. NPDC050636. The sequence goes on from NZ_JBFAIP010000129.1 coordinate 11,780, forward strand.
CGTTGGCAGTGGTCCCGCGCCATCCGGCTCTTTCAGGTCGGCCCCCGTACGAACCCGTACGACGGCACGGTACGACCCCCTTCGCCGCCTCACGCCGCGTCTCACAGAAGAGGCAAGATTCTGTCTACGTTCCGAGAGCTCGGGATTTTCCCCGAGACCGCCGAGGCCCTTGAAGCCGTCGGCATCATTTCCCCCTTTCCCATCCAGGAGCTGACGCTCCCCGTCGCCCTCTCCGGCAGCGACGTCATCGGCCAGGCCAAGACCGGCACCGGCAAGACCCTGGGCTTCGGCCTGCCGCTCCTGGAGCGCGTCACGGTCCCCGTCGATGTCGAGGTCGGCCGCGCCAAGCCCGAGCAGCTGACCGAGGCCCCGCAGGCCCTCGTCGTCGTGCCCACCCGCGAGCTGTGCCAGCAGGTCACCAACGACCTGCTCACCGCCGGCAAGGTGCGTAACGTCCGGGTGCTGGCCATCTATGGCGGCCGTGCGTACGAGCCGCAGGTCGAGGCGCTGAAGAAGGGCGTCGACGTCGTCGTCGGTACGCCCGGCCGGCTGCTCGACCTCGCGGGCCAGAAGAAGCTCAACCTCTCCCAGGTCAAGAGCCTGGTACTGGACGAGGCCGACGAGATGCTCGACCTGGGCTTCCTGCCCGACGTCGAGAAGATCATCCAGCTGCTGCCGGCCAAGCGGCAGACGATGCTGTTCTCCGCGACCATGCCCGGCCAGGTCATCTCGCTGGCCCGCCGCTACATGTCGCAGCCCACGCACATCCGCGCCACCGCGCCGGACGACGAGGGCCAGACCGTCGCCAACACCACCCAGCACGTGTTCCGCGCGCACTCCATGGACAAGCCGGAGATGGTCTCGCGCATCCTCCAGGCCGAGGGCCGCGGCCTGGCGATGGTGTTCTGCCGTACGAAGCGGACCGCCGCCGACATCGCCGACCAGCTCTCCCGGCGCGGCTTCGCGTCCGGTGCGGTGCACGGTGACCTCGGCCAGGGCGCCCGCGAGCAGGCGCTGCGCGCCTTCCGCAACGGCAAGGTCGATGTCCTGGTCTGCACCGACGTCGCCGCCCGCGGCATCGACGTCGAGGGTGTGACACATGTCATCAACTACCAGTCGCCCGAGGACGAGAAAACCTATCTGCACCGCATCGGCCGTACCGGCCGCGCGGGTGCCAAGGGCACCGCGGTCACCCTCGTCGACTGGGACGACATCCCGCGCTGGAAGCTGATCAACAAGGCGCTGGACCTGCCGTTCGACGAGCCGGAGGAGACCTACTCCACCTCGCCGCACCTCTACGAGCTGCTCGGCATCCCCGAGGGCACCAAGGGCGTCCTGCCGCGTGCCGAGCGCACCCGGGCCGGGCTGGCCGCCGAAGAGGTCGAGGACCTCGGCGAGACCGGCGGCCGCGGGCGTGGGCCGCGCAAGCCGGCGGCCGCCGTGGTCGAGGAGGAGCGTCCCCAGCGGACCCGTACGCCGCGGCAGCGGCGGCGGACGCGGGGCGGTTCGCCGCTGGACGATGCCGCCGGCTCGCAGGGCTCCGCTGACTCCGCGGCGAAGGACGCCGGCTCCGTGGACGCCGCTGAGGGCTCTGAGAGCCCGGCCGAGCCGCGCCAGCCCCGGCGCCGTCGTCGCACCCGTGGCGCGGCCGCTTCGGCCGCCGTCGCCGCACCCGAGGCCACGGATGCGGTCGCGGCCTCGGAGAGCGCCGCAGCGGTCGCCGAGGACGGGGGCACCTCCCGTGCCGTCAAGGCCGACGAGGCCACCGAGGCGCCCGCCAAGCCGCGTCGCCGTCGCACCCGGAGCGCCGTCAAGGCCGCTGCGGAGACCGTGCAGGCCGTCGAGACGGTGGTCGACACCGTGACCGCCGAGGCGCCCGCCAAGCCGAAGCGGACGCGTACCCGCAAGGCCGCCGCTGCCGAGCCGGCCGCCGAGGCCGCCGTGGACACAGCCGAGCCCGGCGCGGACGCCGCCCCGGCCAAGCCGAAGCGCACCCGCACCCGTAAGACCGCCGCGAAGTCCGAGGTGGTCGAGGCGGCCGCCGAGGACGCGCCGGTCAAGCCGAAGCGGACGCGTACCCGTAAGGCCGCGGCTGCCGAGCCGGCCGCGGAGGCCGCCGTGGACGCCGTGGACGCCACCGAGGCCAAGCCGGTACGACGCCGTACGCGCGCCAAGGCCGCAGTGGCCGAGGCGACGCCCGAAAGCTGATCCGAGCGATCGGAAGGCCCGGACCCCGCAGCATGCGGGTGCCGGGCCTTCGGCGTTCCCAGGGCGGCCGCCGCCACGGGCGATGGGCCGGCCGGCGCCCCTGCCCCGATAGCCTCATCCCATGAGCAGGCCGCCCACCCTCACACTGCCCCCGTGCGCCCACGCGTACCGACTCGACACCGAGCGCGGCGCGTTCGCCGTGCACGACGCCCGGCCCGATGGCGCACCGATCGGTACCGCCCTGCTGGTGCCCGGTTTCACCGGCAGCAAGGAGGACTTCATCGCGCTGCTCGCGCCGCTCGCCGCCGCCGGGTTCCGGGCGGTCGCCGTGGACGGCCGAGGGCAGTTCGAAACTCCTGGGCCGCACGACGAAGTCGCCTACGCTCAGGGCGAGTTGGCGCTCGACGTGCTGGCTCAGGCGCGCGCCGTACAGGATGCCGACGGCGGGCCGGTTCATCTCCTGGGGCACTCCCTGGGCGGTCTGGTCACCCGCGCCGCCGTGCTGCGCGACCCGGCTCCGTTCCGTTCGCTCACCGTGCTCAGTTCCGGCCCCGCCGCCATCGACGCGTCCCAGCAGGCCCGGGTGCGGATGCTGATCGAGGCGCTCGGCATGCTGGACAAGGAGACGGTCTGGCAGAAGATGCGGGAGCTGGATCCTCCAGAGGCCGCGGACGCGGCGACACCGCCGGAGATCGGCGCGTTTCTGCACCGCCGCTGGCTGAACACCGTCCCCGAGCAACTGATCGCGACCGGCCGGCAGATGCTCCACGAGCCGGACCGGGTCACGGAACTGGCGGCCGTACCGCTGCCCAAGCATGTGGTCTCCGGCGCCGTCGACTACGCCTGGCCGGTGCCGCTGATGGACGCGATGGCCGAGCGGCTGTCCGCCCGCCGCACCGTCATCGAGGGCGCGGAACACTCCCCCAACGCCGAGCAGCCACAGGCCACGGCCGCGGCGCTGACCGGATTCTGGGGTGCCGTGGGCCAGGTGGCGGCGGACAGGCCCTAGGTGTATTGATCACGAGCGTTGTTGACACTTGCCGGGCTTGATCATGGCGAAGACCTCCGGTGTGGTGGAGCTGTCTAGGACTGCACCGC
>NZ_JBFAIP010000130.1:0-14530 GCF_040654775.1 Streptomyces sp. NPDC050636
GCTACCGCGGCAACCCCGAGGCCACCGCTGAGGTCTTCACGAACGAAGTGAGCCCGGTCCTCGCGGGGCTCGGCCCGGCCTACCGCACCGGCGACAAGGTACGGGTCGATGGCCAGGGAGTGCTGGAATTCCTCGGACGCGGAGACCGCCAGGTCAAAGTCGGTGGATACCGCGTCGAACTCGGCCACGTTGAAGCGGGATTGCGTCATCTCCCCGCGGTAGCCGACGCGACAGCCGTCCACCTGGTCAAGGAGCGACCGATGCTGGTCGCGGCCGTGACGATGGAAAGCGACACGCACCGAGTCCCACCAGCCACGCTCAGGGAGCAGTTGCGCGATGCCCTACCGCCGTACATGATCCCCGACCGGATCGAGGTCTTCGACGACTTCCCCCGCAACGCCAATGGCAAGACCGATCAAGCCGCGCTGAGAGCGCTGATCGAGGGCAGGCTCATCGGCCGCGCCGAGCGTACGAACCACATCGACGACCCTCTCCTCGCCGAAGTCTGTGCGGTATGGCAACGGTACCTGGGTCACGGCGACTTCGGCGTGCATGACGACTTCACCTCCGTCGGCGGAAGCTCCATCGACGCCATCCAGGTCATCGCGGACCTCCAGGCCAAGGGATACCAGGTTTCGGCCGCGGCTTTCCTTGCCGAGCCCACCGCCGCAGCACTGGCGGCCCGGATCGAGGACGGCGTGGCCGCGAACGGGTACGCACCAACCGCTGCCCCGGCGACCTTGGCCACCGCGGACGACACGGCGCTCTCCCCTGCCCAGCAGTGGTTCTTCCGCCAGGACTTCGCGCAGCCCGACCAGTGGAATCAGGCACTGCTCCTCGACATCGACAGCGGGGTGCAGCCGACCGAACTCGCCGCAGCCGTCGCAGATGTGATGGCCCTGCACCCGATGCTGCACACGGCGTTCCGCGGTGCGGTGGCGGACCGCCGGCGGGACGTCGTCGAACCGGCGCCCACGTTCACCATGTCCACGCTGCCGGCCGACGACGGCCTGGTCGCCCGGCACATCAAAGATGTCTCGGCCGAACGCCAGGCAGAGATCGCCATCGCGTCCGGCGCCCTGTTCAAGGCACATCTCTTCAAGGGCCCCGAACAGGCCCATCTGCTACTGGTCTGCCACCACCTGTCGGTCGATGCCGTCTCCTGGCGCATCATCGTCAATGACCTCAGCCGCTGCTACACCGAGCGGCTGCGCGGCAATGCACCCCGTACCGCCTCGGGTACCACCGGCTTCGGCCAGTGGGCCACCCACCTGCGAGATCATGCCCCCGCCCTGCGAGCTGATCTCGTCCACTGGGACGACCTTGTCAGGTTCCCCGTCATGCCGGACGGCCCTGCCTCCGGTGGCGACAACCGGGAGGGGGACGCGCAGGCCGTATGGTTCCGTCTCACCCGCGCGGAGACCGACGCGCTGACTCGTGCGACCGCGGCCACCACCGGAACACCGTTCCATGCGGCCCTTCTCGCGGCCTTCGCCCAAGCGCTCGGTGAACTCGACGACACGTGTGAACTCGTGATCGACGTTGAGAGCCACGGCCGGGCCGCATTCGACGAGGGACTTGAAGTCTCCCGGGCGGTGGGCTGGTTCACCTCGACGTTCCCCATCCGTGTGGACATCGTCGCCGGCGATATCGCCACTACAGGGAAGTCGGTGACGGCGGCCCTGGAGGATGTGCCTCACCTCGGCATCGCGTACGGACTGCACGGAGGGCCACGGCGTGCGGACGTGTGCTTCAACTATCTCGGGTCGTTCGCCCTGCCGTACGGCGATGATCTGCGGCCGGTGCTGTCACGCCACTCCGTGGGGCCCGTCCGAGGGCCGGACAACGACCGTGGCTACGGCCTCAAACTCACGGCCCGCATCCACGACGGGCAGCTCGTCGCCGACCTCTCCTACACGCCGCGACGCTACGACCCCACGCGAATGCACCGGGTGGCCCGTGCCACTCACTCGCTCCTTCTCGAGTCGGCGGGGCTTCTCTCCGACGAGGCGCAGTTCGTGGTGGAGCACGGATCCAGCACGGGGCTGCTCGCCCAGGTGCCGGAATCGCTGCACTGCGAACCGCAGATCGGGACCACCAGGGAGTACGGCGGTGTGCTGCTCACCGGGGCCACCGGATTCATCGGCGCCCACCTGCTGCATCTCCTGTTGACCCGCACCACCGGCCATGTCCACTGCCTCGTACGCGAACCCGAGGAGCGTTCGGCCGTGGAACGACTGAGGGACGCCTACGCCTGGTACTGGCCGGATGGCGACCTTGGGCGGTACACCGATCGCATCACGGTGTATGCATCGGATCTCACCGAGCGGGGCTTCGGCCTTTCGGATGAGGACTACGCGAAGCTCACGCGGGAAGTCGAGGCGATCTACCATCTGGCCAGCGACACAAAGCTGTTCGGCGACCGCGCCTCCTTCGACCGGCACAACACCGAACCTGTGCGGGCCATGGTCCGGCTGGCCACCACGGGGCGATCCAAGGACCTGCACTATGTGTCCACCCTCGCGGTCTGCGGCAGCGCCGGGGAGGGCGAGCCGGCCGTCTTCACTGAGGACAGCCTCAACATCGGCCAGCGCTTTCTGAACGAGTACGAACGCAGCAAGTACGACGCGGAACGCGTGGTTCAGGAGTTCGCCGCGCACGGCGGTGCCGGGTTCATCTACCGGTCCGGCAACGTTACGGGGCACTCGCGGTCCGGCCGGTTCCAGCGCAACGGCAGCGACAACCGACTCGTCCAGGTGCTGCGTGCCTGCGCACGGATCGGCCGCGCGCCCCGCGTCGGCGCCGAGACCCTCGCGCTGAGCCCGGTGGACACAGTCGCGGAGGGCATCCTCGAAATCTCCCGCAGCGCACGGGTGAGGGGCGGCACCTTCCACGTCGACACCCACCACCAGGTGTCGTACGGCGAAATCTTCGCGGCGCTCAGGGAGGTGGGCTGCACCCTGGAAGACGACGAAGCCCAGGACTTCGCGACGCTTTTCGGCCGCTACGCCGGCGGGAGCGACGAGCAGATCTCACTTGCGCACTTCTGGGCGAGCCGCCCTGAGCGCAACGTCCGCTACGACCATACGCGCACCCGGCGCCTGCTCGGCCACCTCGGTGTGGAGTTCGCGCCGGTGGACCGCACATGGCTGCGGGCATATTTCACCGGGCTGATCCAGCAAGGCGAGATATCCCTCGCCGACGACAAGTAAGGGTTCGACATGACTGAGGGACGCATCGCCGTCGTCACCGGGGCCTCCTCGGGAATCGGCAGGGCCGTCACGTCTACGTTCGCCCGACGGGGCATCCGAGTGGTGGCCGCCGGGCGCAGGGCCGAGCAATTGGACGCCGTCCGGGAAGAGCTGTCCGACCAGCCCGGCGCCGTCATACCGTTCGCTGGTGACATGACCCAGCCCGCGCACACTGAAGGGCTCCTGGCCTCCGCCGAGCGGGAATGGGGCCCTGCGAGCATCTTCGTGGCCTCGGCGGGGCGCGGGCTACCGGGCACCGTCCTCGGATCCGACGCGAGCCAGTGGAAGGATGTGATCGAGGCCAACTATCTTGCGATCCTCCACCAACTGCGCGCCGTTGCTTCCGACTTCAAAAAGCAGGCCGAGGCAGACTCAGGCCGTCAGGTGCGGGACATCGTCGTCATCGGCTCCACGGTGGGGCGCCAGGTGTCGGCCGCCAATCCGGTCTACGGTTCGACGAAGTTCGCCGTCCACTCGCTGGTCGAGGCGTTGCGCCAGGAGATCTGCGCCTACAACATCCGCGTCACGCTCATCGAGCCCGGGTTCGTGCGATCCGGCTTCCAGCAGGCGGCCGGATACGACACCGCCTGGTTCGAGGCAGTGGCGGAGGAGAACGGGCCGCTGTTGGTTCCGCAGGACGTCGCCACGGTCATCGAGTTCGTGGTCGGCCAGCCGACCCATGTGCACCTCGATGACATCAGGCTGCGTCCCACACGCCAAAAGGCCTGATGACAACGCCCGCACCCAGTAACCCGGACGGCCGGTCGTGCGCCGATCCGACTGCTCTGCCCCAGCTGTCTGAGGAGCCAGCCATGGACGACTTCGTCAGAGAATTGTTCACGCTCAAGGGCCGCAAGGCCGTAGTTACCGGCGGCAGTTCCGGGATTGGCCGGACGATTGCCACGGCGTTGTGCCGTGCCGGGGCCGAAGTGGTGGTGGTCGCACGCCGGTCCGAACCGCTGCGGGAGGCGGTGGCGGGGATGCGGGCCGACGGCGGCGCCGCGGCCTGGCTGAGCGCCGACCTTGGTGAGCGCGATGCGGTGCGCCGGCTGGCTGACCAGGTGGAGGAGCTGCACGGGAGGACGGACATCCTGGTCAATGCGGCCGGCGTGAACGTCAGGCCGCCGATGGACGAGCTCAGCGAGGACGACTGGGATCAGACCATGCGCACCAACCTCGATGCTCCTTTCGTGCTCGGCCAACGGCTGGGGCCCAAGATGGCGGCGCATGGATGGGGGCGGATCATCAACATCGCCTCTCAGCAGGCTGTCAGGGCCTTCGGGAACAGCGGTGCCTACGGTGTCTCCAAGGCGGGGCTGACGGCGTTGACGCGGTCCCAGGCGGAGGCATGGTCGGCACGCGGAGTGTGTGCCAACGCCATCGCGCCGGGATTCGTGCACACGCCTTTGAACGAGGCCGTGTTCAGGGACCCCGAGCGCACCGCTGCCATGGCTCGTCGGACGATGAGCGGCCGCAACAGCGAGCTGGGGGACTTCACAGGAGTCGCGGTCTTCCTGGCGAGCGACGCTTCTGCGTACGTAACCGGCCAGACGATCTTCGTCGACGGTGGTTTCTCGTCCACCTGATCACGCCCGACCGGCCGCAGCAGCGGCACCGACACCGTGAGGAGCCCTGTTGTCCCGGAACAGACCGGTCGTGGTACTGGTCGACGCGTATACGTCAGGGAAATACCTGCCCCCCGAGTTCGCCGCCCTGGGGGCGGAACTGGTGCACGTCCAGAGCACCCCGGAACTGATGCCGTCGATGCCGGCTCCGGACTTGAGCGTCTATCAAGCGAACATCATTCACAGCGACATCGAGAAGACACTCGTTCAGTTGGAGGACCGGGCGCCGGTCTGTGTCCTCGCCGGGCAGGAGCCAGGCGTGTTGCTGGCCGACCGGCTCTCGGAGCGGCTCGGCCTGCCTACCAACGGGACAGCGCTGTCGAATGCCCGGCGGGACAAGTACTGGATGGGAGAGGCGCTGCGCACAGCGGGACTGCACTGTGCCGGTCAGCTCAAGAGCGGAGATGCGGAGGCACTCGTCCGGTGGGCGGAGGAGACGGCCGACTATCCCGTAGTGGTGAAGCCGCTCAACTCCGCCGCTGGTGACGGCGTGTATGTCTGCGGCACCGCACAGCAGGTGAGGTCCGCAGCGAACGCGATCCTCGAATCCGAGACGATCTATGGCGACATCAACTCGGAAGTGCTGGCTCAGTCGTATCTGCAAGGTACCGAATACGTGGTGGACATGGTCTCCTACGGTCGGCGGCGTTATGTCTGCGGAGTCTGGGAGTACAAGAAGCGGTTGCTTCCCTCCGGCCGCAACATCTACGACAGGGACTGCCTCCTGTCGGCGGACGAGGGTCCTGCACTCGAACTGATCCCCTATGTGGAGAAGGCGCTCGACGCGCTGGGCGTCAAGTTCGGGCCGACACATGCCGAGGTCATCCTCACCCCCGAGGGGCCGGCCTTGGTAGAGGTGGGCACGCGCATCGCCGGGAACATGCATCCCGCGTTTCATGACCTCTGCGCGGGTGCGAATCAGGCGACTCTGACGGCGCTCGCCTACCTGAACCCGGGGAAATTCATCAGCGAATACGGCGGTCGCCAGTACAGAAAACAGCGAGAAGCCATCTGCTGCACCACATCCACCGAGCTCTCCGGGGTTGTCGAGAGTATCGACTGGCAGGTCGTCGAGCATGTATCCGACCTGGAAACCGTGGCCAGGCTCGATCTCAAGATCGAACCTGGTGGGTCCATCCAGCCGACCGTCGATCTATATTCGAGCACGCTCCGGATCTTTATGTCGGGCAGTACCATGGATGAAATTGAGCGCGATTGCCGGCAGATTGAAGAGTTGAAAGATCGCGTGTACCGGATTCGTGAAAATGAGTGTGGGTGAATGATGAGTACAGTCATAGTCACCGTTGTCCCCAATTCCGCTGTACGGCCTGCGGACATCGCTGAGGCAGCGCAACCGTGTGGTCTCTCGCCGATTTTCGTATCCATCGCCGATACCCTGGACGAGCCAGAGCGGGCTGAATACGAATCCTTCGGTCCCGTAGTCCAGGCGGACAAGCATGAACTCACTCCTGCAGTCGTCCAGTTGCGGGACCACCGTGCGTCGGGCGTGACGACCTTCAGCGAAGGGATGGTCCCCTTCACCGCGCATCTGGCGCATGACCTGGGGCTGCCGTTCCATGACCGCGACACTGCCGTCCGGCTCACCGACAAGGGGGCGCAGCGGCGGCGGCTCGCCGAGCGCGGGGTGGAATCCATCTGGTCGGTCGTGGTGGCCAGCCGTAGCGAAGCGCTGGCCCTTCTCGCGGGGCGGCCCGGCCCCGTGGTGGTCAAGCCGGTTCGTGGCCAGAGCAGCACCGACGTCCACCTGCTGGAGACGGCCGCCGACTTTCCCCCGGATCTGACACCCACCGCCGAACGGCCCTTTGTTATGGAGGAGTATCTGCGGGGCCGGGACGAAGGCGAATTCGGGGACTACGTCTCCGTGGAGTCCTTCGTCGCCGATGGCCGCACGCACACCATCGGGGTGACCAGCAAGTTTCCGATGGTTCCACCGTTTCGCGAACATGGCCATTTCATTCCTTCACACCTTTCCGCTGCCGAATGCGACGACATCGCCCGGCTGGCCGGGGACGCGGCACTCGCCCTCGGTGTGCGCCAGGGGCTGGTGCACACCGAGTTCAAGCTCACCCCCGAGGGTCCGAGGATCATCGAGGTCAACGGACGGCTCGGCGGATTCCTGGCCGACATGTACCGGCGTGGGACGGGAGTGAATCTGCTGGAGGTGGGCATTCGGGTGGCCTGCGGCCAGCCGGTCGCACTGACCGAATCCGAAGCGCGGTCTGTCGAATTCCAGTACTTCGGGCTATCTCCCCTCCCCGGCGGCGTCTTCCGGGACGTGAGCGGTATAGACACGCTGCTGAAGGAGCAGGGGATCGTCAGCTACCTCCAGCGGCTGGCCATCGGTGCCGACCTGCCGCCCATGACGACCTCGTCCTTCATGGATGTACTGGGCGGCAGCGCAACCGACTACGAGGAAATGTGGGAGACCATCGACCGGGGTCTTTCCCATCTGCAGTTCACCTTTGAGCAGTTGGACGGAACGACGAGCGTGTGGCAGGCGAAGCGTGGCGCCATGGTGGCCGTCCAACAGCCCTGAAGCGAGCGCGTCACACCACTTGTCCCACCATGATTGGAGTAGGCAATGAAGGGTTCCCCGAGCATCAACAACCAGCGACTTCGGGCTCTCTACAACTGGGTCTTCCTGCGCAAGGCCGGCGGAAAGAACCGACGGCGCATCATTCCTTCGCACGCGGTCTTCCCGGAAGTCTGGGAGCTGGAGCGGCAGTTCCCTGCCCTCCAGGCCGAGGTGGACGCACTGCTCGCGAGCCGGAGTATCCCGACCTACGGAACCTTCGATCCACAGCGCGCGGCTCAGGTGTCAGAAGAATGGCGCCTCTATTACGCCTACATGTTCGGGAACACGAATGAGCTCGCCAAAAAGGATTGCCCCACGTTGTTGTCCTTCGCCCAGTCCACGCCGAGCGTCGTCAACGCCTTCATATCCATCCTGGAGCCGGGAGTGACGCTGCCGTCACACCAGGATCCGTACGCGGGCATCCTGCGCTACCACCTCGGCATCCGGATCCCTACGGACAACCCGCCCCGCATCCGTCTGGCGGACGAGTACTACGAGTGGAAGGAAGGCGAGGGCACCGTACTCGACGTCTCCCTCGAGCACGAGGTGATCAATGAGAGCGATGAGTCACGCATTATCGTGATCATCGACTTCCGCCGGCCCATGGGGCCACTCGCTGGCCTGCTGAATCGCTATTGCCTGTGGCAGAAGCGGAAGTTCGCCCCGCAGTTCGTCGAGGCAGCGAAGTACGACGTCATGCACTGATCGCAGGCCTGGTGTGTGGGCCGCGGCAGCGCCCCGCGCACCGGGCCTTTCCTGAGGCATAGCCGCCGGGCGGGGGCGGCTCCGGCAGACATCGGAAGTAACCCATTGAGGGGGGCCTGTTCCCTGGTGGTTGCTGCCGTGAAGGTAACCGCTGGGGTCGTGGCTCCGCAGGCGTCGTGCGCCGGATGCCGTCGAGACTTTGAGCGGGGCGGTGCTGCCATCGGCTCTTGCGGTAACCCATGCCTGCAGCAGCACCACGCACCTGCAGGGGTGCTGGCATGACCGCGCCGACCCGTTTCCCAGGCATCGAAGGATCGTGTGACATGGAAGCTGTCGATCTGAAAGACAGGAGCACTCCCTCCTCCGTGCTCCCAAGAGGACCCGGTGTCGTCTGGTTCGGCATATCAGGATTCGTCAATTCCACGGGTACCGGGTTCTTCCACCCCTTCGCCCTGCTGTTCTTCACCGAACTCTCAGGAGAGTCCCTGCGCTCGGTAGGCTTGGTTCTCACGGTCACTGCCCTCGCTGTGCTACCGGGCCTCTTCGCAGTCGGCCGCCTCGTGGACCGACTTGGACCGAGGTTCGTACTCACGGCGGCGGCGGCGCTGCGAGCAGTGGCCTTCGCAGGGTTCATTTCCCTGCGAGGGCTGGTGCCGCTGGTCGTCTGCGGCCTACTCCTGGCCCTTGGAGACCGTGCGGAGCTGGCCGCGAGACCCCTGATGGCGATCCGGTTGGCACCGGAGGGACAGCGTAGTCAGTGGCTCGCCCTGACCAGAGTCGTCTTCAATGCGGGTATCGGTGCCGGTGCACTGTTCGCCAGCCTGTTTGTCGTAGACACAGGTTCGGGATTCGTGATCCTTGGGGCCATCAATGCGGCCAGCTTTGTGCTCGCGGCTCTGCTCTACCTCGGAATTCCTGCTTCGAAGACCACTGAGGCCGCTTTCATCCGGCCGATCAGCAGCCCGCGCGCCGCTCCCTGGCGCCATGTGGCATACCTGCGCGTCGCGGGAGCCAATTCCCTGCTTCTGACCGCCGCATTCGCGATGGAGACCGCGCTGCCTGTGTTCATCCTCCGCGAGCTGGCGATGCCGCCGTGGATCGTGGGCGCTCTGTTCGCAGTCAACACCGTGCTTCTGGCCCTGCTTCAACTGCCCATGAGCCGGGTGCTCGACCGGTTCCGCCCGCCGCTCGTGCTTGCACTGGGTGGTATGTCGTACGTCGCGCTCTACGTTGCCGCACTCCTGGCCGGGGGTGTGCCCCAAGGAGCTCAAATCGCCCTGATGGTCGGAGGCATGGCGTTGTACACGCTCGGCGAGCTGGCCGTCTCACAAGCCTCCTTGGTCATGCTGACCAGCCTCCCTCCACATGGGGAGCAGGGCGCCTACCTGGCTTTCAATCAGCTCTTCGCAGGTGGAGCCGCGGCGATTGCCCCCCTCTTGGTGACGGCATTTCTGGCCGACTGGCCTGCGGGTCTGTGGTGGGCCCTGGCGGGTGTCAGCGTGGTGGCCGCAATCCTGAGCCTGTCCCGACGAGAAGAGCCGCGGGTGTCCAAGGAGGGCCGTAGTCACGAGCCGCTCGGTTCGGCGTGATTCTGTGCCCAACTGCTCCTGCTACAGGGAGTCTCTCCAGGCCGCTGACGAGCTGGGCGCGTGGACGATCGCGTTCCCGGCCCTCTCCACCGGTGCCTACGGGGACCGATGGCGAAGGTCGCTCGCGATAGAGGCCGTGCGGGTTGCGAAGACGGCAGCAGCTTCAATGTGAGATCGCCAAGCGGGCGGACGCGCCCGGCGATGGCCAGCCGCCGGTTGCCGAGGCCGCTCGGGGACGAGCGGTTCAGCACGGCGTACTTGTACTGACCGACCTTGATCCGGCTGGTTGCGTTGCGAAAGATCAGTCCGTTCCGCTTGGCCCAGGCGAACAGCGAGAGCAGTGGGACGAGTTGGTCATGTCGCCGGCGGCCGTGCAGTGTCTGGATGTGGGTGAGGATGTCGTCGCGGGTCACTTCCCGCGGATGGGCATAGTGTTTCGACCATTCCAGCGGAGCTGGGTGTACTCGGTTGAGATGGAGCCAGAGCGTCCCCCCGGTCGGGGGCTGCGGGGTCCACCGTCGCGCAGGATGCGGGTCGTCGAGCACGGCGACGCCGTCCACCGTCAGGCCGTTGCGGCCGGCGGCGCCTCGGTCACCTGTCTGTTCTTCGGCGATCGGGTCGAGTACATCCAAAGCACAGACTCCTTTCCCAGTCTGGCTTCCGGCCGCGGCCGATGACTTACGCCAGGGCGGGGAAGGCTGCTTCCCACACCTCGCGGATGTGCCGGCTGACCAGGGTGCGCAGCTCCGGCCACAGGAAGACCAGCGTGCGTTCGTGGACTACACCTGCGTGCCCCTGGGGGAGCGACCCTACGATCTCCCTAGGCGGGGTGGCAAAACATGCAGGTAGGAACCGGTTTCTGTCCCTCTCGGCATGTGTACGTGTGGCAGGCTGGAACCAGGTCTGGCAGGGCTGATGCTGACTCCCTGCTGACTTTCCTGATGGTTCATCAGGGACTGGTGCTGGGGACGCAAGAGCCAGGAGGTCGGCGCCAGGTGTCGCCGTGCTATGGCCGACGACGTCGTTGGGCCTGTGGTGGGTCAGGTCGGCCTGGGGTTGGTGGGAGTGTTTGCTGGAGGCGTCTGGGCACGCCCGGGTGAGGTGTGCGGGCGCCTCTCCGGCGGACTGTCATGGGTGGGGATGTCGAGGGCGAGGGAGGCTCCCGCACCCGCCGTCGCGGAAGTCCGGGCCTGCTGCCCGCGCCCCTCCTGGCATCACGCTGTTGCGGCCGTCCACCAAACGGGAGGCCGCCCGGCCCGGCGAGCTGATGCTCAAGAAGATCCGCCGGCTCCTCGAGTCGGTCAATGATGCCCTCAAAGGCCCGCTCGACCTGGAACAACACGGGGGACGCACCGTTGAAGGCGTCACCGTCCGCGTCGCCCAGCGCATCCTCGCCCCGGACCACAGCAATCTGGCACAACCGACAAACCGGCCAGGCGGCTCACCGGCTCACTGCACTCACGCCTTGAACTGGTCAGCTTGTCGCTGACAGCACATCGGACTCTGCGGAACTCCGGTCAGCTCAATCAGAAGACTGCCGGCCACCCCGCCCGCCGCCCTCGCAGCCCCTCAAGCTCGGGTTCACGCCCAGAGCGACGACCCCAACAGCAAGATCAAGGCGACGTGTTAATGATCTGCAAGCCCTTAGCACCGGTTTGTTTCGTCCAAGTGGGTCCCGGCCATTGTGCCCCGCGTCAGTGTGGAATGCCCGGCGTGATGGATGGGGTGCATGTTGCGCTAAGGGGCGCATGGTAGGGCTATGTGGAGCTCGCGTGGCGGATGATGTGAGCTGATGCGGGGCTCGGCGAATATCTGCATGGCAGAGAACGATCTTCGTGCCCTGAGTCCTCCTTCCGCGGCGGCCCGGCTCCGGTCCAGTCTTGTCCGGGCACAGTCGGGCCCCACTTCCCATCTCAGCTGCAGTCTCATGAGTTGGGGTTCGACATTCCTTGAACTCGGAAGGAGACAGGAAAGTGACTCAGGGCAACGAACTATTCTCGAAGGACCTCGGCGAGTTTCTCGCCAAAATCAGGGACTGGTACAAGAACGACCGCGAGAAATTCAAAACCAATTACGAGAAGACGATCCAGGGCTTGCAGCCGTACCCGGACGGCACGCCGGACGAAGTGAAGTGGGACTGGAAGAGCGGCGTCGAGCGTCTGTGCGAGTTCTTCGGTGAGTGGTACGAATGGCCGTCGGGGGTCCACAACGGGCTTGACTACATCGAGAAGTTCAGCTGGCTCACCTACAAGAACCAGGCCGGCCTGGACTTCGTACTCTCCGGTCCGGGTCGTGAGATGACCGCCGACTTCACGAATCTGCAAGGCATGCAGATGGACGGGAAGCTGGACGGCGACAAATGGAAGATGCTCATCGAGAAATGGATCGAAGAGCTCGGCCCGAAGCGCATGGACGAGTACAAGATCGAGGACTGGCAGACCTTCAACGAGTTCTTCATCCGGGAGCTCAAGGAGGGCAGGCGGCCGGTCGACGCCAAGGACGAGATCGACGTGGTGGTCGCCCCGGCCGACTGCGTCATCAACATGATCGTCGATGACCTGACCGCGAAAACGCAGATCCCGGTCAAGTCGGTGAGCATGAACATCAACCAGCTGCTCGCCAACTCCGAGTACGCCGCCCGCTTCGACGGCGGTACGGCGGTGTCATGCATCCTGATGCCCGACCGCTACCACTGGTACCACTCACCGGTCGCGGGCGAGGTGGTGGAGGCATGCGAGGACGTCGACGGCGCGTACTACGGGTTCAAGAGCCTCCCTGACCTGCTCGACAAGGGAGACGTCGGCTACGGCTACGACTACTCGGACTTCGAAAGGTTCCGCCGGGGATACCTCATCATCAAGACGACGTATCTGAATGCCTCCGGAGGGCCGGCCGGCGAAGGGTACGTCGGAATGGTGCCCGTCGGCCTCAACTCGATCGCCTCCGTGAACTTCCTGGACAAGTTCAAGCCCCCGCTCCAGACACCGGTCATGGTGGAGAAGGGGGAAAGGATCGGCAACTTCAAGTACGGCGGCTCGCTCAACATCCTGCTGTTTGAAAAGGACCGGTTCCCCGCGCTGCAACTGCTCCAGGGGCAGCGCATCGGGGTCCTGGAGCAGACGGAACGGACAGCCAAGCTGTTCCGCGGCGCCGACTTCACACGATCCCGGCGGCACGGTCGTCCGACTCCCTGACCCAGCTGCCGAACGGAAGGTGAACCATGTTGGACGACCTTGTCGCCTCGATTCCGGCGAACGTCCTCAACACCCAGCGGATCGACTTCTCCACCGCCGACACCAAGAAGGTGCGCTCCTACGCCGGTCACGTGCACATCGACAGCACGGAGCATCCGAATACCAGGGACCATCTCTTCTACTGGTTCTTCGAGAGCCAGACCTGCAACCCCAACGTCGCGGTCCCCGACCAGCAGGAGTTGATCAGCCGGACGCCGCTGCTGATCTGGCTCAACGGCGGACCCGGCGCCTCCTCGCTCCTCGGCCTCTTCCTGGAGAACGGGCCACTGTCCATCGAAGACGACGCCGCCGGCACGATATCGGCGACCGCCGACTCCTGGAACCAGGAAGCGCATGTCATCTACTGGGACCAGCCCATCGGCACCGGATACAGCTACTCCGACACCGACGAGTACGTCCACAGCGAGAGCGCCCTCAGCGAAATGTTCTGGAAGGGCCTGCAGCAGTTCTTCAGTCTGCACCCGGAGTACGCACGGTGCCCGCTGTACGTCTGCGGTGAGAGTTACGCCGGCAAGTACGTACCGGCGATCGCCCTGGAGATCGACAAGCGCAACGGTCAGCTCCCGTCCGAGCAACGCATCAACCTCAAGGGCATAGCCGTCGGCAACGGCTGGATCAAGCCCGAACTGTCCCTACGTATCCTGATCGACTACGCCTATACGACCGGGTTCATCGGCATCGCCCAGAAAGACGGACTCGATGAGTCCTACGCCGAGTTCCAGGACGCCCTCGAAAAGCAAGAGATGGAGAAGGCCACCGACCTCGGCAACGCCCTCGTGACCGCGACCGGGATGTACGGGGGGCACTTCGACGTCTACGACGTGCGGCGCTGGGACGATCTGCCCATGGGGGCGCTGAACGCCTATCTGAACAGCGAGGGCGTGAAGAACTCCCTGCACGTTCCCGCGAACGTCACCTGGCAGAGCGCCGACGACAGCGGCCCGGTGGCCAAGGCGCTGGTGCAGGACAACATGGCGGACGGCTCCTGGCGGTACACGGACGTCATGGACAAGGGCTACAAGAGCCTGCTCTACACCGGGAACTTCGACACCGCCTGCGGGTACCGGAGCACGGAGGAAATCCTGGACGATCTCATGAAGCAGAGGGGCGACCACGAGCACGCGCAGTGGCGCGACGCGCCCCGCCTCATCTGGACTCAAGCACAGGGGAACCCGAAGGGTTTCGTCCGCAGTCGCGGGAACCTGACGCAGGTCAGCCTGCCCGACTCCGGACACCAAGTGCCGGCATTCCAGCCGCATATCTGCCGGGAAATGCTCTACAACTGGCTCTTCGACCGCCCATTCCCCGGCTACGACCCGCAACAGTCGGCAAAGCCGCGCAACGGCAGCTCCGGACCGCAGGAGGAATGAGGGCATCGGCGCCTGGACAGTGAGGTCCGGCCCGTACGATCACCGCTCCCCGCAGGCCGGGCCCCAGCGCGCGGCCAGCGCGGGACCCCGAGATAGGAAGAGCGGGGTGGTGGGGAAAAGTGGGTCGTGTTGGGGGTAGA
>NZ_JBFAIP010000131.1:0-5725 GCF_040654775.1 Streptomyces sp. NPDC050636
GATTTCTCGGGCCCCGTGCTACTTGGGTACTTCAGGTTGGGGCAGACTCGGACTGGTTCTATTTCGCCAGACTTGCGCTCCTGGAGCAGCCATCAACGAGTGGCTGTGACCAGCACGTTCGAAGAAAGTTTCAGCCGTCTCGGCCCTGCCATGTGGTCAGGCAGGCTTCGTTCCCCTCCAGGTCGGCAAGTACCCAGAAAGCGGGGGCACGGGTCGCGGACACAAGTCGGCCCCCAGCCGCCAGTGCGGTCTCGATCCGCCGGGGTGCCTCGTCATGCGGAACACAGATGTCGAAGTGGATGCGATTGCGCTGCGGGCGCGCCCGGTCCATCTGCTGGAACCAGATGGCCGGGCCCTGCCCGACCGGGTCGACGAGCGGATCCTCCGGTCCCTCGGCGCCCGCCTCATCGGTATAGCCCAACACTGCCTTCCAGAACGGCCGAATCCCGGCGATGTTCAGTGCATCAATCGCGATCTCCAGAAGCTGGACGGACCGCGCTGCCCCCGTTCCGATTTCGGGATCCGTGAGAAACCCGGACTTGTCAGCGGTGGCAGAGATCCGACGCGCGAGTTCGACGTCTTGGGTAGTAACCGCTGCGAGGTCCAACGACTGCAGAGTGAAGACGACCCGATCGGGGCGGACATCGACCCGAAGATGACGGTCGGCGTCGTCGCCGCACACCGCGACAGCGTCCGCTGCCAAGCCGATCGCCTGAGCCAACGCCCCGACCGGAACCGACGTTCGCAAAGCGCCCAGCAAGAGGCGCCACCCGTGATCCTGGACTGCCTCCGACGCTTCCTGCCGACTCAATATCTGCTCCATGGGCGAATCCTTGCAGCCCCACCGTCACCCCGCCTGCCCGCACTTCCGAAACAGGCCCAGTCCGTCCAGCGCTTCCGCTCGCTCACGCCGTGTGGGTTCCCAGGTCTCTCGCCGAGCGTTCTTGCGGATCCACCGCTCACGCTTCTGGATCGTCGTCGCCGTGCCCGGCCCAACTCGGGCGCTACAGCCGCGGGACCGGGCATCCAGGACGGCAGATCGGACCGGGCCCTGTGACGGTGCCCCGCGGCTGCTCAGGGGTTGGAGAGGCAGTAACGGAGCCCTGGGGCGTTGTAGTAGTGGTACGTGAGAACGGCGGGATCGTCCTTTCTGGGCGGTAAGTCGCCATTCCAGTCCTCCATCCCGAGTTGCATCTCGTCCCAGTCGCCGCCGGGCCGGGCCCTGATCAGATAGCCGCCTTCGGGGAAGCTGCTGAAGCTGAACAGCTGTGTTTTCCCGTCTGGGCGGCAGTTGGCCATCCTGATCCGGATGAGCGCAACGTTGCTGCGCTCGATCTCGCTTCCGCCGTAGTCGATGCACTGGCCGGTGGCCGCGTTGCGCAGCCAGGTGTAGTTCCCGGTCTGGGAGGAGCGCTTCGCCCACACCTGGTCTTTGCTGCTGTCGCAGGTGTTGTGGACGACCGCCGTGCCGACCGGCTCAAGGCACAGGGTCCTGTCTCCCGCGTTGATGAGCCTGCCCGACCACGCGACGGACCCAAGGCCGTCCCTGGTGGACGACGGCGCGGAACTGGGAGTGCGTAATGCGGAGACCGACGGTGTGCCGGATGGCTTTGCCCGGTGCGACGTGGTGATCCTGGACGGCGTGGGCGCGTGCGTTACAGGGGGCAGCAGTTCGAGGGCCGTGTCGGGCGGTTCGGGTGACGGGCTCGCCGGCTCCTTCCCGTCAGACCCGAAGAACGGTGACATCGGCACGAAGAGGAGGGTGACCGCGATGGCGGCGACGACGGAACCGGCCACCGCGCCCGTGCGCAACGGGGAGCCCTTCACGCCGGCCCACCACCCCGTACCGTCGTCCGAGGGCACGGCGCCGACACCCGCACTCGCCCCGGCCTCCGCCAGGCGCGCGGCCATATACGCAGAGCCGCCCCAGAGCAGTACCCCGGTCGGCAGCACCGCACCCAGCCGCTCGTTGAGATCGGTCAGTTCGATCAGCGCGCAGCGGCAGCGCTCGCACGCCGCGAGGTGCCGGTCGAGGTCCTTGTTCCTACGGCGGCCGGCGCGGCGCATCGTGGCGCCGAGCAGGGAGCTGTAGTGGCGGCATTCTTCGGTGTCGGAGCTGCTCTCGGCGTGTGCGGCGAGGTATGCCTCGCGCAGGGCTTCCCGGGCACGGTACGCCAGTGAATTGACCCCGCGCGTGCCCAAACCGAGCAGGGGGCCGACCTTCGCGGCCGGTTCCTCCTCGACGGCTGTGTGCCAGAGAACGGTCTGCCAGCGTTCGGGCAGCGAGCGGAACGCCCGTAACACAAGGCTGTTGTCCTCCAGGCGGAGCATCCGCTCCTCGCTGCTCTCGTCGGCAGGGGTGTCCGGCAGGTTGACCAGCCACTGCTCGAAGTCGGGTGACAGCTGGGTGCGGCGAGTCGTGGCCGCCCAGTCGGCGGCGGTACGGCGGACGATGGTGAGGAGGTATGGGCGCCAGGCCGCTTCGGGACCGCTGCCGGACCGAACGGCTTTGAGGGTGCGGGCGAAGGCTTCCGAGGCGAGGTCCTCGGCCGTGTGGGGATCGCGGCAGCAGGCCAGTGCGTAGGAGAATACGGCGGACCGGTGTCGTCGGTAGAGCTCGTCAACGGGAGCGTCGGATTCGGACTTCCTTAATGATGCGGTGAGTTCGGCGTCAGAGGGAGACAATTCCTGGTCATCGGCCATGTGTTACCCAGCCTTCCACGCGCTTGTTGTGGGGATGGGCATTCTTGTCGATGTTCGAATTCAGATGGAAGCGGTTGGGGAATTTCTGGATGTGAGTGAACCATGTGAACTTCCAACGCATCTTTGCCAGGTTAAGGGAAGCCAGCGCATACACGGAGTCGGAGCCTGCTCGCTGAGCAGGCTCCGACGGCGGCGCAACTCGAAATGGGTGGTTCACTAAGTTTCAGAGGTGCTTTTCCAGGGGTACGGCTTGTGTCATTGAGTAAGGCGATTGGGGCTATAGGGGGATTTGCGGGAGATCTGCAGCTGCTTGAGGCGGGCGAAGGCTTCGACCGGGCTACGCAGGCGGGATGCGGTGTGTCCGCCGAAATGAAGTGGGGCGAACCATCCTGGCGCTCAAGGGATTTCGGGCCGTGGCTACCAGGTACGAGAAGCAAGGGTACGTCCTTCACGGTACGGCCACCGTTGCTGCCGTCCGGCTGTGGCTCCGCTCGTGAAGCTCAGCACGGGAGTTGAGTCACGGTCCCGGAGCCGGCAGCACGATGGTGATGGCGGAAGGCGAAGGGCTGACCCTTTTTAGCGCGACAGGGGCTTCGAGCGTCACCGTCACCTCAGCCCCGTGAAGCGGCCGTACCACGTCGGTGCCATCGGGCAGCGTGACGGCGCCCCAAACCGCAGCGGCGCGGGAGCAGAATTGAAGACGATCGCCAGACGCCACGTCTGCACCGCCCTGCTCCTCGGACAGCGGCGTGATGTCTGCGGTAAACGCGGCGTGCGCGCTGATCGAGCCTGGCGTCGCGAGTACCTGCCCCCGCTCGACTGCGCCCGCAGCGATGCCACGAAGCACCACCCCACGTTCATGTCCGCACTCGCCTCATCGATACGCACATGGCCCTGGCCGATGCCCACGACCCGGGAAGTCGCGGCGCTGCCCAAGCCGACGACCTCCACCTCGTCACCCTTGCGCACCCGCCCACGTTCGATTCTGCCCGTCAGCATGACCACGCTGCACTGACGCAGGCGAAAGACGTCCTCGACAGGCATCAAGAACGGCTTCTCCACCGTATGCACCACTAGCCGGCCGGTTGAACCACTCACGGGATTCCCTCGCTCCTGATGTGACCGCACGAGGCAGCCATGAACCGGAGGCCGAGGCGAACAACGATCGCTCATCGAATAGCCGGGGCTATCTCAAGGCTGATTGGGCAGCAATCACCCCATCACGGCAGGCCGTTGACCTGCAGGAGCCCTGCCCCGAGCATGCGGGTTGCGTAGAGGCGGGTTCGCCCCGTGTCCGGGGTGATCACCTGCATGACGCCCTCCCCTGACGACATCGAGGGCGCCCGCGCACACGGCCGAAGGTTGATCGCGGCGATCAGTCCGGTCTCCGGCTCGACGGCGAGATGGCTTTGAACCCGTCCTGCTAATGGGAGCGGGTCTTGTGCACGTGCCGGGATTCGGCATCGACAGTGGAGACCATGGTCGTATGCGGTGCGGCGAGCGATCCGCCACCCCATCGGTGCCATCGGAATCGTCGGCCACCTTCACGTCCTGCGCGGCCACCAGGGCCAAGATCCCCTCGGCGTCGACCGCACCGGGTCCCAGGTTCTGCTCGGGCAGACGGCCCAGCAACTGCAGGGCGTCAGTGACGAGGGCGTCCACCAGATGGGTGCGGCCCCCCTTCATCGTTCCAGGCGATCCTCGGCTTGCCGGGGTCGGCGTAGTCGTGGGCCCGGCAGTAGGCGTCGGCCACGCCTTGGGCACCGGGGACTTCGCGGATCACGCGGCGGATCGCGGCGATCAGCTGGGTGACCGTGTCCCGGGTGACCACTGCATCGTCCAGCACCGCCGAGTCCAAGGCCCGCCGGTGTCTGCCACCACCTCGCGCACCGCGTCGAAGAGCCGGTCCGGCTGCCTGGAGCGGGCCAGCCGACACCGGAAAGTAGGCCAGCAGCGAGGGATCAAACGCGCGGTCATGCAGGCCCAGCCCGCACGCGGCCTTCCACCGCAGATCACACCGCATGTGTCAGCCCAACATCTTCATTGGACTTTAGCCGTGATGATTGGCGGTCAGTGTCACGGCCGCCCCGTCCCGACGACTTCGTCACGACCGTGAACTCATCGGGACAGACTGCATTCACTTTGGGACTTTGCACCTGCATGTAAGTGTGAGCCACGACCATTCACATGATCCGGTCTGGTATCCGAGAGTCTGGCACGTTGAACGGCAGACCTCTTTCCCGTTCACGCCCAAACAGGGGAAAAGGGGGATGTCACGTGTGGCAGGGAGGGTTGGGGCGGCGGCTGCCTTGGTGCAGGGGATCCTCAGTTCTTCGCCGGCGGCTTTGTGGGGGCGTGGGTGCGTGGGTGCGGTGTGGGTTGGTGACTGTGGTGTGGCCTGTGCTGCGCTGGGGCCGAGAGCGGGGCCTGCTGTGGCCATCAGGGCTGCGATGATGAGAACCATTCCCCGTCGTTTCACTGTTTGTGCTCCCCTCTATCCCGCGTGATATTGAGATATGCCTGTACAGGTCTTATGAACCCGCGTGGTGGCGTGGAGGAATGCCGCCGTACCACGGGCGACGTCTTGAACGAAGTTCGGCACGGAGTTCGGCCATGGCGGATCCTCCTCGGGAGGTGCGGATGCCCGGCTGGCCCCTGCGACCGGACTCGACCGTTCGCGGCGAGCCGGGTCCGGGGTGTGCAGACCACGGTGACGGCTTCCGGCCCGGTTGCCTACAGCGAGGACAGGGACTGTGTGGGGCGCACGGGGGTGTGGCTGCCGCGGCCGATGCGTTCGCGCTCCCGACCACCTGTCCGCACGCCTCAACGAAACCGGCGGAACATGGAGCTGCTGGGCATGTATACCCTGCTGGACTACGACCCGGCGGTGGTGGGCATGTCCTCGCAGCCGCTCTGGCTGTTCTGGTCGGCAGCGAACGGCAGCGAACGGCAGCGAACGGCAGCGAACGGCAGCGAACGGCAGCGAACGGCAGCGAACGGCAGCGAACGGCAGCGAACGGCA
>NZ_JBFAIP010000131.1:5824-14169 GCF_040654775.1 Streptomyces sp. NPDC050636
ACGGCAGCGAACGGCAGCGAACGGCAGCGAACGGCAGCGAACGGCAGCGAACGGCAGCGAACGGCAGCGAACGGCAGCGAACGGCAGCGAACGGCACGGCGGTGTCGCACGTGCCGGACTACTTCGCCCGCCGTGATGACGGTGCGGCCGTCGTTGTCAACTGCCGCCCGGCAACGGCCCCCACACCGTCATCGAGATCGGCGACCGCATGTGGGTAGGACTGAAATACGCGTCCAAGCAGAACGGCAAATTCTACGCGTTCTCCGCCGACGATGACGGCGTGCTGGGGTCGGGTGCGTGAGGTCATCGCCAGGCCATCATCGCCTTGAGGGGTAGGTTGGTGGCTAGTCACGCAGAGTTCTCACCAACGTTTCCGCAAGGCCCCCTCACGTCGGCCGAGAGGTCGAACACAGCCTCCTATGAATACGTGCCGGATATGTCAACGGCCATCAAAACCGGCCACCAACAGTTCAGCCCTGTTTGCCTTGGCGGACCTCCACGATGCAACCTGGTGACAGTGGCGGGCAGGCCGAGCTCTCCCATGCCTCCTGTGGCGGGCATCGTGTGCTGTGCGAAGGCGTGACTTGGGCGGACGCACCTGCCGAGCGGGTCGGCTGCGGCGGGGTGACCTGCAGGCGACGCTACGGGACTGGACCGAGGCCGGTGTATGGCCCGGCTCCGTGAGGCTCTGCTGGTCGAGCTGATGGCATCCCGCCGGGTGGTGTAGTAGGGATCAAGAGGAGATGCCCGGCGACATCGGCTTCGATCCACTCATTCCCGCCGACGCCGGATCGTGGTGGCCGAACACGCCGCGTCCGTGACCCGCTCGTACCCCGTCCCCGTCCCCGTCCTCGACACCAGCGCCAGGACCAGCCGGTCGAAGACCGCCGGGTCCTCGAACCGACCAAACTCGTGTCCGTCGTGCTGCCAGCCTTGTCGCGTCCATGGCCTACTGGCGGATGCTCTTACAACGGCCGCGCTTCACCGCCTACTGCCGGTTGGTCCTACTCGTCCAGGGCCTGATCACGTTTCAGGTGCACGAGGCCCACGCCCGGAAGTGCGTCGACTGCGCGATGAGAGCGCGGTACGTCCCCGCGGCGGAGGCGAAGAGTGTGTCCGCCACCTCGTCGGCAGGGCCCTCGCGTCGCCAGGCCAGCACATAACGGCACCACAGGGGCGTGCCGACCAGCGGTTTGACGAGGACGTCGGGGATCGGCCGAAGTGTCGCTTGGACGACGGAGACCCCGATGCCCTCAGCGATCATTTTCTGCAACTGCTCCCGGTCGCCAAGGAATTCGTGGACCGCCGCCGGGCTGAAGCCGGCCAACTCACAGGCCACGTAGAACACTCCCGGCCAGCCCGCTCCGTCGTCCGGGGTCAGAAACCACGCGTCGTCGGCCAGGTCGGCGAGTGCCACCTCCCGGCAGTGCCGGAGCCGGTGCCCGGCCGGCAGAGCGACGAAGGACGGCTCGGTGACGATCCCGCGGAGCGCAATGGCGGCCGAGTGGCGAAGCACACGTCCGGGGTAGTCCGCGGCGATCGCGGCGTCCACCTCGCCGTGCTCCAGGAGTTCGACGATCTCCGAGGACGGATACACGCTACTCACCGTGAGCGCGAGATCAGGCAGTCGGCTCCGGAGCCGGACGAGCATGCCGGCCAGGACCGGCGAGTTGGTCGCGGCCAGGCGGAGGGGTTGGCGCACTCTCGCACCGCCTGCGGCCGAACGCCGTCCGATCGAGGCTGCGTGGGCCAGAACGTCACGGGCCTGAGCCAGGACCTCCGCGCCGTAGTGCGTCAGCTCGATACCCGATGTGTGCCGCTCGAACAGCGACTCTCCGAAGTGCCTCTCTATCCGCTGGAGTTGTGTGCTCATGGCCGACTGTGAGTACCCGAGGTCCGACGCGGCCCGGCCCAGGCTTCCGGCATCGGCGATTGCACAGAGCACTCTCAGATGCCGAAGCTCCAACTCCATACCCGCACTCCTCACGTCAGAGCTGCTCCTGCCCGAACCGTGCAGCGCCGGCAGCGCCCGGCACACGGTCCTCGTCCGACAGTTTGGCGTAAAATACGAACCACCGCCCCCTGCCTGGGATCGGGCAGACGCTGCCTGGCAAGACCCGCACCGACCTAACAGAGTCCTACCGGCTGAGTTTTTTGAAGGTCATCGCGCCCTCTGCGCGATCACCGACTGGGCTGCCGCCGTGACATTCCTTCACATGCCCACAAGCGGGACAGCACCGTCGATCCCGTCCCGTGTATGAGCTTCGCCCCCTGTCTGGGCCCCTTCGTCATCGGGTTCTCCGACGTCGGCGTCTTCGGCCTGCGCGACGCGAACACACCGGATGACCGGCTCCAGCAGTTGGTCAACGCGCACACTTACGAAGACGACCACCACTGGCGGATATGTCTTGACGACCTCGACACCCTCGGGTGCAACACGTCCCTCGACCTGGTGTCCGCGCTGCGCATGCTGTGGGGAGATGGCCTCTCTTCCACGCCCCTTCTCCGTAGTCGCCGCCTTCGACAACGGCGGTCCCCACAGCCAGTTTTGGCTATCGCTGACGTCGGCGGAGGCTGCCGACACCCCCGTGAGCGCGATCACCGTGATCGGCAGATCCGGAGCCTGAACTGGCTGGCGGCGCAATCGGACGAGTCATACGGGAAGGCATGCCCACAGGGCGTGATCCGCTCTGTCATGCGGGGCGAGCGACGATGACGGCGTTGGCGCCGGCCGCGTCCAGGGGAACGATCTCCGTGTGGGCGAAGCCCGCCTCGGACAGCCACGCGGTGTATTCGGCGCCGGAGTAGTTCTTACCGCCTGAACTCTCGACGAGCATGTTCATCCCCATGAGCGCTGCTGACGGCGGGCCGGTGCGCTCGTCGTTCAGGAGCAGTTCGCAGATCAGAAGCACTCCGTCCGAAGGCAGTGCCGCCCGGCATTTGCGTAGCAGGGCCCGTCCGGTGGGCTCGTCCCAGTCGTGGAGGATCAGGCTCAGCAGTATGGCGTCGTAGCCGAGGGGCAGGGTGTCGTCACGCAGGAAGTCGCCTTCGAGGGTGTTCACGACGTTTTGCAGGCCGGCGGCCTCGATCTTCTTCTCCGCGACGCGACAGGCGTGTGGCAGGTCGTAGACGCTGGCCGACAGGTGCTTATAGCGCTTGGCGAGTTCGACGGGGAACGCTCCCGAGCCCCCTCCGACATCCAGCAGCCGCAGGTGAGTGCCGAAGTCGTAGACCTCTCCGAGGGTCCTTGCGGTGGATACCGAGATGGAGTGCATGGCTTCCCAGAACAGTTCCAGCATGACGGGGTCTTCGGCGGAGAAGACGGAGTCTTGGGTGGCTGGGTCCCATGTCACCGGCCGGTCTGTGCGCAGGGCCTCGGTCACTCGGTGCCAGGCCGGATATTCGCGCTGGTCGCAGAACCGCACGAAACCGCCGAAGTAGCCGGGGCGGGTTGTGACGAGGTACTGGTCGGCGAGGGGGGAGTTGAGGTACCGGTCGGCTTGTTTGTCCAGGAGGTCCAGGGACGCGCAGGCGGCCAGGAGAAGATCGGCGGGGCGGTGGCGCAGGTCAAGGGCCTTGGCGACCTCTTCCACGGTGCAGCCCTGGTGTTGGGCGAGGAGGTCGTACAGCCCCAGTTCGATGGAAGCAGCGAACGTCTTGAAGCTCCAGAAGCCCGTGGCGAGTTGCATGAGTGGGGCCGGAGACAAGGGGACGGTGGTGGTGTTGTGCTCGGGCATGGCGGTTCTCCTGGACTGGTGATGTCTGGCGTCACACGGGGCCGGTTCGTTGCGCTTCCAGGGCGATGAGGGACATGCCGGGGCCGAACCCCGTGATCATTCCGTGATCGCCCTGTGCGAGCGAGTCCCACCCGCGGGATATCGCGTCGAGGACCGATACGCTCGCCGTGTTTCCGCTCTCCCTCAGCGTGGCGTAGGAAGGCCGCAGCATCTTCTCGTCGAGGGCCAGGCCCTCCTCGATGGCCCGCAGAATTCTCGGACCGCCGGTGTGTGCGAGAAGGAATTTCAGGTCCTCCCTCTGGTGTCCTGTGTCCCGCCACCACCGCATCAACTCGGGTAGTGCCGCCTTGATGTGGTCGGGTGCGCCGGGGGCGAGTTCACATCCGAACCCTTCCGGCCCCATGGTCATCTGGAGTTCGCACAGCGAATCCGGAAGGAGGTACTCCCAGGAGGAGTTGAGCCGGATACCGTCGCGGTCTTCACCGCTCACTACGGCCGCCGCGCATCCATCGCCGAACAGGCCGCAGCAGATCATGCGCTCCAGCTTGGTCTCCTCCTCGTGAAAGAGCAGAGAGCACAGCTCCACGGCGACGATCAGTACATGCGCTCCCGGATGTGCTGCAACGTCATCGCGGGCGCGGGCCAGCGCCACCGCGCCGCCGGCGCATCCCGACTGCGAGATGGTCAGTTTTCGTACGTCGCGGCGGAGCCCCAGGCGGGCCGTCAGCGGTGCGTCGAGGCTGGGCAGGCCATATCCGGTGGAGTGGACGAAGATGAGGGAGTCGATGTCGCGGGCGGTAAGCCCAGCTGCGGTGATGCCCTCCCGAGCGGTCCGTACCGCGAGGGACAGTGCGTGGGTGAGGTCCCGCTCGACGCGTTTTTCCAGAGTCCCTGAGGTGAGCAGACGCTCGGTAGGGATGACGCCGTAGCGGCGATCGATGTTCATGCCCTTGATCAGCTGGATCGCCTTGTCCGCATGACGTCTGCCGGAGAATTCCTTCTCCACGAGGGCGAGTACCTGCTGCTGGTCGAGGATGTGCCGGGGGTACTGGATGACAGGTCGGGACAGCACGGCCATGGGAGTAGCTCCTTTTCGGGGCAGATCTTCGTGGCGCTGGGGGCGTGTCAGGAGGTGACGATGTGCCCGATGAACTCTTGCGGGTTGTAGTAGTGCTCGACGGATCGGAAGAGCGTGCCGGTGCCGAAGGTGAAGACGGTGGTTCCCCGGAAGAACGCCCGGCGGCCATCCCGCCCGGCGGCACGGGCGTTCCAGTGCGCGACTGCGCGGTTTCCGCAGGTGACATGCCAGGTGAGTGCTACGGCAATGCTGGCGATCTGGTCATGTCGGGAGGCGATGAACCTCTGTATGTTCTCTGTTCCGGCGTGCCGGGTAGTGCCGTACGGATCGGAAAGGACAGCGTCCGGTTCTAGGTGCGCGATCACCGCCTGAATGTCGCTGTCGCCGATGGCTGCGAAGTAGCTGCGAAGGGCATGTTCTGCCGCGTCACGCTCCATGGTGATCCCCTTGTCTCCGGTTTCTGCTGCTGCGGGCACCACCCGGGACGTAGCACACGCCCTGGCAGACGCTTTCGGGCGGGAAGCGGCGCTGCCGAAGTCGACCGTCTCCAGCATCTGCACAGCGATCCGAGCCGAGTTCGAGCAGTGCTGCCGCGACTTCCCTCTCCCGCTTCTGCGCTGGTCGGCGCCGTGTGCCGCCCCAGTCTTTGAGGGCGGGGCGAGCAGCTCGCGGGCCCGCGCGAGCGCTTTGGCCGGAGCGGGGTTGCCGGGCGATGCGGCGAAGGCGGTGCTGGTCATAACACGCACTTCCTGACGGCCATTCAAGGTTCGGGAATGGTCATGGATCTGGACAGGCGCCCGATGTGGCCACGCCCGGACCGGGTACACCCGTAGTGCACCCCTCGATCGCCGTCAGCAGAAGCGTTTCACCGTGATCGCCGCGTGAACCCGTTGAACGCTTGTGAACATGAGAAATCCGGGTGCATCGCCGTACGGGGGAAAGCCATGCCACGTCACCAGCCCAACCACCGCCTCGCCGCTCTACTGACCGAAGCCAACTGGAACGCCGGGGAACTGGCCTGCGCCATCAACGACTTGGGCAGGGCCCAGGGACTGTCACTGCACTACGACCGCACCGCGGTCGCGCACTGGCTCACCGGCTCGCGCCCCCGCTCGCCCGTCCCCGACCTGGCCGCACAAGCACTCAGCCACCGCACCGGCCGCTTGATCACCACCGAGGAGACCGGACTGGCCCCACCCCGGCACGACGGCCCCACCCCGACGGCAATAGCGATAGAAGCCGACCCCGTGACAGCCCTGGTCACCCTCGCCCGCAGCGACACCGACCCCACCCACCGCACCGCTCTGACCCACTCGATCTACAGCCTCACCAACCCCGCCATACCCGCCTGGAGCGAAGAGGGATGCCCCGCATCCCCGCCGGCCCGGTCAGGGCGTCGACGGGCTACGTCCGCCGACGCCCAAAGACTCGACGGCATGATCCGCATCTTCGCGCGGCTGGCAGCCTGCCACGGCGGCGCCCACGCCCGATCCGCCCTGGCCGCCTACCTCGCCGACGACGTCAGCCCCTTACTGACCCGCCGCGCCCCCCGCGCCCTGCAACTGGACCTGCTCACCTACGCCGCCCAGCTCACACACCTGCTCGCCACCATGACCACCGACGCCGGCCACCACCGCCTGGCCCAGCACTACTACACCGCCGCACTCGGCCTCTCCCGCCAGGCAGACAACCGCACCACCTACGCCATCACCCTCCGCGCAATGAGCACCCAAGCCCTGCAACTGGGTCACCTCACCCACGCCGCCCGCCTCGCCGAAGCCGCCACCGACGCCGCCGGCCGCAACGTCCCCAGCGCCGTCAAAGCCTTCGTACTCATCCAGCACGCCCTCACCGACGCCCACAACCGACAACCCCGCAAGGCTCTCACCCGCCTGGCAGCGGCCGAGACCCACCACGAGAAAGCGTCCGGACCACCCGGGCCCTTCACCTCCTACCCCCGCGCCGACCTCGACTACCAGAGAGCTGCAACCCTCCTCGTCCTCGGCCACCACACCAACGCCCTGGAGGCCCTGACGAGTTCAGCTGATCGTCGCGTCCCCTCCCAGCACCGGCCTGTCGCCCTCACCCACGCCCGCCTCGCTGGAACGTATCTCCAGGTCGGCCACCTCGAAGCCGCCTGCGCCCACTGGCGCCACTTCCTCCAGCACTACCCCCACCTGCAATCCCACACCGCAGACCAGGCTCTCACCCAGCTCCAAGCACACCTACGTCCCCACAGCCGCCACCCAGCCGCCCGGTCCCTACTGCAGAGCGCACACACCCTCACCGACCGGTAAGTGGTTGTTGTCGTACCGAACTTTGGCGCTGCTCTCCGAGGAGGACAGGGGCAAGTGGTCTCCTGGTTGCCCTGACCTGGGGTGTTGCGGTCATGTGGGCCTCTGACCTGCGGAGATGGATCTTTCAGTCCGGGAGTCCGCACAGTCGGTGAGACCAGTGTGAGGCGACGGAGCCCCGCCGGATTGCTCCGGCCGGGCTTCTGCGCGTGGCTGGTTACGACGGCGTGCAGCGTCCGGAGAGGGCACCGTTGCACTCCGGCTCTCCGCTTTCGAGTACGCGGAGCAAGGACGCAGTGACGACACGAGTCACGGGTGCGCAGTGATGCGAGTGCACATGATGCTGCTCGACCGTGACCCGCGCGTCAGCGACCTGGTGGCCCGGCCGCTGGAGCTGCGGTGGCGTAAGCCGAGCGGGGTGTGTGCGCATGCTCCTTGGCTGATGCTCCGGCTGGCCGACGGCCAGGAGGTGCTGGCCGACTGCACGGCCAGGTCGGAGCTTTCGCAGCGTCAGCGACCCCTCGCGGCGGTGGTCGGAGAGATCTGTGCGGCGGTGGGCTGGCGGTACTGGGTGCTCGGGCCCGTCGACCCGGTCTACCGGCGCAATGTGGCTTGGCTGGCCGGGTACCGGCACCTGCGGCACCACGGTGGACAGCGGCTGGCCGCGGTGCTGCGGGAAGCGCCCTTCGTGACACGGTGTTGGACAAGGCCCTGGCGGCCCCAGACCAACGGCAAGGTCGAACGCTTCCACCACACCCTGCTCGAGGAGTGGGCTTACCACCGGCCCTACACCTCAGACACCGAACGACAGGCAGCGTTCCCCGACTGGCTGGACTGGTACAACTACCACCGACCCCGCATCGGAATCAGCCGCCGCACCCCAGCCAGCCGCGTCACCAACCTGTCCGGACAACACAGCTAGTGGCTGACTTGGAGCACCCGAGTGCCCGCTTCGCTCTGGGGGTGGCCCCGTCAGGGCGGCCGAAACATCGAAGCCTGATAGCGACTTCCTAGATGGTCATTTCGCCTCACTGGAGCGGGATCGAATCCCTGATCGGGGGTGCTGGTTCACGCTGGGTGGTGCTGTCTTCGCAGGTCAGCGCCACCGGGCTGGATACTCGGTCCTGCCTGTGATGGCTCACGCTCCGCCGTCCGATCACCCATGGCGGACGGCCGTGGCGGGAGATCTCCTCGAATTTTTCGTGATGTTGGGTTTCTCCGAGCCTCGGAGAAACC
>NZ_JBFAIP010000132.1:0-14132 GCF_040654775.1 Streptomyces sp. NPDC050636
ATGTAGATGCCGCCGTTCCACTGCTCGAAGTGGTTGCCGACGAAGAAGGGGGCCCGGTTCGTCTCGTACGCCCGCTGGAAACCGGCGATGTAGGCATCGGTTGCCTGCTTGCGCCAGGCCGGGTAGTTGGCCGGCGGGCCCTTGGTGGTGCCCTGCCCCTGGTTGGCCAGGATGTTGTAGTCCATCGAGAGGACCTGGAAGGCGTGGCCGGGGAACGGCATCAGCTGGAGCGGGAAGTTCCACAGGCCCTGCTTCTTGTCGGGCCAGACCTGGTTGCCGCCGGGGGAGCTGGCGTCGTAGCGCCAGCCGAGCTTGCGCGCCGTGGGCAGCAGGTTGTCCTGGCCGAGCAGTTGAGGGGTGCGGCCGCCGATGAGTTCCTTGGAATAGTCGAAGGGCAGCGGTTCGAGGTCGGTGAAGCCGGTGTTCGTACGCCACTTGGTGACGAAGTCCATGGCCTGGTCGATCTCGGACTGCCACTGAGCGGGCGTCCAGTGCATCACCGAGCCCGGGCCCTTGCCGCCGAAGTGGCCGTTGAAGTGGGTGCCTATCTCATGGCCCTCCAGCCAGGCGGCACGCACGTTCTTCAGCGTCTCCTTGATGTGGTCATCGCTGAGGTAGCCGATGTCGGAGGCGCCGACGAGGTTGTTCGGCGGCCGGTACAGGCGCTTCTTCGACTCGGGCAGCAGATACAGCCCGGAAAGGAAGAAGGTCATGGCTGCACCGTGGTCCTTGGCCAGCTTGCGGAACCGCGGGAAGAGACCGTTGCCCACCTCGCCCGCCCCGTCCCAGGAGAAGACCACGAACTGCGGCGGCTTCTGGCCCGGCTCCAGCTTCTCCGGCTTGGACGGCTGGTTCGGCTGCTTGCCGGTGTAGGCGGTCGAGCCGTCACCTATCGGCTTCGCCTTCACCATCCCACCGGGGTTCGTCCCGACCTTGCCCGATCCCGACGCCCCGGACAACGAGCAGCCGGCGACGGACAGCGCCGCTGCCGCTCCTGCCCCGAGTCCGAGCATCCCCCGCCGACTGATTTCACGCATAACGGTCCCCGTCGCATTCGTTCAACTGGAAGTCTTCGTATCCGGACGCCCAGTGAGAGAGGGTCCGTCCGTTGCTCTTCCAGCATGATCACGCGCGCTGCCGCTCAGCTAACGAGGCGCTAACGCACCGCTAACGAGGCGGTCGAGACCTACCTCTGCGTCTACGGCGCCGATGCGGTCCCCGATGCCCGTACGCTCAACGCCTTCTCCTAGGCCGCCACCGCTACCGGGCCCGCACCGGCCGTCCGCCGGCCCTGATCCAGCAACAGCGGCGCCCCTGTCAGCCGGCCAGCCGCTCCAGCTGCCGGTCGTGCCACCTGCTGAGCAGCAACAGCGCGGCCGTGGCACCGATCAGCGCGCAGAACATGTCCCACTGGGTGTCCCACACATCGCCCTGCGTGGCCAGGAAATCGTCCGCCGCATGCCCGCCGACGACCGCCGACGCCCACTCGAACATTTCGAAGACCGCGCTGAAGGCCAGGCACCCGCAGACCGTGAGCGGTGCCAGCCAGCGGCTGCCGCGCAGCGGCGAGGTCCGGCTCAGCAGCTCCCGCACCAGAACGGCCGGCACGAAGCCCTGGACCAGGTGTCCGAACCGGTCGTACGGGTTCCGTGCCAGCCCGAGTCCGTCCCGCACCCACTCGCCCAGCGGCACCCGGGCGTAGGTGTAGTGCCCGCCCAGCGCCAGCACCAGCGCGTGTGCCGCAAGCAGACAGCACAGCAGGCCCGTCAGCGGGAACCGCCGCCAGGCCAGGACGGCCAGCGGCAGCCCGACCAGCACCCACACCACTTCCAGTAGCCAGGTCATCCGGTCGTACGGTGCCCACGCGGAGACGACGACCCCCGCGACCACCACGGCAGTGCAGACGCGGGGGAGCACCGAGGGCGGGGCGATCCTATTCGCCGAACGGCCACGGGCAGCTGCGATCAGGGGCACCGGGGCCTCCTTACTTCTCGGGCACCTCATCGTGGCGGCCCCGGACCCTGGCGGCCTGAGTACGGCTACTCAGACGCCTCCAGGTAACCGCCTCTGGACACGGCATACGGCGTTCAGCCCTGCAGGATGGGGACCTCTGCCGAAAGGAAGACCCGACCGAGCCGGCAGCTCGCTTGTCCCCCTGAGCCCGTCCCCCGGAGCCCGGGGCTTGCGGCGGAGCCGCCCGCCGCTTCGCCCGTTCAGCCCGTCAGCGCCGCCAGCCGCTGTTCCGGTGTGACGGTCCCGGGGCGGGCCCCGCCGCCATGCAGCATTCGCTGGATGACGGTTCCGGTGACGCCGGGCGAGAGGACCGTGCCGGTATCAGGGTCGACTTCGTGTGCATGAGCGTTCCGGCTCCATGGGCATGGGGTGAGGAGCTACCACTACGCCGACTTCTTCCCAGCGCTCCTGACCATGAAGCTCCTCACCCCGTCCTCCGGGAGGCTCTACGTGACCGAAGCTCTTCCCTTTCCGCAGGATCGCGCCTGTCCTTACCGCCTGTCCACCGGCTATCGGCCACTGAGTGAGCAGCGGCCGTTGTCCCGTGTGGAGCTCTACGACGGGCGCATGGTCTGGCTGGTTACCGGGCACGCCGAGGCGCGCGAACTGCTCACCGATCCACGGCTCTCCGCCGACCGGCAGAACCCGGCCTTCCCCGCGCCCGGCCCGCGCTTCGAGGCGCTCCGGCACATCCGCACCCCGCTGCTGGGAGTCGACGGCCCCGAGCACGTTAGCCAACGCCGCATGCTGGTACCGAGCTTCAGCGCCAAGCGCATCGACGCCCTGCGACCACAGATCCAACTGTTCGTCGACGACTTGCTGGACGGCATACAAGAGGCGGGCCCGCCCGCCGATCTGGTGTCCGCCTTCGCGGCGCCCTTACCGTCCAAAGTGGCCTGCTCGCTGCTCGGCGTCCCGTACTCCGACCGCGGCTTCTTCGAGTCAAGGCTGCGGGCCCTGTTCACCGCGGGCCCGGAACAGGCGCTCACGGCGCGCTCCCAACTAATGGAATATTTCAGTGATCTGATTGCCCACAAGGAATTCCGCCGGGGCAAGGGCCTCTTGGACGACCTTGTCGAGGACCGGCTCGCCGCGGGCTCGCTGAACCGCTTCGAACTGGCACGGATCGCCATGATCCTGCTGACCGCCGGCCATGAGACCACGTCCAACATGATCTCGCTGGGCACCTTCGCCCTCCTGGAGCACCCGGACCAGCTCGCCGTGCTGCGGGACGACGGGTCGGTGCTGCCCGCCGCGATCGAGGAGCTGCTCCGGCTCCTGACCGTCTTCGACATCATCATGCGAGTGGCGACGAGCGACATCGAGGTCGGCGGTCAGACGATCCGTGAGGGCGAGGGCGTCATCGTGTCCCTCTCGCTCGCCAACCGCGACACCGCGGCGTATCCGGCACCGGACACCCTGGACTGGAACCAGTCCACCCGCCACCACCTCGCCTTCGGCTTCGGCCCCCACCAGTGCCTGGGCCAGAACCTCGCCCGCGCGGAAATGGAGATCGCCTTCCGGACGCTCTTCACCCGCTTCCCCGGTCTCCGGCTCGCGGTCCCCGCGGCGGAGGTGGCCTTCCAACCGGGCACCGTACTCCAGCGCATGAGCGAGCTGCCTGTCGCTTGGTGACCCCTCCACGCGAGGGAGCGCCACAGCGTTCAACCGCAAGCCGCTCCGCCGGTACGTCCAAGGCCGTGGCGGTGGTGTCGGCGGCAACGCGGACGACTCGGGCCTGCTGCCGGGACGTGGGCTGGCCCTCCGGCACCGGAGGGCAGTCATCTCCTGGCGGCCAGGAGCACCAAGGCGCCGCATGTCAGGGCGTATCCGGCGACCCCTGCCCAAGCGCCTCGGGCGCTGATTCGCTCCGCCTGGGCGACGGCCCCTCCCCCCGCCGTCCAGCGCCAGGAGAGCACGGTGCCGGCCACCGCCAGGAGGAGGAAGGAGAGGGTGGTCAAGTGGAGCCAGTCGATAAGGGTCAACCCGATAGTGCTGGTGATCAGCGTGTTCACCTGCTGCATGTTGAGCACCACGACGAACAGCCCTCCGCCGAGAACCCCGAGCCGACTGTGCAGCCCCTCCAGACGCTCGGCGGTCGCCAACTCCTCGTGACGGGAGGAGACGAGGAAGGTGGACGCGGCGATGAGCAGGGCGAGATAGAGCGGGGTGGTGAGTTTCCAGAAGGCGGTGGGGTCGGAGCGGTCGAGGTCGATCTGGATGCGTACCCGGTTGTAGGTGCTTCCGTGTTTGAGGGTTCGGTCGCCGTAGGTGGTGGTGTAGTGCTTGTCGGCGGTGACCAGGCGGAAGCCGGTGAGGCGCCAGCCCCGGGGGCGGATCTCCGGGTTGACCTGGGAGTCCTTGTTGTTGACGGTGAAGCGGAAGTGGCTCGCGTCCTGGATTGGGGTGAGGAGCACCTCGATGCGGTGATGGTCGAAGGGGAAATCTCGTACGTCCCAGTCGTGCCGGAAACTGCTCTGGACTCGCACCTGATCCAGCACTTGGTCGCCCTGGTGGATCACGTTGGGATCGGACGTGTCGGGGTCGTCGGCGTTGGAGAATGACACGTGAGGCAGGGGGTCGATACCCCGGTTTGGACACACCGTCCATAGCCAGAGCCGTGCGGAGAATCTGCCCTTCGCGGGGTCGATGTCGTACAGATCGCTGAGATAGGTGCCGAGTTCGCATCGCGGAACGCTTGTCCGCGTGAGAGGACTGGCGGCCGCGGCGGGTACGGCCAGTAGCCATAGCGCGAACGCGGCGAGGAATGCGGGCAGCATGGCCCGGGTGGGGATCGATGCGAGGGAAAGCCGACGCTTGAGACGGTCCGCAACCATATGGCACCACCATCGCCCACCGCGGCCAAACGGGCGGTGGGGCCGCCGGCCGAATCACCGGCATGGGCGATACGTCGCGGCGCAGTTCGAGGGGCCGACGCGACAAGACTGGCGGCGAGGTGGAGGCCGTCCCCCGGCAGAGACACCTGGATCGATGCCGATCGCAGCGGGCGATCGACGCCTCCTGCTCCAGCTTCCAGCAATACGTCACCTGGCGCCAATGATCCGCTTACGTGAAGGGGCGACCCCAAGCCTCTGATCGCGCAGGCCGCGCCGAAGCCGAACGAGATGGCCTCGGAGGAGAACGGCAGCGCCGGCTACAGGGCCGTCGAGCCCAACGGCGTACCCTTCGCCACCCATCCGGGAAACTCGCAGGTCAAGGGCTACTCCGTTGCTTTCTCCCCAAGTGCCACTGGCATCCCATGACGACGGAGGGGCACCACCCCATCGACGTGCTACCGACAGCCTGTCGAGGCACTATCGCGGTGCTGAGGCGCACTCACCTCATGGGCTTACAAGATGACCTTGAGCGTTACCCGGGGACGGTGGCCGCGTTGAGGTAGCCAGAGCGATACATGTCGCATCATCCTTTTGTCGCCTCAAAGGAGCACTATGCCCTTGTTTTCCCGGCTGACCCCTGCCGTGCTGTCCTTGGCGCTTCTCTCAGGTACGGCTGTAGCGTCGGCCAACGCCACAGCTGTAGCGGGCAACCACCCCGTGGACAGAACCGCCTGGCTGTGCAAGCCCGGCATGGTGGACAACCCCTGCAACCAGGACCTCACCGGAAACCCCCAACGCCTGGACTCCGGCGGCTCGTTCACGATGCGCTATCCGTCGGGCCAGACGGTGACGCTGGACGCCGAGCGGTCTCCGTCGGGCCGTAAGGAAGCCTTCGCCGGGCCCAAGAGGCCGCCGGTGGACTGCTTCTACGCCTACCCGACGGTGGACATGGTGGGCGCGAACGCGTCCCGCGCCGCCGAGGAACAGCTGATGGCCGTGATGCTCGCCCAGGCGGCACGCTTCTCCGGGACGTGCCGGATGTTCGTCCCGATCTACCGGCAGGCGGCATTCACCGAGATCCTCTCCCGCGACAAGTCCGCCGCCCTCACCCGCGGACAGGAGGACATCAACAGCGCCTGGCGCGACTACTGGAACAACGACAGCATCGACCCCGTCACCCACCGGCACCGCGCAGTGGTGATCCTCGGCCACTCGCAGGGCGCCACCGCCCTCACAGCGATGATGCGCCGCGAGATCGACCCGAAGCCGGCCGTGCGCCGCCACCTCGTCTCAGCGATCCTGCTGGGCGGCGACGTCACGACGGCATCGTTCCGCCATCTCCCCGCATGCACGCGGACATCCCGCCGTGAACCCGTGCCGACCGGCTGCGTCGTGGCCTACTCCAGCTACGCCCAACGCCCCGGCCCCAAGGACATGTTCGGCCACACCAGCTCGCCCAAGAACCACGTCCTCTGCGTCAACCCCGCCACACTGCTCAACGGCACGCCCCACACCCGACGGCAGCCGCTCGACGCCTACATGCCCACCCAGCGCACCCTCAACGGCCACCTCCTGAGCCCCAAGGGCAGCATGGGCACCGTACTGACCGGATTCAAGGTCCCCGACTCCGCCGCCGGATACGTCCACCACCCCAGCGCCCTGAAGGGCGAGTGCCAGTTCCGCAAGAGCGCCCACGGCACCACCAGCTGGCTCCAGATCTCCGGCGACACCTCGGCATTCACCGAGCCGAACGCCAAGAGCCCGCTCAGCGGACTGCATGTGATCGACTTCAACGTCGCGCAGGGCAACCTCACGCGGCTGGTCCACGCCCAGTCCACAGCATGGCTGGCACGCCACCACTAGGCACTGTGCGACGGGTCGTGTGAGCAGGCCGGCATTCACATCGATCCAGCCGGTACGGGGCCGCGTGCCCTGTCCGACCAGGCGTGAGTTCGGTTGGAGCCACATCTGCCGAAGGACGCGGGCGGGACCAGGCGGGTGCGGGAAGAGCCATCGCAAGTGATCAACAGCGTGCTCTTCCGGCAGAGACCGGTGTCCCGTGGCGTGCTCCGCAAGATCCATCTAGTCGGGGTGGGCGGCCGAGGTCCGCTCGCGTTCGTCATCACACCGGGCCAGTGGGGCGATGCTCCGCGACTGATCCCGGCCCTCGAACCTATCCGTGCCCCGCGCCCGGCCGCCGGTCATCCGGGCACGCACCCCAGCCACCTGGGTGGCGACAAGGCGTTCTCACCCCGCCACAACCGCTGGTGTCCGCCGCGTCGGCTGATCTGGCCCGCACACCGTAGTGCTCGGCGTGCGGGTCAGTTGAGGGGACGTGAACTGCCGGGCGCCCGGCTCACACCCGGCACTGGTCAGCGGAGGAGCCCCGCTTTTTTGAGGAAGAGGATCGCCGTACTCATGTCGTCACCTGCCATGCTTCTCGGCCGTGAGAAGGCGGGCTGCTGTGATCAGCGAGTAGCTGCGGGATCGAGTCAGGCATGCTCCTGATGGTGTACCCGGTCCTCGCCAAGGTCCGTTACGTCGTCTGTGCTGTCCGGGGAGGAGTCCGAACCGCCGGACTCCATGTTGGATAGGTTGCGTTTTCTCTTGCGGAGCAGGTCCGGCACCCACTCCGTCAGTTCGGAATCCATCAGCGGGCACCCCCTTCTGTCTGGACCCTTTAATGGAGTGTTGCGGGGCGCATGCCGGTGTATCCGAGGTCCGCCCCGCAAGCGATCGACGGGATCAGATCCGGTCGGCAGCGATCAGCAGGTACTGGAAACTGCCGTTCTTGTACGCGGTCAGGAACGTGTCCTCGATGCCAGTGACCAGGGAGGACTTGGCGCGCAGCTCCCAGTACGGGATGGTCGCCGCGGTGAGGTCCACCACGCTGATCGGCACGAGCCGGTTGTTCGCCATTTCCCTGAAATAGGCGGAGCGGGGGTGAATATCGCAGATGTAGTGGGCGTTGATCGTCGAGACCTCGCGGGAAGGCAGCCCGTACGTGTCGTTGTAGCAGCCGGTGATGGTGACGTATCGGCCGCGGGGTGCGAGGAGGCGGGCGTATTCGGCGAACAGTGTCGACAGGTCGACGTACATCGTGGACTCGTTGTTCCAGATGGCGCGGAACGAGCCGGTTGCGAAGCCGGTGTCGAGCATGTTCTTGAGGTGGAAGCGCACCTTGTCGTCCACGCCGTGCTTCTTGGCCTGCGCGGTGGCGAAGGCCACCTGGGTCTCGGAGATGGAGATCCCGTCGACGTGGCAGTTGAACCGCTTGTTGGCGACCAGGCTGCCGCCGCCTCGGCCGCAGCCGGAGTCCAGGAGGCGGTCGTTGGGGGCGACGGTGCCGAGGTGGTCGGCGAGGAAGTCGGCCTGGGCGCACTCCAGGCGGTGCAGTTCGGCGATGATGCGCTCGTCGCGGGTGTCCTGGGGGCCCTGAAGGACCGACCAGTCGACGTCGCCGATGCCGTAGTGGTGATGGTAGAAGCCGTCGACCTCGCCCAGCCGGAGGTTGACGGGGTTCTTCTCACGGTTCCAGTAGTCGGCCACCGACTCCTGGTAGGGGCTGATGGCCTGGGCGGCTGCCACGCTGGCGCGGTGCGCTGTGGTGGTCATGCGGTTGCCTTCTCTCTCACCAGTAGTTGGGCAGGAAGTAGCGGTAGGTGTTGGTGTGGTGCCATTCGTGGTTGCCGGCGACCCAGGCGGCGAGGCTGGTGGTGTATCGGGCCAGGACCGGGTCTTCGGCGGCCAGGACGGCGGATTCGTCCTCGAAGGCGTGCATGATCTCGTTGTGGATGTCGACGGCCTTCAGGTAGGCGTTCTTGAGGCCGCGGCGCTCCTCGGCGGCGATCACCACCGGGAGGTTCAGGTGGTGCTCGTCGACGGCCATCTCTTTGGTGAAGGAGTACAGGTCGTTGACGAGCGTGGTGGCGTTGCAGGCCAGCGCCGTGACGCGCTGGACTTCAGGGCGGGAGTAGAGAAGCTCGGGCAGCTCGTAGCCGTCCACGGCGTCCACGATGGACAGACAGGGCCGGAAGTTGTTGAACTGACGCATCACCAGGTACTGCCACACCGGTGGGGTGGTGCGGGTCTGCGCCCAGGCGCCTTCGGCGAGGTACCCCAGGTGCAGGCGCGCCATGTCGTGGATGAACCGGGTGACCTGGCTGGGCGTGGCGATGTCCCGGAAGGCCCGGATCGCATCGGCGTAGGAGCGCAGCGAAGCGTCAGCGCCCAGCCCCTCGTGCCACTGCTGCTGGTAACCGTCCGCGGTGTGCAGGGGGTCCAAGGCGCTCTGCGCGATGATGAGCCGGCCGCCCAGGCCGACGGGGGACCCGCCGTAGTCCTCGCAGTAGCAGTCGTCGACGACGTTCTCCGCGACCAGCAGTTTGCCCGCGACGACGAGGCGCTCCAGGTCGGCCGCCCCTGGATGTTGCAGGACGACCGCGCGGCCGACCTGGAATCCGGCGAAGTCCCCTGCCCATTCAGGGGGAAACAGGGTGAGCTCACGGGCCCAGGCTTCGAGTCGCCGGTCCACCTCGGCGATCTTGGCAGGGTCGGCCGGCACAGCGGGCGGGCAGTACAGGCCCGGAATCGGGTCACCGGCGCGGGGCGGGGCCGCGGGTGTGGGAGCGGACCGGCCGTGGTCTGCGGGCGGCGGAAGGAGGGCCCTTGCCGCTGACGTGCCCAGACCGGTCGGGCCGCCGGGAAGCCACGCCACCAGCTCCGCCGGCCGTGTGGGCTGCTCGGCCGCCGGTTCCGGCGGCGACGCGAACAGGTCCTGCTTCCCGGGACGTGCCGGATCGGACAGCAAGGCGCCCACCAGGCCCGCCACCTCATGGGCGGCCGGGGCGGCGAACACCTGGGACAGCAACGACATCGCCTCAGCCCTCCTTCACTCGCCGGACCGGGTGCTCAGTCACGCGGGCGTACCTCGACGTTCTCCAGCAGGCCGATCGCGTCCGGGACGAGTACGGCAGCGGAGTAGTAGGTGCTGACGAGGTAGGAGATGATGGCCTTCTCGTCGATTCCCATGAAGCGCGCGTTGAGTCCGGGCTCGACCTCGTCCGGCAGCCCGGTCTGGTGCAGGCCGATGACGCCCTGGTTGTCCTCGCCGGTGCGCATGGCGATGATCGACGAGGTCTGGTGTTCCGAGATCGGGATCTTGCCGCACGGCAGGATCGGCACGCCCCGCCAGGCGGGAATGTGGTGACCGTCGACATCGACACTGCCGAAGTAGATACCCCGCTTGTTGCACTCCTTGCCGAAAGCGGCGATGGCGCGCGGGTGGGCGAAGAGGTACTTGGTCCCACGGCGCATGCTGATCAGGTCGTCGAGGTCGTCCGGGGTGGGCGGGCCGGAGTGAGCCGGGATGCGCTGGTCGAAGTCGGTGTTGTGGAGCAGCCCGAAGTCCGGGTTGGTGACCAGTTCCTTCTCCTGACGCTCACGCAGCGCCTCGATCGTCAGCCGCAACTGCTGCTGCGTCTGGTTCATCGGCTGGTTGTAGAGGTCGGCGACCCGGCTGTGCACCTTCAGCACGGTCTGCGCCACGCTCAACTCGTACTCGCGTGGGTTGAGTTCGTAGTCCACGAACGTGGTCGGCAGGGTCGGTTCGCCCTCGTGGCTGGAGAGGAACTCGATCTCGGCCTCACCGGCCTTGTTCGTCGGCCTATGCCCATTGGAGCTGAGCTGCTGGACGTGCGACCGCAGCGCCTCGCACTGGCCGGCGACCGCCTTGTACGCGCTGTGCGGCAGCGCCAGGACCGTCGTCGAGGTCACCGCACGGGCCGTGAAATCCCACTTGCCGTCCGCCCCCGCGAGCACCTTGCCGCCGAAGCTGTCGCCGTCCGACAGCCGACCCACGATGGCCTCGCCCTCGTACTTCGCGGGCTTGACCTGTTCCACCTTGCCGTGCGCGACGAGGAAGACGTAATCGGCCTTCCGGCCCTCCTGCACGATGACCTGACCGGGGTCGTATTCCTTCTGGACGAACTTGTCCGCCAGCGCACCCAACGCGGTGTGGTCGTCAAACCCGCGCAGCAACGGAAGTTCGGCAAGCTCCGCGGGGACGACACGAACCTTGGACCCGTTCTTGTCGAACGTCACCTTTCCGTCCCCGACCGTGAACGACAGACGTCGGTTCACCCGGTAGGAACCGCCCGGGACGTTGACCCACGGCAGCTTCCGCAGCAGCCACCGCGAGCTGATCCCCTGCATCTGGGGTTCGGACTTGGTGGTGGTCGCAAGGTTCCGCGCCGCCCCGGTGCTGAGGCTGAGCTGCTCCTGTTCCTGCGCTTTTCCCTGCGACGTTGCGGCCTTTGACGGGCGCGTCTCGACAGCCATCGACTACCTCTCTCAATGCATGAGACGATCCGCCCGGCTGCAACAAGGCAGAATTCAGCCAAGAGACCAGGCGCGATCACTTTCCGTGCACATTGGTAACGCATAGTGATGCACGGGTGTGGCAGGCGCGCCTGCCGCGCGAATATGCACTGCACGCGGCGGACATACTCTGTCCGCCCAGTCGGGCGCCACAACCAGAACTCGCGCGATATCAGCGACGGGCAGTGCGCGGCAGTGTTGCCGCCACCTGGGACGGAACGAGGAGCGTGGAGGACGCTTCCAGGGCTTTGGGATTCTCGCGGGCGAAGGGCTACGACCTGGTTCGGCGCGGGGAGTTCATGCAGGCGCTCGGCCGGGTTTCCCAGTCGAGCGTTTTGCACCCATCGTCGACTCCTGTTCGCGGCTCGCAGACTGAGAGGCACAGGGAAGCTGTGTGGGGGCAGGACAGCGGCGGGCGGTGACGCGTACGGCGCTTCGGAACGTGCGAACCGTGGCCCGAGGAGACAGCTGAGTCGCCCCCTGAGTGCCTGTCAGGTTACGCGCACTACCCCTTCCTGGCTTCAAAGTGGCCTTACTAGCCAGCAAG
The DNA here is from genome assembly GCF_040654775.1 of Streptomyces sp. NPDC050636. Lineage (NCBI taxonomy): Bacteria > Bacillati > Actinomycetota > Actinomycetes > Kitasatosporales > Streptomycetaceae > Streptomyces > Streptomyces sp. NPDC050636. Next base: position 11,776 of record NZ_JBFAIP010000132.1, read on the forward strand.
GGGCCGTGACAGCAGGGAAGTTCAGCGATGACCGATACCTCCGTCGACGAGGCACGCATCCCCGGACACCGCCTCCTCAGCGGCATGGACCCCGCTCCGGGGCTGCGCCAGCCCGCCAACAAGCGCCGCTATCTCTCACCGGCTCTCCCGCCTGCGGGATGCCTGGATCACGCCCTTCCGGATCTTTTGAAACATTGAAGTTACCGGCCGGCAACCTCTTGACGTCATTACCGTGACCAACAAGACTGCCGCCCATCGGTCGACATTGTCGAACAGCGGACGGGAATCGGAGCAGCGTCGCTCCGAACAAGGCCATGGCTGGTGCGGTCGACGAGCTGAATCCGCGCTGCCCTGTTCCAGCTGGCTTCCCTGTAGATCAAGCCCCGCCGCGCCCGCACCGTATTGAGCCGCTCCAGGAGCACACCGTGACCGACGCGCACACCGCCGGCCCGTTCATCGCCGCGATCGACCAGGGCACCACCTCCAGCCGCTGCATCGTCTTCGACCGGGACGGCCGGATCGTCTCCGTCGACCAGAAGGAGCACGAGCAGATCTTCCCCAAACCGGGCTGGGTCGAGCACAACGCCAGCGAGATCTGGACCAACGTCCAGCAGGTCGTGGCCGGCGCCCTCAACAAGGCCGGGATCACCCGCGACAGCCTCAGAGCGATCGGCATCACCAACCAGCGCGAGACCACCGTCCTCTGGGACAAGGACACCGGTGAGCCTGTCCACAACGCCATCGTCTGGCAGGACACCCGCACCGACACGCTCTGCAAGGAGCTCGGCCGCAACGTCGACCAGGACCGCTTCCGCCGCGAGACCGGGCTCCCCCTGGCCTCGTACTTCGCCGGCCCCAAGATCCGCTGGCTCCTGGACAACGTCGACGGCCTGCGCGAGCGCGCAGAACGCGGCGAGATCCTCTTCGGCACCATGGACTCCTGGGTCATCTGGAACCTCACCGGCGGCCCGTCCGGCGGCGTCCACGTCACCGACGTCACCAACGCTTCCCGCACCATGCTGATGAACCTTGACACCATGGAGTGGGACGAGCGCATTCTCGCCTCCATGGAGATCCCGGCCGCCGTCCTCCCGCGGATCCGCTCCTCCGCCGAGGTGTACGGCATCGCCGGCGGGGTCCTGTACGGCGTGCCGGTCGCCTCGGCGCTCGGCGACCAGCAAGCGGCGCTGTTCGGCCAGACCTGCTTCTCCGAGGGCGAGGCCAAGTCCACGTACGGCACCGGCACCTTCCTGGTGATGAACACCGGCCACCAGCCCGTCAACTCCCACAGCGGGCTACTGACCACGGTCGGCTATCGGATCGGCCGACAGGCGCCGGTCTACGCGCTGGAGGGCTCCATCGCGGTCACCGGCTCGCTCGTCCAGTGGATGCGCGACCAGATGGGGCTGATCAGCACCGCCGCGGAGATCGAGACGCTGGCCAGCACGGTCGACGACAACGGCGGCGCGTACTTCGTGCCGGCCTTCTCCGGCCTGTTCGCCCCGTACTGGCGCTCGGACGCGCGCGGCGTCATTGCGGGCCTGACCCGCTATGTCACCAAGGCGCACATCGCGCGCGCCGTCCTTGAGGCCACCGCCTGGCAGACCCGCGAGATCGCCGACGCGATGCACAAGGACTCCGGCGTCGCCCTGACCGCGCTGAAGGTCGACGGCGGAATGACCTCCAACAACCTGCTGATGCAGACCATCTCCGACTTCCTGGACGCGCCCGTGGTACGCCCGATGATCTCCGAGACCACCTGCCTCGGCGCCGCGTACGCGGCCGGACTGGCCGTCGGCTTCTGGCCGGACACCGACGCGCTGCGCGCCAACTGGCACCGCGCCGCCGAATGGACCCCCCGGATGGAAGCGGCCACCCGTGACCGCGAATACAAGCACTGGAACAAGGCAGTCGAGCGGTCCATCGGCTGGATCGAAGAGGAGCACTGAGGACGGTATGAGCAGCCTGCGAAGCGACCAGCCCCTGGGCGCGCGCCCCGCCCCCTGCCGCGCCGAGACCCGCGAGCGACTGGCCAAGACGACGTATGGCCTCCTGGTGATCGGCGGCGGCATCCTGGGCACCTCGGTGGCCTGGCACGCCGCGCAGTCCGGGCTGCGGGTGGCGATGGTGGACGCCGGCGACTTCGCCGGTGCCACCTCCTCCGCCTCCTCCAAGCTCGCCCACGGAGGTCTGCGCTACCTGCAGACCGGCGCGGTCAAGCTGGTCGCGGAGAACCACCACGAGCGGCGGGTGCTGGCCAAGGACGTGGCTCCCCACCTGGTCAATCCGCTCACCTTCTACCTGCCGGTCTACAAGGGCGGCCCGCACGGCGCCGCCAAGCTCGGCGCGGGCGTCTT
>NZ_JBFAIP010000133.1:0-14016 GCF_040654775.1 Streptomyces sp. NPDC050636
GGGGGGTGGCCGGGGCCGGGTGGGGCGGGCCCCCGCTGGACCGGGCGCCCCGGCCGGTGATCGGCCGGGGCGCCCTGTGCCGTTGCGGCGGGTCGCGGCGGCTTAAGGGGTCAGGCCCCACACCGCCCGGGTCGGGCCGATGTCCAGGGCGGCGCAGCGCCAGCGGGAGTCGCCGCCGCGCTCCAGCCGGAACGCGAGGGCCCGCAGGCGTTCACCGAGCGCGATGCGGGCGAATGCCTCGATGACGCCGGTGCGCGGCCGGCACAGTCCGCAGTCGCGCACGGTCGGGGTGGCCAGCCGGCGGTCCGGGCCGATGACGGGCCGCAGCGGGGCCTGCGGGGCGAGTTCCACCAGCCGGTCGTAGGCCCGGGGCAGGGCGTGTCCCAGAAGGGCGTGTACGGGTCGCTGTCCGCTGAGGGTGAGCACCAGCTGATGGGCGAACCAGTGGTGCGGCTGGTGCTCATGCGCGCGGCGCTGGGCGCCCACGGTCGGCAGTGGGGCACCGGCCGCGTTGATGGGGTGAGTGGGGGCCGGGCGGCTCGGCGCGGCGGTGAGGCCGGCGGGGCGGCGGCGTGGACCGGTGCGGGTCGGGCCGCGGCCGGCTGCTCCGGGGCCGCTGCCGGCGGGGCCGAGCGGGCGGCGGGTGGCGGGGGAGCGCCGGGGCTGGGGAACGGTCGGGGGCGTTTCCGGGGTGGTGGGGCGGGGGTCGCGGTCCTCGGCGATGCGGTCGGGCGGTGTGGGTGCGGTGGATGGGGTGGATGGGGTGGGTTGCGTGGTGCGCCTGGGGATGGTGGGTGTGGTGTTCGTCGTCGGGTCATTGGTGCCGTTCATGGCGCTGATCGCCCCCCTTGTGGCCGGCCCGTTGATTACCGGCCGGTAGCTTTGGTGGGAGATCTTCTATCGGCGCAGTTGGTGCGGCAGCAAGGCGCGGGCAGGTGGGCGCGCGATGCCCGCGGAGTTCACCCGTCCGTGTCACGGGCCCGGGATCAGGCCGCGAAACGCGGTCGGGCGGGGGGTCCGGCGCGGGCGGCACGGGTGTCGTGGGGGCGCCACGATGGGGGACTCGCGCCCGTATGCTGGCTGGGCATTCTTCAGAGTTGAGCGAATTGAGTGAAAGCGGCTGCCATGCGCGTCTATGTCCCCCTGACCCTTCCCGGTCTCGCAGAGGCGCACAAGGGCGGCGAGTTGGGCCCCGGCCCCCTGGACGCGTATGCCGTCACCCCCGCGCTGCGGGAGTGGTATGTCTCGGACGACATCGAGGAGTTGGAGTACGCGGCGCTGAACCGCGCGGCCCAGGCCTCGCTGCGCCGGCTCGCCGGGAACCCGCAGGCCGCACGGCGGCGGGTGGTGGTCGCGGTGGATGTGCCGGACGGTGCGGCGGTCGCGGATCCGGACCGGGGGCTCGACGAGTCGGCGCTGGGTGAGGTGCGCCTCGCAGGTCCGGTGCCGCTGACGAAGGCTGCGGCGGTGCACGTGGACGCCGCCGACGCGGAGGCGGATGTCGCGGCGGCCGCGGCGGCGCTCGGCGCCGCGGACCAGGGCGATGACGATGCGCAGTTCACGGTGGACGGTGCCGAGGACCACGATCTGATGTGGTTCGCGGTGCAGGAGATTCCCCACCTGCTCGGCTGAGAGAGCGGCTCGCCGGGCCGCCTCGGAAGGGCGGCCGTTAGCGGGGTGTGTGGCGGTGGTCGCGCTGCGTTGTCAGTGGGCGCGGGTATTTTTTCTTCATGGGGAATCGCATGGGGAATCGCATCACGAGGGGCTGCATGGAGATGCACGCGACGCACGCGACGCACATCGTCTGGGACTGGAACGGCACCCTGTTCCACGACATCGATGCCGTCATCGGCGCGACCAACTCGGCCTTCGCCGAGATCGGCCTGGAGCCGATCACGCTTGAGCTGTACCGGGAGCTGTACTGCGTGCCCGTGCCGCGGTTCTACGAGCGGCTGATGGGGCGGCTGCCGACGGAGGCCGAATGGCTGGTGATGGACGAGACGTTCCACCGGCACTACACCGAGCACCGGGTGGGCTGCGGGCTGGCCGAGGGCGTGGACCTGCTGCTTGAGCGGTGGCAGGCGGCCGGGCGCAGTCAGTCGATACTCAGCATGTACGGGCACGACGATCTGATACCGCTCGTGCGCGGCTTCGGCATCGAGTCGCGATTTGTGCGGGTGGACGGCAGGATCGGGCCTTCCGGGGGCAGCAAGAGCGAGCACATGGTGCGGCATCTTGAGGCGCTGGAGAGGGTGGATCCGGGGCGTACGGTCGTGATCGGCGATGCGGTGGATGACGCGATCGCCGCACGGGACGCGGGCGCGTATGCGGTGCTCTACACCGGGGGATCGCACAGCCGCGGCAGCCTGGAGGGTGCCGGGGTGCCGGTGGTCGACAGCCTGGCCGAGGCCGTCGAGGTGGCGGGCGGAATCGTCTCGGGGTAGCCGCCGGGAAGCGGTGCGCCGGGCCGTGCGCGCATGCTCGTACCGTCACCGTCACCGTCCCTGGCTCGTCCTCGTTCCTGTCCCCGTCCTCGTCGTATCCCGTCGGGCCATCGCACATCGGAGCGGTCGAAGTGTTGTCCGGATGGTCTAAGTTCCGCGGGTCCTTTTGTACGTACAAGGCCCATGACGCCACCCCGGCCGAGAGCGATAGCCTTGCATCGTGATCAGCGCGATAACCCGCGGAGGCGTCGAGGCCTCCGCCGTGCGCCCGGGACACCACGGTGACCGGGCGATCGCTGGTCTTTGCGGCCGGGATTCGATGTCGACTTTGTCAAGAGTCGTCGAACACGACACGGCCCTCTCTCATTGCGGCATAGCGTCGACAGCGACAGGACACCCCGCGTCACGGCGGCGTTGTGCAGCTTCCACCGAGTTCTTCCACGACGTCACGCAACGGCGCGCGACAGGAGCCAGAGGACATGCAGACCAAGCTGGACGAAGCCAAGAACGAGCTGCTCGCCAGGGCCGCCCGGGTCGTTGAAAGCAGCCCGGCCGGGGGCAAGGCCCCGGTCCGCGGGCTCGACTCGGAGACCCTCACGGGATATCTCCAGCGCTACTACCTGCACACCGCCCCGGAGGACGTCACCGACCGGGACCCGGTCGACGTCTTCGGCGCCGCGCTCTCGCACTACCGCCTCGCGGAGATGCGCCCCCAGGGCACCGCGAACGTACGGGTGCACACCCCGACCGTCGAGGAGAACGGCTGGACCTGCAGCCACTCCGTCGTGGAGGTCGTCACCGACGACATGCCCTTCCTGGTCGACTCGGTCACCAACGAGCTGTCCCGGCAGGGCCGCGGCATCCATCTCGTGATCCACCCGCAGGTCATCGTCCGCCGCGATGTCACCGGCAAGCTGATCGAGGTCTTCGACTCCAACTGCGACGCGCACGGCACCACCGGCAACGGCAAGACCAAGGAACTGCCGCACGACGCGGTCACCGAGTCCTGGATCCATGTCGAGATGGACCGCGAGACCGACCGCGAGGACCTCAAGCAGATCACCGCCGATCTGCTGCGGGTGCTCTCCGACGTCCGCGAGGCCGTCGAGGACTGGGAGAAGATGCGCGGCGCCGCGCTGCACATCGCCGATGACCTGCCCACCGAGCCGACCGCCGACGACCTGCGCGACCAGGAGATCGAGGAGGCCCGGGAGCTGCTGCGGTGGCTGGCCGACGACCACTTCACCTTCCTCGGCTACCGCGAGTACGAGCTGGTCTCCGCGCCCGGTGAGGACGGCAGCGAAGAGGATGTACTGGCCGCGGTGCCCGGCACCGGCCTGGGCATCCTGCGCGCCGACCCGTCGCACCACGCCGAGGACGGCCACCCCGTATCGCCGTCCTTCAACCGGCTCCCCAAGGACGCCCGCAAGAAGGCCCGCGAGCACAAGCTGCTCATCCTCACCAAGGCCAACAGCCGCGCCACCGTCCACCGCCCGTCCTACCTGGACTACGTCGGCGTCAAGAAGTTCGACGCCCAGGGCAATGTCATCGGCGAGCGCCGCTTCCTGGGGCTCTTCTCCTCGGCCGCGTACACCGAGTCGGTGCGCCGCGTCCCGGTCATCCGCCGCAAGGTCGCCGAGGTCCTCGAAGGCGCGGGCTTCAGCCCGAACAGCCACGACGGCCGCGACCTGCTGCAGATCCTGGAGACCTACCCGCGCGACGAGCTGTTCCAGACCCCGGTCGACCAGCTGCGCTCCATCGCCACCAGCGTGCTCTACCTGCAGGAGCGCCGCCGGCTGCGGCTGTACCTCCGCCAGGACGAATACGGCCGCTACTACTCCGCGCTGGTCTACCTCCCGCGCGACCGCTACACCACCGGCGTACGGCTGCGTCTGATCGACATCCTCAAGGAGGAGCTGGCCGGCACCAGCGTCGACTTCACCGCCTGGAACACCGAGTCGATCCTCTCCCGGCTGCACTTCGTCATCCGCGTCCAGCCCGGTGCGTCCCTCCCGGACCTCACCGACCGGGATGTGGACCGTATCGAAGGCCGGCTGGTGGAGGCCGCCCGCTCCTGGGCCGACGGCTTCGCCGAGGCGCTGAACGCCGAGGTCGGCGAGGAGCGCGCCGCCGAGCTGCTGCGCCGCTACAACCACGCCTTCCCCGAGGGCTACAAGGCCGACAACAACCCGCGCAGCGCCGTCGCCGACGTCCAGCACCTGGAGAAGCTCACCGGCAAGCCGGGCCACGACTTCGCGGTCAGCCTCTACGAGCCGGTCGGCGCCGGCCCGGGTGAGCGCCGCTTCAAGATCTACCGCACCGGCGAACCGGTTTCGCTGTCCAAGGTGCTGCCGGGTCTGAACCGTCTGGGTGTCGAGGTCGTCGACGAGCGCCCGCACGAGCTGCGCCGCGCCGACGCCACCATCGCCTGGGTCTACGACTTCGGGCTGCGGATGCCCGAGCACGTCAAGGGCGACGACGCCCGCGAGCGCTTCCAGGACGCGTTCACGGCGGTGTGGACCGGCGCCGCGGAGAGCGACAACTTCAACACGCTGGTGCTGCTGGCGGGCCTCAACTGGCGTCAGGCGATGGTCCTCCGCGCGTACGCCAAGTACCTGCGGCAGGCCGGGTCGACCTTCAGCCAGACGTACATGGAGGACACCCTCGCCAACAACGTCCACACCACCCGGCTGCTGGTCTCGCTCTTCGAGGCGCGGATGTCCCCGGACCGGCAGCGGGCCGGCACCGAGCTGACCGACGGGCTGCTGGAGGAGCTGGACGGCGCGCTCGACCAGGTCGCCTCCCTGGACGAGGACCGCATCCTGCGTTCCTTCCTCACCGTCATCAAGGCGACGCTGCGCACCAACCACTACCAGAAGGACAGCCGGGGCCGTCCGCACGGCTACCTGTCCATGAAGCTGGACCCGCAGGCCATGCCCGATCTGCCGGCGCCCCGCCCGGCGTACGAGATCTGGGTGTACTCCCCGCAGGTCGAGGGCGTCCATCTGCGGTTCGGCAAGGTCGCCCGCGGTGGTCTGCGCTGGTCGGACCGCCGGGAGGACTTCCGTACGGAGATCCTCGGCCTGGTCAAGGCGCAGATGGTCAAGAACACCGTCATCGTGCCGGTCGGCGCCAAGGGCGGCTTCGTCGGCAAGCAGCTGCCGGACCCGTCGCAGGACCGGGACGCGTGGCTGGCCGAGGGCATCGCCTGCTACAAGACCTTTATCTCCGGTCTGCTGGACATCACCGACAACCTCGTCGGCGGCGAGGTCGAGCACCCGCAGAACGTCGTCCGCCACGACGAGGACGACACCTACCTGGTCGTCGCCGCCGACAAGGGCACCGCGACGTTCTCCGACATCGCCAACGAGGTCGCCGAGTCGTACGGCTTCTGGCTGGGTGACGCCTTCGCCTCCGGCGGCAGCGCCGGATACGACCACAAGGGCATGGGCATCACCGCCCGCGGCGCCTGGGAGTCGGTCAAGCGGCACTTCCGCGAGCTGGGCCACGACAGTCAGACCCAGGACTTCACCGCGGTCGGCGTCGGCGACATGTCCGGTGACGTCTTCGGCAACGGCATGCTGCTCAGCGAGCACATCCGGCTGGTCGCCGCCTTCGACCACCGGCATATCTTCATCGACCCGAATCCGGACGCGGCGACCTCGTACGCCGAGCGCCGCCGGCTCTTCGAGCTGCCCCGCTCGTCCTGGGCGGACTACAACACCGAGCTGCTCTCGCAGGGCGGCGGCATCCACCCGCGCTCGGCCAAGTCCATCCCGATCAATGCGCAGGTGCGGGCCGCCCTCGGCATCGAGGCCGGCGTGAAGAAGATGACGCCCGCCGATCTGATGCGGGCCATCCTCAAGGCGCCCGTCGATCTGCTGTGGAACGGCGGCATCGGCACGTATGTGAAGTCGTCGGCGGAGTCCAACGCCGATGTGGGCGACAAGGCCAACGACACGATCCGCGTCAACGGCGAGGACCTGCGGGTCAAGGTCGTCGGCGAGGGCGGCAACCTGGGCCTGACCCAGCTGGGCCGTATCGAGTTCGCCATGGCCGGCGGGCGGATCAACACCGATGCGATCGACAACAGCGCCGGTGTGGACACCTCCGACCACGAGGTGAACATCAAGATCCTGCTCAACTCCGTCGTCGCCGAAGGCGATATGACGACCAAGCAGCGCAACAAGCTGCTGGCCGAGATGACCGACGAGGTCGGCGCGCTGGTGCTGCGCAACAACTACGCGCAGAACACCGCGCTGGCGCTGGCGCTCGCCCAGTCGTCCAGCATGCTGCACGCCCAGCAGCGCTTCATGCGCCGCCTGGGGCGCGACGGCGACCTCGACCGGGCGCTGGAATTCCTGCCCACCGACCGGCAGATCCGCGAGCGGCTGAACGCCGGGCGCGGGCTGACCCAGCCCGAGACCGCGGTGCTGCTGGCCTACACCAAGATCACGGTTGCCGACGCGCTGATCCACACGGGCATGCCGGACGACCTGTACCTCCAGCGGCTGCTGCACGCCTACTTCCCGTCGGCGCTGTACGACCGCTTCGCCGAGCAGGTCGACGGGCACGCGCTGCGCCGCGAGATCGTCACGACGGTGCTGGTCAACGACACCGTCAACACCGGCGGTACGAGCTTCCTGCACCGGATGCGCGAGGAGACCGGCGCATCCCTCGAAGAGGTCGTACGGGCGCACACCGCGGCCCGCGCGATCTTCAAGCTGAACCAGGTCTGGGACGACGTCGAGGCGCTGGACAATGTCGTCGGGGCCGATGTCCAGACCCGGATCCGGCTGCACTCCCGGCGGCTGGTCGAGCGCGGCACCCGCTGGCTGCTCAACAACCGTCCGCAGCCGCTGGAGCTGTCCACGACCATCGACTTCTTCGCGGAGCGGGTCGCCGCGGTCTGGGACGAGCTGCCCAAGCTGCTGCAGGGCAGCGACCTGGAGTGGTACCAGGCGATCCTGCAGGAGCTGACCGGCGCGGGTGTGCCCGAGGCGCTGGCCGTCCAGGTGTCCGGCTTCTCGTCGATCTTCCCGGCGCTGGACATCGTCGCCGTCTCGGACCGCACCGGCAAGGAGCCGCTCGATGTCGCCGAGGTCTACTACGACCTGGGCGACCGGCTGCGGATCAACCAACTCCTGGACCGCATCCTGGAGTTGCCGCGCACCGACCGCTGGCAGTCGATGGCCCGCGCATCGATCCGCGAGGACCTCTTCGCGGCCCATGCGGCGCTGACCGCCGATGTGCTGTCGGTGGGCAACGGCTCCTCGACGCCCGAGCAGCGGTTCAAGGCGTGGGAGGAGGCGAACGCGGCGATCCTCAGCCGTGCCCGCGCCACGCTGGAGGAGATCCAAGGGTCGGAGGGCTTCGACCTGGCGAACCTGTCGGTGGCCATGCGGACGATGCGTACGCTGCTGCGGACGCACAGCTGATGCACGGCTGACGCGCCCTGAACGGCGGACGGCCCCGGAGCGTAAGGCTCCGGGGCCGTCCCCGTTTCGGGGGCAGGTGTCACCTGGACGCCTCGTACGCCTTCACGACCTCGTCGGTCGGCCCGTCCATCACCAGCTCGCCCTTCTCCAGCCACAGCACGCGGTCGCAGGTGTCGCGGATCGACTTGTTGTTGTGGCTGACGAGGAAGACCGTGCCGGCTTCCTGGCGGAGCTCCCGGATGCGCGCCTCGGAGCGCTTCTGGAAGCTGCGGTCGCCGGTGGCCAGCGCCTCGTCGATCATCAGGACGTCGTGGTTCTTGGCGGCGGCGATGGAGAAGCGCAGGCGGGCGGCCATGCCGGAGGAGTAGGTGCGCATCGGCAGGGAGATGCTGTTGCCTTCCACGGCGGCACCCTGCTCGTTGATGCCGGAGAAGTCGACGATGCCGTCATAGCGTTCGCGGACCTCTTCGCGGCTCATGCCCATCGCCAGGCCGCCGAGGACGACGTTCTTCTCGCCGGTCAGGTCGTTCATCATCGCGGCGTTGACGCCGAGCAGCGACGGCTGGCCGTGGGTGTAGACGCGACCGCTCGCGGGCGGCAGCAGGCCGGCGATGGCGCGCAGCAGGGTGGATTTCCCGGAGCCGTTGGAGCCGATCAGGCCGATCGCCTCGCCTTTGTGGGCGACGAAGGTGACGCCCTTGACGGCGTGCACTTCGCGGGTGCCGGCGGAGGTGGTGCGGCGGACGATGCGGCGCAGCGCGGAGACGGCGCTGCCCCGGCCGTTGCCCGCGCCGTGCACCTTGTAGACGATGTGGACGTTGTCGGCGATGACGGTGGGGACGTCGTCGCTGGTGACAGCGGGAATGTCAGCGTCGGTGACGGTAGGGACGTCAGCGCCGGTGACGGTGGGGACGCGCCCCGTTGCGAGGTCAGCCACGGCCGTACTCCTCCTCCGCCTTCCAGAAGTAGAGGTATCCGGCGGCGCCGGTCAGCACGGCCCAGGCCAGGGCCAGCGGCCAGACGTGGGGCGGCAGGTCGTCGGCGCGCACGGTGTCGATCAGGGCGTAACGCATCAGGTCGATGTAGATCAGGGTGGGGTTGCAGTCCAGGGCCACCGCGATCAGGTGCGGCGCGTCCTTGGTGAAGGCGGACAGGTTGTAGAAGACGCCCGAGGCGTACATCCAGGTGCGCAGCACGAAGGGCATCAGCTGTGCGGTGTCGGTGCTCCGCGCGCCGATCCGGGCCATGATCAGGGCGAGTCCGGTGTTGAAGACGGACTGCAGCAGCAGTGCGGGGATCATCAGCAGCCAGTGCCAGGTCAGCGGTACGCCGCAGACGAGCACGATGCCCGCGAGCACGCCCATCGAGAGCAGCAGTTGCTGGAGCTGGATGACGGTGAAGGCGATGGGCAGGCAGGCGCGTGGGAAGTGCAGGGCGCGGACCAGCCCGAGGTTGCCGGAGATGGCGCGGGTGCCGGCCAGCACCGCGGACTGGGTGAAGGTGAAGACGAAGACGCCGGTGCACAGGAACGGGATGAAGTCCGGGATGTCGCCGCGGGTGTTGAGCAGCACACCGAAGATCAAGTAGTAGACGCCCGCGTTGAGGAGCGGGGTCGCGACCTGCCAGATCTGGCCGAGCTTGGCCGAGGCGTACTGCGCGGTCAGCCGGGCGGTGGCGAACGACGCGATGAAGTGCCGGCGGGCCCACAGCTGCCGGGTGTACTCGGGCAGCGAGGGGCGGGCGCCGCTCACCTTCAGGCCGTGGTGTTCGGCGAGCGCGCGCAGCCGCGGGTCGGGGGCCGTTTCCGGTACGGCGGTCCGGGCGGGCGCCGGGGCCGGAGGGGCGAGGGTCTGGGGCATGGGGGCCGCTTTCGTACGTGGCCGGAGGGGCGGTAGCAGCAAAGGGGCGCGAAGGGCGATACGACGGAACGGGTCCGTATCGTCGTGACGTCGTCGACAGTAAAGGGCGCCCACGTCGAAACGCAACCGTAGCGTCGTGACGCTATGCTCAAGGCATGGCAAAAGACGGCAGCGAGACTGACCACACGGCCGAGGCCGATCCCACGGCGGCGCGCCGGGCACCGGCCGGTGCCGCCGTACTGCGGGAGGACAAGACCGCCGCGATCCGCGCCGCGGTCTTCGAGGAACTGGCCGCGGTGGGCTTCGCCCGGATGTCGATCGAGGGCATCGCGCGGCGGGCGGGCGTCGGAAAGACCGCCGTCTACCGGCGGTGGCGCTCCAAGCTGCACCTCGTCCTCGACGTGGTCTCCGCGGTGGCCGCGGAAGGCCTGCCGACGCCGGACACCGGTTCGCTGCAAGGGGATGTGCGGATGCTGCTGGAGGTCGCGGCCCGTGCGCTGCGGCACCCGATGGCCTCGCAGATCATCCCCGATCTGCTGGCCGAGGCGGCGCGCAGCCCCGAGCTGGCCGGGGCGCTCAAGGCGGCCCTGCACGACAGCCGGCAGGGCGTCGCCACGGCGATGGTGGCGCGGGCCGTCGAGCGCGGGGAGATTCCGGCCGGCGCCGACGGCGGGCTGGCACTGGATCTGCTGACCGGGCCGCTGTACTGGCGCCTGGTGGTCGTCCGCGACGAGCTGCCGGGCGACTATCTCGACGAGCTGTCGGCGGCGGTCGTCGGCGCGCTCGGCGGGCGCTGACCCGCGAGGGCGGCGGGCGGCGGGCAGGGGGCGGCGGTGGCCGGCGCATGCCTTCGGCGGCCGGGCAGGAGTATGCGCCGGGAGACCAGAAAGGTGACCGGGATGGCGAGCAGTGCCGCCATCAGAGGCGCCACCGTGCTGTTCATCCCGAGCCAGCTCACCAGCGTCACCAGGCCCAGGCTCTGCACCACGTAGTTCGTGACCTGCGTCAGCGGGAAGAGCAGGAACTTCGGCCACGTCGGCCGGGTGCGGTAGGTGAAGTAGGTGTTCAGGAAGAACGAGCCGACCAGGCTCACCAGGAAGCCGGCGGTGTACGCCGCGAAGTACGGCAGCAGGCGGTGCAGCGGCAGGTAACAGGCGTAGAACGTCAGGGTGTTGATGCCGCCGACGATCGTGAAGCGGGCCAGCTGGCCCCAGCCGACGGCCCGCGGGAGGACGAGCCGTCCGGGGGCACCGCCGCGCATCAGCCGGCCTGTGAGGGGGTGGAGGCGGTGCTCGGAGGGCGTGCCTTTTGTGCCGGTGTCGTCCGCGGCGTGCCGTTGGACTCCTTGACCAGGAAGTGCGGCCGCCGCTTGGACTCGTAGTAGATCCGTCCGATGTACTCGCCGATCAGCCCGAGCATCACCATCTGGAGCCCGCCCAGGCCCACGACGATGGCCACCAGCGTCACATAGCCGGGTGCGGTGATGCCCCCGGCGAGGGCGGCGCCGGTGATCCAGAAGGTGTAGAGCGTGGCGAGCGAGGCCAGGCTCAGCCCGGTGTAGATCGCCAGGCGCAGCGGGCGGCAGTTGAAGGAGAGTATGCCGTCGATGCCGTAGTTGATCAGCGACCCGAAGCGCCACTTGGTCTCGCCGGCCTCCCGGGCGGCGTTGCGGTAGTCGAAGGTGATGGTGTCGAAGCCGATCCAGGAGAACAGGCCCTTGGAGAAGCGGTTGTACTCCGGCAGCGAGGTCAGTGCGTCCACGGCCGTACGGGACAGCAGCCGGAAGTCGCCCACACCGTCGGTGAGTTCCACGTCCACCCAGGTGTTGACGGCCCGGTAGTACATCCGGGTGAGTGCGGAGCGCAGCCGCCGGTCGCCCTCCCTGGTGCGTTTGGCGATGACCTGGTCGTGGCCGAGCTGGTAGAGGTCGAGCATCTTCTCGATGAGCTCGGGCGGATGCTGGAGATCGGCGTCCATGATGATCACCGCGTCCCCGGTGGCCTCCCTGAGGCCGGCCAGTATCGCCGGCTCCTTGCCGAAATTACGGCTGAAGGAGACGTAGCGGGTGGTGTCGCGGTGCTGCTGGGCGAGGCTGCGCATCCGGGGCAGGGTGCCGTCGGTGCTGCCGTCGTCCACGTAGCACAGCTCGTATTCGACGGCGAGTGCGCCGAGGACCGTGCGGATCTTGTCGTCGAAACGGCCTATGACGGCTTCTTCGTTGTAGCAGGGGACGACGATGGAGAGCTTCATTCGCAGGCCTTTTCGCCGGGGACAGGGGACGGTTCGGGCGCCGTCCTCTGAAGGGCCATTCTATAAATATGCTGTTTTGTCGCGATTTCATAGATGCGTTGGGAGGAACGCTTCCGACGTCCGCGGACGGCCGCGAGCCCGGCCACCGCGGCCACCGTCAGCGCCGCCGCGCAGCTCACCGCCAGCCCCGCCGGGAGGCCGGGCGGGGCATACGAACAGGCCAGCCGTGTCGCCCCGGTGCCCAACGGGACGGTCAGCAGGCCGCCGAAGGAGCGGGGGGCGCGGGCCGGGCCGCCGTCCACCGAACAGCTCCAGCCCGCGACGGCCGGGACCGCGAGCAGCGCGCTGCCCGAACTGCCCGCGGGCAGCTCGGCCGTCAGCCCGTGGCCGCTCGTGGTGAGTTCGACCGGCCCCTTGGCGCGCAGCGCGGCCACCGCCGCGGCCAGCTTGCGCGGGGAAAGACAGCCGAGGGGATGTACGGGGAGGTGTTGCCGCTCCTGGCTCGTGAACCGCACCGACACCGTGCCGTCGGCGGGCACCGTGCCCAGCACCCGTACCGGATTGGCCGTCATGTCCCGCTGGCCGACGCCCCAGGTGCTGCCCGCCGGGCCGCTGATCCGGCCGGAGAACCAGGGCGCGTACCAGAGGGCCGTGCTGCCGGGGGTGCACCGGGCCGTGAAGGTGGTTCCCGCGCTGGCGTGGCCGGTGGCCGGGTGCCGCTCGGCGGGCAGCGTCCAGCCGTCGCGGCCGGGCAGCGGGGCGGCTCCGGCGGTCGGCGTCAGGGACGGCACCTCGTAGACACGGGCGCCCAGCACCCGCTCCTGACGGGCGAACACCGTGCCGCCACCGGCCCGCGGCAGCTTGCTGCGCACGGTCAGCAGCGGGGCCGCATCCGAAGGGCGGAGGGCGTACCGGTCGCCGTGGCCCGCCACCGGGACCAGTGAGCTGCTGACACCCATGATCGCGCGGCCCACCGGGTCCTCGACGCTGAGCGTGTGACGGCCTTTCACATACCAGCCCGCCCCCAGGCCGTGCAGGGTGCGGGCGGTGGACGCGGGCAGGTAGCTGCTGTAGTAGGAGCCGCCCTCGCCGCCGAGCAGCAGCGGATCGTTGTTGGCGAACTCGTGCGGGCCCGGGTCGGTGCGCGAGCGGGGCCAGTCGGCGCGGGCGGCCAGCTCTTTCCGGGCGGCCAGTGCCGGCCCGCTGAGGGTGGTCTTCGGCCGGAACCACGCGATGGTGTCCCGCTCGGCCGTCACGGACAGCGCCGCAAGCGCCGAGCCGAGCAGGACGGTGCAGATCAGCGCGGCGGTGACGGCGGTCCGTACGCCGGTACGGGTGCCGGAACGCGTGCGGCAGCGGCGCAGCGCCACCAGCGCCAGGAGTGACACGGCGCCGCCGCCGAGGACCAGGATCCAGGTGGTGGTGCCGACCGAGCTCTGCCCGCGGCAGCACCAGGCGAGGACCGCGACCAGCACCGCCCCGGCGGCCAGTTCGCCGGTCCGCGGCCGGTGCGCCAGCGCCAGCCAGGCGATCATCGTGAAGATCGCGCTGAGGACGAAGGCGGCGCGGTACGGGCTGCCGTTGGGCAGCGCGAAGCCGTGCCACAGCAGGATCGTCGGCCGCCACACGAACGAGGCCGCGACCCCCGCCGCCAGGCCGCACCAGCCGATCCGCGCTTTCAGCGGCACGGCACGCACGAACGGGAAGGCGGCCACCAGCAGTAGCCCGAGCATCCCGATGAAGACGTGGGGGGCCTCGGGGGCATGGGCGCCACCGTGGCCGCCCGGCAGCAGCTGCGCCAACTGGTCGCGCAGCGACGGCGGGCCGTCGTAGGACGCCTCGGGCGCGGGCTGGGCGGCCTGACTGGCCTTGAGGGTGACGGTCATGGCGGGCGCCGCGAGCGCGATGCCCACCAGCGTCATCGAGGCGGCCCGCGCCGCCCGCCGCCTCCGTCGCGTCCCGGAGAACGCCGTCTCCGTGCAACGCCGTCTCCGTACGTCCCCATATGGCGAAGGGCGCCCCGGG
>NZ_JBFAIP010000134.1:0-13865 GCF_040654775.1 Streptomyces sp. NPDC050636
GGCGGTGTTCGCCACCCGCGGCCTCCACCCCCCACCACTTCGTGACCCCCCGGCAGACGGGGGCCCTCGGGGCACCCTAGCGGGGGGGGCGGGCGCCCGCGACGACCCAGCGGATGAAGTTCCACCATGGGCTGACCGCGGTGCCGAAGCCCTCGTAACGAAGGGGCAGCACGAGGCGCGGACAGGCGCTGCGCGGTCTGCGCCGCAGGCTGGGACCGGCTACTAGGACCAGCCCCCGAACTCCAGCCCTGCACCTGCACCTGCACCGACAATCAACGGTAGCCCGGCCTCCAACCCGACATGACGCATACGAACGGCCGCAGCCCGAACCAGACTGAACCACTTGCCGAACCGGTCATCACTCACCCACCACCACCGGCCGGAACGCGATGCAACGGCAGGAGTCTGAGTCCGCCCCGCCCTCGCCGCGCGTCCACGTATCGGCTGGACGGTGACTCGCCGGCGCCCGCGCCTGTGCAGTTGCTGTGATGCCTGCTCATCGCCCCGGGCCGAGCTATTAAACATGCCTACCCATAAATCTCCGCGACCATCGCTATGACACAACATTCACAGCAGTACGCGCAATAGATACCGCCACAGAAGCCAAGAAGGTGCAGCGGAATCGTTTCACTGCCATCGAATACCAGCCACCAGAGAAATACCTGAATACCCGCTCATCATCGCTCATTCAAGCCAATCCCTCAACTACCTGTTGCCCAATGCCAATGGTGGATCGATAGCATTCGATTGTCGATTTTTCTCGGCCGGAAGGTGCTTCACTCGGACCAGCTCTCACGAATGGCGAAATAGGGCAACGCATCGAAGGAGTGGTTTTCAAATGCAGGACACCGGCAACCCCGAAGAATACCCTCTCCTCAAAGACGGCAGCGGAAAGGGTACCGTTACACCGCATTCCGTCACGGTCGGGCCGGACGGCTACCTCTGGGTGACAACCCACAACAGCATGCTCGTCCAGGTGCATCCGAAAAGCATTGCCAATCAACTCAAAGTCACCAACGATGTCCGCCCCCTCTCTGCCGGAATTATTCCGGACCCGTACCCGCAGCGGCCGGACGGGAAGAAGGTCGTATGGTTCGCCTCTCCCGCGCATGAGCAGGACTACGACCCGGTCATTGAATACGACATCGTGAACCACAAGCGACTCAATGAGTTTAAGCTGGCCGATGACGCCAGGGCTCAGACCATCACGCCGCTCCTGATCAATACGGGCACTCAAGCGGCTCCCGTGTGGGCCTATTGGATCATGTTCGCCGAACCCGTGCACACCCTGGTTGGCTACTGTGATCCGAAAGACGAGTCCAGCACTGCACGCAAGTATCCGTTTCCAGACCCCAAGCAGAACCCCGTCTACGACACCTGGCTATGGTCCGTGGCCGTCACCGCTCCGGAGGGCGCGAAAACACTCAAGGAGTGCGTCTATTGGGCGACGGGCCAAGTCAGCACCACAGGAAACTACGAGCGGAAAACGAACAGCGTATACAAGTATGCCCCGGCCAAGGATGACCAGCCGAAGCCCATCTCGCTCCCTGGGGGGAGCGGTCAGAAACCAGTTCATATCGTGGCCAGCCCCAAGGGGGACGCGGTATGGGTAGGCGCTGAAAATCCGAACCAGATCTGCCGGTACGACACAGAACTCCGCAACTGGACGCAGCGAGACATCTCCGGAGGCGGCACGCCTCGCCAAATGATGCTGGCCACGGATGGAAATCTCTGGGTGGCGTGCAGTAATGGGATCTCGCGCTTCCGGACGGATGAGAGCATTACTGAGCTACCGGGCCCGGAACTGCCAAGCGGAGGCGACGCCATGGGGCTATGCCTGGACAGAAGCGGCAATAAATGGGTCTGGTACACCAATCCAACCAACATGTCGATCGGCAAATATCCGATTCCCGATGACCCTAAAAACTTCAGCGGGAAAACTCAGTTCGTTGCCCAGATGGTAGGGGAAACAGCACCGGGACAACTCACCGGAATGTCTGGCGTGGTTCAGTACATCAGCAATGGCATCCCCATCCACGGCGTGCCGCTCACCTGTCATGTGGTCTCCGACGGTGGTACGACGTTCAGTGACGGAACGACAGAAACTCTCCTGACCACGGACGCCCGAGGCCAGGCCGCACTCCCCGCTCTGCGGGCCGGTCAAGAGGAGGACCAAGTGGTGCTGAAGGTCAGCCACGGGGACTCGGAGCCTCCCACCACCATCTCCCTCTGCGTGCGGTCTGAGCCGGGCAAGAGCACTGAGGCGGACGAATCGTGAACTCTCCGGAGAAGGTGAGCCCAGCGATGCCATCCACAGCCGGTAGCGAACCGACCGGTCCTCGCTATCCACTGGCCGGCTCGGCCAAGCCCGCGTCCCTCATCTACAACCCGCATGACCGGCATATCTGGTTCGTCACCAGGGATGCCCAGTTCGGCAGGTTCGCTACCGAGGCACCCCACGAGAACAAGGTCTTCACCTCACCGGACCCGGGCAGGAGCGCGGAAGCCCTCGTCGCCTGGAACCAGGCCGTGTGGATGTACGCGCTGGCATCCGGTCAAGGCTGCGTGGTCAAGTGCACGCTCACCGACGGTGGTGAAGGCCACTATGAGAACTTCGGTAGGGGCAGGGCGGCATCATGCCCCGCCATGGCGATCGGCTCCGACTCGACAGGCGCCGAAAGGATCGTCGCGACTCTCTCGGGCATGCCTTCGCTGATGTTCATCGATGCGGACGGCAACATTCACACATCTGACGCGTTCTCCCCGTCTGGCGGGCTCCCCAGCCCGGTGCATGGACTCGCCATCGCGAAGAAGACTTCTCAGGAATACTGGCTGAGCTCTCCCAGCTCGGGCTGTGTGGTCCTTTTCGACGCCAAGAGCGGCGAATTCTCCAAGACTCCCGTCCGCCTCGCCGGTGCCGCGGCACCCGGACATCTCGCAATCACTGAGACCGCCGAGGAGCGGGTCCTATGGGTGGCGACCAACGGCGAATACCTCATCAAGTACGATCTCGACCACAAGTCTCAGCAGACGGTTCGCACCGACGCCGTTCCCGACCGCTTGTTCGCGATGCCGGACGGCTCGCTCTGGTTCACCATGCCCTCCGCCGCCGTAGTGGACTGCGTCCTCCCCGGTGCCACGCACACATCCGGCAGCATCAACACTGGCAAGGGCTCGAAGCCGTCGGGGATCGCGACGGATACGAACTCCCAGTTGTGGGTCGGGCTTGAAGGAACCGGGGAGATGTTCCACATCTCGAAGTTCCGGCTCACCCCGAAGGAGGGACAGGGGCAGGAGACGGCAGTCGGCACCCGCTTCAAGCATCCCCTTCGAGTCAAGGCCAGCAAGCTCGACGGAACCCCGGTCGGAAAAGCGACCGTCAAGTTCGTCCTCAAGGGCGATCAAGCATATTTCGTCGGAGGCAAGACAACCGACACCAAACCGGTGCACGAATCCGGTGCAGAGATGGGCATCGCCGAGAGTGCGCTGCTGGAGGCGAAGAAGCCCGGACCGGTGGACGCCTCGGCCGAGTGGCTGGAAGAGGAGGTCTTCACGCCATTCGAGGGCATTGTGGTCAAGGAAACCACCGGGGCACCGGATCACCTGGGGTATCGCTCAGGCGCAGGGCAACACGCCGCAGCGGGCGAGAAGTTCTCCACACCACTCAGCACCGTGGTGCAGGACAAGCATGGCGCACCCGTGAGCAAGGCGAAGGTCGTCTTCAGGGTCATGGATGATTCGGCCTCCTTCGAGGGCGGCTCCGGTTTCACGGAGGTCACCAGTGGCTCGGACGGCGTGGCCACCACCTCACGGCCCCTCATCGCGGGCTCGACAGCTGGCAGGTTCACGGTTGAGGCATGGGCAGAGGGCGCCGAGGCGGGCACGGTCTTCAGCGAGTACATCACCGACCACATCACCGACTACATCACCGACTACTGATGCTCAAGAGCTCGTAAGACGATCTTGTTGAGTGTCGCTGGCCAGCCGTGACGTGGACGGTGTTCCGGCTGTTCGTGAGGTGTGAGCAAGCGGCCGTGGATCGTGGACGATGAACTGTGGGAGCTCATCGAACCGTTGCTGCCGCCCTGGCCCGAGCGTGCGCCGGGGCGGCGGCCGGTGTCGGACCGGGTGTGCCGGGATTTGCCCGGCCTGAGTGTGTCGATCATGCGGTTTTCACCGGCGTAGATCCCGACGCGTCCCCAGCCGTCCTTGTTGACGACGATGACGTCGCCCGGCTGCATCCCGTCCCGCGCAACGGAGGTGCCGAGGTGGCGCTGACCCTGTGAGGTGCGCGGCAACTTCACCTTGTGACCGGTGCCTTGATAGACGGCGTACGACGTCCGTCCGGAGCAGTCGAAGCCTCCGCCGGACTTCCCGTTGATGTTGTCGCCGCCCCACACATAGGGGGACACGTCTGTGAGCGCGTCTTCCGCAACATCGCGTTCCCCGGTGCGTTCTTCGCGTTGGCGGTGGCTTCGATGTGGTTGGGCGTTTCGGTGGCACGATGGCGCGCCAGGGGCTGTACTGGTGAACACCATTGATTCCAGGGCGATTTCACCAAGTGCAGGTGTAATCAGAACTCAGTGAAGGCGTCATCAGACGGGGGTGTACGTGTCGAACATCGAAGTCATGCTCGGTCAGATCGTTCCGGCCGCGGGAGCGGCAGTGGCCGTGTACGGCGCTGCTGTGCTGCGACGGGTCGAGGACGAGGCGGCAGGAGCCACCGTGCGGCTCGGCCAGCGGTTGCTCGCCCGCATTCGGGGCAGCGCTGCCGATCCGGCCGCGATCGACGGGGCCGTGACGGACCTCGCCGCCGACCCCGACGATCCGGACGCGCTGGCCGCGTTGCGCCTGCAGATCAGGCGAGCCCTCGCGGACCCCGCGCTCGTCGACGAGATCGCCGCACTGCTCCCCGCGCCCGGACCCGCTCAGAGCAGCGGAGCCGGAAGTGTGGCGGTGAGCGGGAACGTCTCAGGAATCGTCTCGACCGGAGACGGTGCGATGAACATCCAGCGCCAGTGACGGGCGACGGCAAGGTGCCGGAGAAGCCGGTGATCCCCCCGTACCCGACGCGCGAACCGAGCGCCGCCGAGCCGACGGTCAGGAGCTCTGACCCCACGGCCGACGGTGGCGACGCAAGAGACGTAAAAGTCGTGGTGCACGGCGACGTAAAAGGCATCGTCACCACCGGCTCCCACACCATCAACGTCATCTACGACGGGAACGCCCTCGTCGAGATCACCAGCCTCCGTGACCTCACCCCGCACCAGCCACCGCTGCTGCCCGCCGCGGGCCGCAGCAAGCTGTTCGGCCGGGGCGCACTGGTGGACGACGTGGTCGCGCAGCTCGGCGGCGGCTCCAGCGTGCAACTGCACGGGAAGCCGGGGGTCGGGAAGAAGGCCGTGGCCGCGGCGGTGCACCGGAAGCTTGCCGCCCAGGGGCGTCGGGGCCACGTCCTGTACCCACGAGCCGGGGTGGACGAGGAGGATTCGCTGCAGGCGCTGTACAGGCGGCTTGCCGGCGCGTTCTTCGGTACGCACTTCCTGCGGGCCATCGACGAGACGCAACTGCGTGCGGCCGTGGCCGCCGCGGACTTCTCCGGTACGCACGTCACCGTCGTCGACTGCGCATTGCCGCAGAGCGCTCTGACGAGGCTCCTTGAGACCTTCCCCGGCTGCACGTTCCTGTTCACGTCCCCCCACGCGACGCTGCCCGACACCGACGCGGCCCATCTCGTCCGTCCCTTGTCCCGCACCGCCGCCGTCGAGCTGCTCAGCGCCGAAGTGGGGCTCTCGCTCGGCCCGGCGGGGCTGCAGAAGCTGCAGTTCGACCACGTGTGGCACGAGTCGGGCGGCGCGCCTCAACGGATCTGCCAGTACGCCCTGTTCATCAAGCGTTCCGACCAGTGGGAGCGGCGCGCCCGTGGGGCCGACGAACCGCGGGACGAGCCGGCTCCCGTCGATCCGGCGCAGCTGAGCCCACGACGCCAGGCGGAAGCCCTGGCCGTCGCCCTGAGCGAGCCGGCGCGTCGCGTACTGCTCGCGCTGGCGACGTTCGGCACGGCGCTCCCTGCTGCCTGGATCGCTTCCGTCACCGGCGATCCACAGGACGGAACCGCCGCTTCGGAGTTGTACGACCGGCGCCTGGTCAAGCACTTCGACGGAACGTACTGGATCACCGAGGACGCCGCCGCGGCCGTCCACAGCCAGGAGTGGGCTCCGGCCGCGGCGACCACCGCGGCGGAGGGCCTGCTTGCGGCGCTCGGGAAGCAGGACGGACCCTCAGGCCCTGAGCCGGACCCGTACCTCTTCCTGGCCGTCGCCCGCGCGCTGGTCCGCGAGGAGCAGTGGGCGCTCGCCTCACGCTTCGTGCGGATCGCCGGGCCACGGGCGCTGACCGAGGGACGCGGTCAACTGGCGCTGCAAATCTATGCGTTGGGCCAGATGGCGGCCGCTCGGGGCGGGGTGAGCAAGGACGTCAAGTTCTACGACCTGGCCGAGAAGCTGACCCGTGACCTCCTTGACGGCGACAAGACAGGCACTACCGCGGCCGCCGCGGTGCTGCTCGCCCCGGCGGTCGGGGCGGCCGTGGTCGAGAGTGGCAAGGCGCTCGGTTTCTTCGGGAAGATCGTCGCCACTGTCAGCACCAAGACGGGTGCCTCCGTGGCTGCCGGTGCTGTTGTGGTGGCAGCGACCACAGGGGTCGTGGTGGCGACCGCGAACGGCATGCCCGCGGGCTGCGAACCGGCGTACGAGGCCATGGATGCCTACGCCGGCACCGACATGGTGCGGACGTACGACGAACTGTCGGAAAAGACCCGGAAGTTGTCATCGGCGTTGCGGGCCGCTTCTTCGGAGGCCTCCGAGGCCGACGTACGGACCAAGCTCACCGCACAAGCGGACGATCTCGATCGCAAGATGGAGGACGAGGTACGGGAGAACAAAGAACGGACCAACGTGAAATACCGCCCTCACCCCGACGTCATCGCGGGCCTCGCAATGGGTGACGACCTCCAGAACCACCTCTCGACCCAGTCGGCGCTCTGGGACGTCTGCCCCCGCAACGACTGACCGACCCATGAGCGGCGTCCAGGGCCTGGTTGCCCCAGGGCGCCGCTCAGGCCACCCACCCGATCCGCCCCGCGGGCGCCTGCCCGCCGTCGTGGTGGACCGGGGTGCGCGCGTCGGTCAGCGAGACCCCGCTGCCGCCGCGCCGGTTCGCCACGTTCTCCGAGGCGATGGACAGGGCCGTCTCCTCCGGCGTACGGGCGCCTACGTCGAGGCCGATCGGGGAGCGCAGGCGGGCCAACTCCTGGCCGGTGACGCCCACTTCGCGCAGGCGGCGGTTGCGGTCCTCGTGGGTGCGGCGGGAGCCCATGGCGCCGACGTAAGCGATCCCGGGTTTCCATGGTGCCCGCTTGCGGGAGTCCAGTGGCGTTGATCCCGGATGAGAGCCCAAAGGACATCGAGGCGGCGGCGAGCGAGGGTGAGGACTGCCTGCTTGTGGCTCTTGACCTGGGCTTTCTTACGGTCGTGGAAGGTTTTCGAGGTGGGACGGAAGCGTGCGGCGATCTGGGCAGATAGGTAGAGGGCGCGATCCCGGGCAAGCGGCGAGCCAGGCCCTACGCCCGGGCCCCGTCGACTGCCTCGTAGCAGGCTTCGATCAGGGCACGCAGCGCGGCCCGGGGCGGACCGTTTCGCACCGCAAGGTAGGTCTGCATGACGGGCGCCGGGTCGCTCAGGGGGCGGAACACCACGCCGGGAACGGGGAGCTGATCGGCGTGCGGGGCGTAGAAGACCGTCCAGGACGGCTTGCCGTAGCCGATGGCGGCGAGGGTGTCCTGGTCGTTGGTGAACTCCGGGCCCAGGACGGGCGTGTAGCCGGCGGCCCGGCAGGAGTTCATCACCAGGTCGTGGAGTGCGGGGTTGCGGGAGCGGGGGGAGAGCCGCAGCCGTAGTTGCGCGAGCCGGGCCAGTTCGACGGTCTCCCGCGCGGCAAGCTCGTGGCCCGCGGGCAACACCGCCATCAGCGCGTCCTGCCACAGCGGCAGGAACTCCAGCCCAGGGTCGGTCCGTTCACCGCGCAGCAGTGCGGCGTCCAGGTCACCGGCCCGCACCTGCGCCAGACGTTCCTCGGTACTGGTGGTGACGAGTTCCAGCTGGGCGTGGCCGGTATGTCGGGTGAACGCGGTGAGTATGGCGTCCAGCCAGGCGCCCAGCCCGGAGCTGGTGCCGAGGCGCACCGTCGCGGCCTGTTCGGCGCGCAGTTCGTCGATGGCCTCCCGGGCGCGTGCCTGGAGGGCGAGCATCTCCCTGGCGTACGGGAGGAGCCGGTTGCCGGCTTCGGTGAGCCGGACGACGCGGGTGGAGCGGGCGAACAGCTCGATACCCAGTTCGCGTTCGAGCCGGCGGAGCTGCTGGCTGACCGCGGACTGCACGATGTGCAACCGCTCGGCGGCACGGCCGAAGTGCAGTTCCTCCGCCACGGTGAGGAAGTAGCGCAGCTGACGCAGCTCCATGGCCCCCGGTTCCCCTGTCCGCCCGTGACCAGCATTGATCACCGTTCGCGATCAGTGTAGGCGCGGATCGCTCATTGGCCGGTGGAGGTGATCGCGGTTGGCTGGGGACATCACGAACCGCGCGGCCCGCAAGGGCCCACGAGGCAGAGGAGACCCATGCCCAGCCTGCACGTCAACGACACCACGCTCCACTACGAGGACGAGGGGACCGGCCCGGCGCTGCTGTTCCTGCACGGCTGGGGCACCAGCGGCCGGACCTGGGGCGCCCAGCTGCCCGATTTCACCCGGGACCACCGGGTCGTCACCGTCGACTGGCGGGGCTGCGGGCAGTCGGCCCGCCCTGTCCGGGGCAACACCACCGCCGGGGTGGTCAGCGACCTGGTGGCGCTGATCGGCGTGCTGCGGCTGGACCGGCCGGTGGTCATCGGTTCGTCGATCGGCGGGTCCTTCGCCACTGAACTGGGGGTGCAGCGACCTGAGTTGATCGCAGGCGTGGTTCCGGTGGGCGCGCCGGGGTACTGGCCGTCGACGAAGACTCAGGCTCAGGCGGAGCTCGTGGCCGGTCTGCGCCGCGACCGGGCCGGTACGGTCGCCGGCTGGGTGCCGGGGTGGTACGCGCCGGGCACCGCGCCCGCGCTCATCGACTGGACGGCCCGCCAGATCCTGGACTCCGGCGTCTACATCGACGAGCACCAGGCCACCGCCGACAGCTACGACCCGCGCCCGACGCTGCCCGGGCTGCAGGTGCCGATCCACTACCTCCACGGTGAGCTGGATACCGCGATCCCCCTGGAGGTGGCCAGGACCTGCGCCGCCCTTACGCCCGGCGCCGAGGTCAGCGTGATCGCCGGCGCCGGACATATGCCACACCAGGAGCTCCCCGACCGGTTCAACGCCGCGCTGCGCGCCGCGCTCGCCCGGGTGGCCCCGGCCGCCCGCGCCACCGCGTAACCGCGCAACCGGCCCGAACGAGCCCGCCGAGAAGGAGAACGCCCCATGCCCGTCACAGAGATACCCATCTGCGCCGGGCACCCTCCTCGAACCGAAGGGTGGCCAGGTACTGCGGCACCGGGCGGGCCCCGCCTGCCCGGTCTGCACACCCGAACCGTCGTGCGGACCGACGACCCCACCGTCATCCTCGTCGAATCCACCCCCGCGCTGCGGGCTACGCCCGGCGCATGTGGTCGCGCCACGAGAAGACACTGGCCGCCACCCTCGCCGATGCCACCGGGCTTGCCCCGGACACCCCCGCCGTCACCGGCCTGGCACGCTTCGCCCTGGAAGCCCCCAGCATCGCCCGCACAAGCGAAGACCCGTCCCGTGACCTGGCGCGATCTGTTCGCCCTGCTGGAACACGGCTGGGCCACCACCCCCCTGGCACGACAGGAACACCGTCCCGGTCAGGACGGGTGACCGCAACCAGATGCCGCATCACGGCACCACCGGCAGCCCCCTCGACGACCTACTCACTTCGCCACCGACGGCCGGAAATCTAGCCGTCAGGTTCCTCGACCAGAAGTCATCCATCTCGAAAAGTCGCACTTGCCCGCCAACTGGCCTGCTCAGACTGGACAATTGCGGGGTTCTGACCGTGCTTTCATGACGACTACGCCAGATAGACGGCCCGCGTCCAGGCCAGCCAGCACTGTGCAACCACCTGAGCCGTGCGGGACTCTGTCGCCGAAAGCGCTCAAGGCCAGCGTCAGGGTGGGCCTTCGCGGGAGAGCGGTCAGAACCCTTCAGTTGGCCACTCTGGCGCTCAGCATTGCTCTATCCGGCGACACAAGTCGTCCTGCCGGCCCCTGGCCGACACGGCCTCCGGATCACCCCGGCCGCCGTGGCGCCCCGCGCGGTGTGCCAGCCCCCGTCAAGGCACACCGGGCCGGGCGGGCGGGTGCGCGGCCAGAACAGCCTGCGTCGAGCCGGCCCCGCCGCCCGGGATGGAGGTGTTACTCGCCCACGACGCCCGAGGTAGCGATGACGATCTTTGCCCGGGTGGCACCGGAGTGCGAGCCCAGGGACTCGATCTTCGTCACCAGGTCCTGGCCCTCGACGACCTCGCCGAAGACTACGTGCTTGCCGTCCAGCCACGGCGTGAGCACCGTGGTGATGAAGAACTGCGAGCCGTTGGAGTTCTTGCCGGAGTTTGCCATGGACAGGAGGAACGGCTTGTCGTGCTTGAGCTTGAAGTTCTCGTCGGCGAACTTCTCGCCGTAGATGCTCTTGCCGCCGGTGCCATCGCCACGGGTGAAGTCTCCGCCCTGGAGCATGAAGTCCGGGATGACGCGGTGGAAGCCCGAGCCCTCGTACCCGAAGCCGTGCTGGCCGGTGGCCAGCTCACGGAAGTTCTGCGCCGTCTTGGGGACGACGTCGTCGTACAGTTTGAAGACGATCCGGCCCGCGGCGTCGCCGTCGATGGTGATGTCGAAGAAGATGTTGGTAGACATAAGGGGATCTTGTCACGGCCGGGCGTATGGCTGGAGCCGCTCCTTCCGGAGGCCGCTGCCGACGGGCGCTCCATGACGGCCCTCCTGTACCGCATCGCTGACGGCACCGAACCGGCGCAACCCGGCCCCTGAGCGATCGCCGACCGAACGTCACGAACTCGTAGCCGAGGGGCGTCAGACGCTCGTATTCCGCGTCGACATCGGCGACGCGGAATTCGGTGATGACCGTGCGGGTGGCGGCCGGTTGGGCGGAGTCGGTGCCGAACAGAGCCACGGTGCGGCCGCTGGCGACCGCCAGCGTCACGAAGGCGTCACGAGTTCGGCGAAGTCAGAGGTCGACCACGTTGCCGAAACGGCGGTGACCTGTTCGTAGAACTCGACGAGGCGAGCGACATCGTGGGTGATCACGCGGATCGAAACAAAGTTCATAACGAAGTTCATCACGAAGTTCATGAGGAGCTTCCTGCCAGGGGTTCCGTAGGGAGGGGCGTCTCGAACGCTAGGGCCGATACCGGACAGAACCCGCCCGGTATCTGAGGCAGACTTCCTGCGGTGACCACTTCGACCGCCCGAGTGCTGGCTCTGCTGGAGATCCTTCAGGGAGGGGGCATTCGCGCCGTCCCCAGCCATTGCCCGACCGAGGCGTTCATGCTGCCGCGCACGGGGCCTCGGCCACGCCGACGCCGGGGGCGAAGGATTACATCTGGCCCACTGCTGCTCTTGCCGCGGCCACGAATGCGGCGATCGCCGGATGCGTACCTCCGCCCGCGCGGAAGGCGACCTTCGATCGACGGAACAACGGCAACTTGGTCAACACCACACCCGCGGGGGTGTGTGCAGTGGCCATTTTCGGCACAAATCCGGCCCCTTGCCCGATGGCGGCCAGGGACAGTGCCGTGCGGAAATCGTTGACCTGATGGTGGATTCTCGGCTGGAACCCGGCCGCCTGGCAGGCGCGCACGGCCATCGCGTGACCGGTCGTGCCGTCCCGTGCGGTGATCCACGGGACCTCGGCATAGGGGCCGAGCAGCTCTGCCAGCGTGTCGCCGCGGCCGGTGGTCTTGGTCGCGGTGTTGGTGGCGAGGTACATCGGTTCCTCCAGCAGGGGCACCTCGTCCACCGTGGTGTCCGGTGACGCGGGTACGAAGTCGTAGTCGTGGACAAGGGCCACGTCGAGTTCGCCGGCTCGCAGGCCGTCGGAGACGCGTGCCGAGTCGATCTCTTGCACCATCGGTTCCAGCGCGGGATGCCGTTGGGCCAGCTCGGCCAGCGTGGCGGCCACGATGGTGCCACCGGAGGGGAAGGTCCCGATGCGCAGCGACCCGCCGATGCCCTCCCGTGCGCTGGCGAGTTCGGCGACCGCCAGCTCCAGGCGTTCCAGCACGGCGTCGGCGTGTGCGACGAGGGACCGACCGGCAGGCGTGAGGATCACACGCCTGCCGCTGCGTTCCAGCAAGGCCACGCCCGCCTCGCGTTCCAGCACACTCAGCTGCTGGGAGACGGCTGATGCGGTGAAGGTCAGTGCCTCGGCCACGGCCGCGATCGTGCCCCGCCGGTCCAACTCGCGAAGCAGGTAGAGACGACGAACATCGAGCATAAGTTCAGCTTAGGCATCACGGCAGAAATCGGAAATGGACCTACAGGATCAGTGTGAGCAAGGGTTGGACCATGAATCCCGATCCGATCTTCACCGGCCTGTACGTCCCCTTGGTGACTCCGTTCACCGACGACCTGCGCTTGGATCCCGATGCGCTGGCCCGACTCGCCGACGAGGCGCTGTCGGCCGGCGCCTCCGGGCTCGTTGCCCTCGGCACCACCGCGGAATCGGCCACCTTGACCGCGGAGGAGAAGCAGACTGTGGTGCGAGTCTGCTCCGCCGCCTGCCGACGACACGGCGCCCCGCTGATCGTCGGGGTCGGCACCAATGACACCGCCACCGCCATCGAGTCGCTGCGCGAGCTGGCGACCACCGGCGACGTAGCCGCGGCGCTGGTTCCCGTGCCGCCCTACATCCGGCCCGGTGAAGCGGGGGCACTGGCGCATTTCACCGCGCTGGCCGACCACGGCGGCATACCGCTGATCGTGTACGACATCCCCTACCGCACCGGGCAGACTCTCAGCGCCGAGACGCTTGCGGCACTCGGCCGCCTGCCAAAGGTCGTCGGGGTCAAGCACGCGACCGGTGCGATCGACGCGACCACGGTCGAGTTGCTCGGCTACCCACCGCACGGCTTCGCCGTGCTCGGCGGCGACGACGTCGTCATATCACCGCTCGTCGCGGCGGGCGCACACGGCGGAATTCTCGCCTCGGCCAATCTCCGCACCGCCGACTACACCGAACTGATCTCGTTGTGGCTCCGTGGCTCCGCCGCACCCGCCCGCAGGCTCGGAGCCGAGCTGGCCCGGTTGTCCGCTGCGCTCTTCGCCGAGCCGAACCCGACAGTCATCAAGGGAGTGCTGCACGCCCAGGGACGTATTCCCAGCCCGGCCGTCCGGATGCCGTTGCTGGCTGCCTCCTCCAGCTCGGTGCGCCGAGCGGCGCTCCTGGCCGGCAGCCGTGCACGCCACGGGTCCGCAGCCTGACCCCCCGAGAATCCGCTGTGCATCGTTTGCCTGGCAGATGTCCGGCAGATGTCCGGCAGGGACAGCGGAAGCCGGCCCCGGCCATCTGTGCGGCCGTCCGCGCTCAGGTGGAGCTTGCTGGCCGGTGTCCGCCTGGACCGGCTCGGGAACCATTGCCCCGGATCCTGCGTGACCTTTTGAGGTGTTGTCGGCTGGTGGTGAGGGGACCGAATGAAAGCGCGGACGATGATGAGCGTGGCGGTATCGGCCTGTGTGGCGGTGGTGGCGTGCGCGTGCGGTCCGGACAAGGCGAAGGAGGACGCGGACGCGAAGCCTTC
>NZ_JBFAIP010000135.1:0-13850 GCF_040654775.1 Streptomyces sp. NPDC050636
GGGCCCCCTGTGAGTGGTGGCGTGCTGGTGGGGCTTATTGGGGTTGGGGCGGGGGGGGCCCGTACGGGACATCCCGTACGGGCCCACCAGGCCCCAGACCTATGCCTACCCGCTGCAAGGATCGGTCAAAGGCGCTGGCCAGGGCGCCGGGCCAAGACGCTGGCCAAGGCGCCAGGCCAAGACGCTGGCCGAAGGCACTGACCAAGGCGCTGCCAAGGCGCCCGGGCCAAGGTGCTGGCCCAAGGTACTGGCCAAGGCACTGGCCAAGGTGCTGGCCAATGGCGTCAGCCAACGACCTGCGCAGCAGCTTGTTCCCTCCCCGGCCACAAGACCTGACCTGTGCCGTTGGAGGGATCCAACAGCTGCCCCTCAGCTCATTCGGAGCGCGAGGAAGAAATCGAGCTTGTCCTCCAGGCGGGACAGATCGCGGCCGGTGAGCTGCTCGATGCGTCCCACGCGGTAGCGGAGCGTGTTCACATGCAGGTGGAGGCGGGTGGCGCAGCGGGTCCAGGACCCGTCGCAGTCCAGGAACGCCTCCAGGGTGGGGATCAGCTCGGCGCGGTGCCTGCGGTCGTAGTCGCGCAGCGGGTCCAGGAGACGGGCGGTGAAGGCCCGGCGGACGTCGTCCGGGACGAAGGGCAGGAGGAGGACGTGCGAGGCGAGCTCCTCGTGGCCGGCCGCGCAGACCCGGCCGGGGCGGGCGGCGGCGACCCGTCGGGCGTGCCGGGCCTCCTCCAGGGCGCCGCGCAGCCCCTCCGCCGAATGCACGGAGGCGCTGACGCCGACCGTCAGCCGGCCGTCGCCGTCCAGGCCGCGGCTGAGCGGGTCCTGGATGCCGGTGAGCAGAGCGTCGGCGTGCAGACCGGCCACCGAGGTCTCACCGGACTCGTCCGGGACGGCGGGCAGCGGCACCAGCGCCACCGCCTCGTCGCCCGTGTGCGCCACGGCGATGCGGTCGGACGGCTCCGGGCCGAACGTGCCGGGGTCGACCAGCACCTCCTCCAGCAGGGCCTGTGCCACCGGGCCGCCGGGGAGGTCGCCGCCCTCCCACTCGACCCGGGCCACCACGATCTGCCAGTGCGGGGCGGTGCCGAGACCGGGCAGCAGCACCGGGGCCGCCACCCGCAGACGGGCCGCGATCTCGGCGGGCGGCGCGCCGGTCTGGACGAGCTCCAGCACCTCTTGGGCGAGCCGCCGGCGGACCGTACGCGCCGCATCGCGCCGGTCGCGTTCCACGGCGATCAGCTGGGTGACGCCGGTCAGCAGGTCGAGGCGCTCCGCGGACCAGTCCCCGGCGTCCGCCTCGACGGCCAGCAGCCAGTCCGAGAGCAGCGTCTCGCGCAGATCGCGGCCGTCGTAGCGGATCGGGAACAGTGAGTAGGTGGCATTGCCGAGGGTGACGCGGTGCGGGCCGCGGCGGCCGGTGCGGGAGGCGGCCAGATGCTCGCCCGCGAGCCGGGCGGCCAGCTCGCCGGGCAGCTCGGGCCCGGAGTCCGCCAGCGTCGAACCGGCGATCTGCCGTCCGGTGGGGGACAGCACCCAGGCCCGCAGGTCCAGGTCGGAGCCGAGCAGGTCCAGGACCACCTCGGGGCCGCCGCCCGCCGGGCCCGACGTCATCAGCCGCCGGTGCCGGTCCACCACGGCGGCCAGATCACCGGCCCGTTCGCTGGAGACCTGGCGGACGACATGTTCGGTGATGGAGGCGAACGAGACGTCCTCGACGACCGAGAACAGCGGCAGCCGGTGCCGGGCGCAGGCCTGCACCAGGTCGTCCGGGATGGCGCCCAGCTCCGCCTCGCCCGCCGCGAGCCCGGCGACGCCGGCGCCGGCCAGGATGCGGACGAACCGCTCGGAGTCGTCCGGCTCGCGCCGCCAGGCGAGGCCGGTCAGTACCAGCTCGCCGCCGGACAGATACCGGCTGGGATCACGCAGATCCGTGGTCATCACGCCGCGTACCGTGCGGTCCAGCTCTTCCTCGCCCCCGAGAAGCCGCAGGCCGAGGGTGTTCGTTTCCAGGAGTGCGCGGAGCCGCATGTCCTCGCCCGCCGATCTTTGCTGTCTGGTGTTGCCGGTGGAATGCCGCGAGGTTTCGGAGCCTCGTCTTTCGTTCGAATCTACAAGACGGGCCCCTTGGCCAGCCAACCGCTTCATGGTTTCCGTGACTGCACCGGGTGGGCTGCGGGCGCGTTCACTAAGCCCAAGCTCGTTAACAAGACATGAACAGCTCGATGGCGACGAGGGCCGAAGGTCCTCACCATGAGCAGCGAGCGACCGATTCGTAGAAGAGGCCACCCATGGACTTCCTTCGCCCCGCCAGCTGGGAGGAGGCACTCGCCGCTAAGGCCGAGCACCCCACCGCTGTGCCCATCGCGGGCGGCACGGATGTGATGGTCGAGATCAATTTCGACCACCGCCGCCCCGAATACCTGCTCGACCTGAACCGTATCGGTGACCTCGGCGAGTGGGAGGTCGGGGAGAAGACCGTACGCCTGGGTGCCTCCGTGTCCTACACGAACATCATGGAGAACCTGCGGACCGAGCTGCCGGGTCTGGCGCTGGCCTCGCACACCGTGGCGTCCCCGCAGATCCGCAACCGCGGCGGCGTCGGCGGCAACCTCGGCACCGCCTCCCCGGCCGGTGACGCGCACCCCGCGCTGCTCGCCTCCGGCGGTGAGGTCGAGGTCGAGTCGGTGCGCGGGGGCGTCCGAATGATCCCGATCGATGAGTTCTACGTGGGCGTCAAGCGCAACGCGATGGAGCCCGACGAGCTCATCCGCGCGGTGCATCTGCCCATCGCCGACGGCCCGCAGCAGTTCTCCAAGGTCGGCACCCGCAACGCCATGGTGATCGCGGTGTGCGCCTTCGGTATCGCGCTGCACCCCGAGACCCGGACCGTACGGACCGGCATCGGCTCCGCCGCGCCCACCCCCGTACGGGCCCGTGAGGCCGAGGACTTCCTCGCCGCGGCGCTGGAGGACGGCGGCTTCTGGGAGTCCGGCGCCCCCGTCCCGCCGTCCGTCGCGAAGCAGTTCGCGCAGCTCGCGTCCGGCGCCTGCAACCCGATCGACGATGTGCGCGGCAGCGCCAAGTACCGCCGCCACGCGGTCGGCATCATGGCGCGCCGCACCCTTGGCTGGACCTGGGAGTCCTACCGCGGCAACGAGAGGAGCACACAGTGCGCGTGAACTTCACCGTCAACGGCCGCGAGCAGCAGGCCGACGACGTCTGGGAAGGCGAGAGCCTGCTGTACGTCCTCCGTGAGCGGATGGGCCTGCCGGGCTCCAAGAACGCCTGTGAGCAGGGCGAATGCGGTTCCTGCACGGTCCGTCTGGACGGCGTGCCGGTCTGTTCGTGTCTGGTTGCCGCCGGTCAGGTCGAGGGCCGCGACGTGGTCACCGTCGAGGGCCTGGCGGACTACGCCAAGCAGCGCGCCGAGCACGGCGGTTGTGGCACCGGCGCCTGCGGTACGAGCGTGGACCAGGCCAGGCGGTGGCAGGCCAAGCCGGCCGCCTCCGCCGACAGCCAGACCGGTGAGCAGGGCACCCTCCCGCATGCGACGCTTTCGCCGATCCAGCAGGCGTTCATCGACGCCGGCGCGGTCCAGTGCGGTTTCTGCACCCCGGGCCTGCTGGTCGCCGCCGACGAACTGCTGGAGCGCAACGACTCCCCGTCGGACGCCGACATCCGTGAGGCGCTGTCGGGCAACCTGTGCCGCTGCACGGGCTACGAGACGATCCTCGACGCGGTGCGGCTGGCGGCCGCCCGCGGCGAGAACCGGACCGCCGGACAGGGGGTCTGACCACCATGGGCGACGCAACATTCGCGGTCGGCGCCGCAGGTCGCACACCCACCAAGATCACGCAGGGTGTGCAGGGCGGCAAGACCAAGGCGGGTATCGGGGAGTCGACGCTGCGGCCCGACGGCACCCTCAAGGTGACCGGCGAGTTCGCGTACTCCTCGGACATGTGGCACGAGGACATGCTGTGGGGCTTCACGCTCCGCTCCACCGTCGCGCACGCCGAGATCAAGTCGATCGACACGTCCGAGGCGCTGGCGACCTCCGGTGTCTACGCCGTCCTCACCTACGACGACCTGCCCACCGACGTGAAGAACTACGGCCTGGAGATCCAGGACACGCCGGTTCTCGCACACGGCAAGGTCCGCCACCACGGCGAGCCGGTGGCCCTGGTCGCCGCCGACCACCCGGAGACCGCCCGCCGCGCGGCCGCCAAGATCAAGATCGAGTACGTCGAGCTGCCGGTCGTCACCGACGAGGCCTCGGCGACCGCCGAGGGCGCGCCGCTGATCCACGAGGGCCGCGCCGACCACCACGCGGGTCACGTACCGCACCCGAACATCGTGCACCGCCAGCCGATCATCCGCGGCAACGCCGACGAGGCCGCCAAGAAGGCCGATGTCATCGTCTCCGGCGAGTATGTCTTCGGCATGCAGGACCAGGCCTTCCTCGGCCCGGAGTCCGGCCTCGCGGTGCCCGGTGAGGACGGCGGCGTCGACCTGTACGTCGCCACCCAGTGGTTGCACTCCGACCTCCGCCAGATCGCCCCGGTCCTCGGCCTGCCCGAGGAGAAGGTGCGGATGACGCTCTCCGGCGTCGGCGGTGCGTTCGGCGGCCGCGAGGACCTGTCGATGCAGATCCACGCCTGCCTCCTGGCGCTGCGCACCGGCAAGCCCGTCAAGATCGTCTACGACCGGTTCGAGTCCTTCTTCGGGCACGTCCACCGGCACCCGGCGAAGCTCTGGTACGAGCACGGCGCCACCAAGGACGGCAAGCTCACGCACCTGAAGTGCCGCATCGTGCTGGACGGCGGCGCCTACGCCTCCGCCTCCCCGGCCGTCGTCGGCAACGCCTCGTCCCTCTCGGTCGGCCCGTACGTCGTCGACGACGTCGAGATCGAGGCCCTCGCGCTGTACTCCAACAACCCGCCCTGCGGCGCGATGCGCGGCTTCGGCGCGGTCCAGGCGTGCTTCGCCTACGAGGCGCAGATGGACAAGCTCGCCAAGAAGCTGGGCATGGACCCGGTCGAGTTCCGGCAGCTCAACGCCATGGAACAGGGCACGATCATGCCCACCGGCCAGCCGGTCGATTCCCCGGCCCCGGTCGCCGAAATCCTGCGCCGGGTCAAGGCGATGCCGCTTCCTCCGGAGCAGCAGTGGCTGGCGGCCGGTGAGGGCCCCGATGTCCGCGCGCTGCCCGGCGGCCTGTCCAACACCACCCACGGCGAGGGCGTGGTCCGCGGTATCGGCTACGCCGTCGGCATCAAGAACGTCGGCTTCTCCGAGGGCTTCGACGACTACTCCACCGCCCGGGTGCGCATGGAGGTCATCGGCGGCGAGCCGGTCGCCACCGTCCACACCGCGATGGCGGAGGTCGGCCAGGGCGGCATCACCGTGCACGCCCAGATCGCCCGTACGGAACTGGGCGTCCAGCAGGTCACCATCCACCCGGCCGACACCCGGGTCGGCTCGGCCGGCTCCACCTCCGCCTCCCGGCAGACCTACATGACCGGCGGCGCGGTGAAGAACACCTGCGAGGCCGTCCGCGAGAAGGTCCTGGAGATCGGCCGTGCCAAGTTCGGTACCTACCACCCCGCGTGGGCCACCGCCGAGCTGCTGCTGGAAGGCGGCAAGGTCGTCACCGACGGCGGCGAGGTCCTCGCCGAGCTGGCGGACGTCCTGGAGGGCGAGGCGGTCGACCTGGAGCTGGAGTTCCGACACCGGCCCACCGAGGCGTTCGACCCGGTCACCGGCCAGGGCAACGGCCATGTCCAGTACTCGTTCGCCGCGCACCGCGCGGTCGTCGAGGTGGACACCGAGCTCGGCCTGGTGAAGGTCATCGAGCTGGCCTGTGCCCAGGACGTCGGCAAGGCGCTCAACCCACTCTCCGTCGTCGGCCAGATCCAGGGTGGTACCACCCAGGGCCTGGGCGTGGCGGTCATGGAAGAGATCATCGTCGACCCGAAGACCGCGAAGGTGCGCAACCCCTCCTTCACGGACTACCTCATCCCCACGATCCTCGACACGCCGACCATCCCGGTCGATGTGCTCGAACTCGCCGACGACAACGCCCCGTACGGGCTGCGCGGCATCGGCGAGGCCCCCACCCTCTCGTCCACTCCGGCCGTCCTCGCGGCGATCCGGAACGCGACCGGGCTGGAGCTCAACAAGACGCCGGTACGCCCCGAGCACCTCACCGGCACATAACGCACAACCGAATCCCTGCTGACAACTGAATCCCTGGGGGCCAGCCCCCGACACTCCGGGGGCGACCCCGGAAACCCTCTGGGGGGCGACCCCCGGACCTCCGAACCTCCGGGCGGTGCGTGACTAGGGGTGTCCCTGTCCGTCCTCCTCCGCGTACCGCCCGGAGCCCACGTAGCAACACCGCAGTCGCTGCCCGGCGTACCACGTTGGCAGTACCCACGTTCGTCTCGGGCCGTCCCCCGGGTCGTGCAGCCGAAGTTCCATCCCAAATCTCGCACTTGATGCGGGTGTCCCATTGAACCTTGGGAGTCAGGCACCATGACCCAGCAGTCCACAGAGCCGAAGATCACGGCGGAAGACGCAGGCGAGGGCACGCGTCAGCCCGCCGGCCGGTCTTGGCTCGACCGGTACTTCCACATAACCGACAGAGGATCGACGATCTCGCGCGAGGTGCGCGGCGGCATCACCACCTTCATGGCGATGGCGTACATCCTCCTCCTGAACCCCATTCTTCTGGGCGGGCCGGACGCCAGCGGCCACACGCTGAGCCCGACCGCAGTCATCACCGCGACAGCATTCGCCGCCGCCTTCACCACCCTCCTGATGGGATTTGTGGGCAAGGTACCGCTGGCTCTGGCGGCCGGACTCAACGTCTCGGCGGCCCTGGCCGGTCAGGTGATCAAGGACCTGACCTGGCCGCAGGCCATGGGTCTGTGCGTCATGTACGGCGTAGTGATCATGCTTCTGGTGCTCACCGGGCTCCGAGAGCTCATCATGAACGCCATCCCGCTGCCGCTGAAGCACGGCATCACCATGGGCATCGGCATGTTCGTCGCCATGATCGGCCTGTTCAAGGCCGGCTTCGTCGGCAAGGGACCGGAGCACGGTCCGCCGGTCACGCTGGGCCTCGACGGAGCGCTCCAGGGCTGGCCCGTACTGTTCTTCGCCATCACCCTGCTGCTCATCTTCATGCTGCAGGCCCGGAACGTCCCCGGCGCGATCCTCATCGGCATCACCGTCGGCACGGTCCTCGCCGTGGTGGCCAACGCCGTCGGCGTCACGAACGTGAAGGACTGGGGCGGCGCCGCCCCGGCGCTGCCCGGCAACCCGGTGTCCACCCCCGACTTCAGTCTCTTCGGCGACGTCGAGTTCGGCGGCTGGCAGGAGATCGGCGCCCTGGGCGTGGGCATGCTCGTCTTCACCCTGGTGCTGGCCGGCTTCTTCGACGCCATGGCCACGATCATCGGTGTCGGCACCGAGGCCAAGCTGACCGACTCCCAGGGCCGGATGCCCGGCCTGAGCAAGGCCCTGCTGGTCGACGGTGCGGGCGGTGCGGTCGGCGGTGTCGCCGGCGCCTCCGGCCAGACCGTCTTCATCGAGTCGGCGACCGGTGTCGGCGAGGGCGCCCGTACGGGCCTGTCCAGCGTCGTCACGGGTGCGTTCTTCGCACTGTGTCTGTTCTTCACCCCGGTGACGCAGATCGTGCCGGGAGCGGTGGCTTCCGCCGCCCTCGTCGTCATCGGCGCGATGATGATGAGTGCCGCCAGCCACGTGGACTGGCGGGACCGCTCGGTGGCCATCCCGGTCTTCCTGACCGTCGGCCTGATGCCCTTCACCTTCTCCATCACCGCAGGTGTCGGTGCGGGCGTCATCGCCTACACCGCCATCAAGGCGGCGCAGGGCAAGTGGCGTGACGTCGGCGTGTTCATGTGGGTTCTCACCGGCATCTTCGCCGTCTTCTTCGCCCTGCACCCGATCGAGCAGCTGATGGGAGTCAAGTAACCGCCCGCCCGCTCCACCATCCGTAAGGAGACCGACATGCTGGACATCGCCGAAGAGCTGAACCGGTGGGTCGAGCAGGGACGCGACTTCGCGGTGGCCACCGTGGTGGCCACCAACGGGAGCGCGCCCCGCCAGCCCGGAGCCGCCCTCGCCGTCGACACCGACGGCACGGCGATCGGGTCGGTCTCCGGAGGATGCGTGGAGGGAGCGGTGTACGAGCTGTGCCAGGAGGCGCTGCAGACCGGTGAACCGGTCCTGGAGCGCTTCGGCTACAGCGACGAGGATGCCTTCGCCGTCGGCCTGACCTGCGGCGGCGTCATCGACATCCTCGTCACCCCGGTACGGACGAGCGCCCCCGGATCCGCCCGCGACAGCGGATCCGCGGGGGAACCGGTGGACAGCACCTCCGACACGCTCGCCGCCGCGCTGGCCGCAGCCGCCAAGGGGGAGGCGGCGGCGGTCGCCCGGATCATCGACGGCCCCGCCGAACTCCTCGGCCGCGCCCTGCTCGTCCGCCTAGACGGTAGCCACACCGGCAGCCTCGGCGGCCACCCCGCCCTCGACCACACGGCCATCGAGCAGACCCGCGCACTGCTGGACGCCGGACGCACCACCACCATCGAGATCGGCGCGGACGGCTCCCGGTGCGGCCGGCCGGTCGTCCTCCTCGTCGAATCCTCCGTCCCCGCCCCCCGGATGATCGTCTTCGGCGCCATCGACTTCGCGTCCGCCCTGGTCAAGGTCGGCAAGTTCCTCAACTACCACGTCACGGTCTGCGACGCCCGCCCCGTCTTCGCCACGCGGACCCGCTTCCCCGAAGCCGACGACATCGTCGTCGACTGGCCCCACCGATACCTGGACTCCCAGGACCTGGACTCCCGCACGGTCCTCTGCGTCCTCACCCACGACGCCAAGTTCGACGTCCCGCTCCTGGAACGCGCCCTCAAACTCCCCCTCGCGTACGTAGGGGCGATGGGCTCCCGCCGCACCCACCTGGACCGCCTTCAGCGCCTGCGCGACGTGGGCCTCACCGAGCTCGAACTGAACCGCCTGCGCTCGCCGATCGGCCTCGACCTGGGCGCGCGCACCCCTGAGGAAACCGCCTTGGCCATCGCAGCGGAAATCGTCGCCAACCGGCGCGGCGGCACGGGCGTACCGCTCACCGGGGCGCACACCCCGATCCACCATGGCGGGACGCGGCCGGTGGGGAGAATAGGGTCGGTGGCTTGACGGGGCTCACGGCCTTGTGGCTTCTCACAAGCCGGAGCAGTCCGTCGGCGTCAGGACCGACGCCCCGAAGCCCCAACACCCTTGCGGACAATAACTGTCCGCAAGGGGAAGTACCGTCGTCGCCATGACGCAGCGCCCCGCCCCTGTACTCACCGCCCGCGCCCTCGGCCGAGCCACCCTGGAACGTCAACTCCTGCTCCGCCGCAGCGAGATGACCGCATTCGACGCGGTGGAGTGGCTGCTCGGGCTCCAGGCCCAGTCGCCGCGCCCGCCGTACTACGCGCTCGCCGCCCGGCTGGCCGGTTTCCGTCCGCAGGAGCTGTCCGGCCTGCTGGAGACCCGGCAGGCGGTACGTATCTCGGTGATGCGCTCCACCATCCACCTGGTGAGCGCCCGGGACGCCCGGCTGCTGCGGTCGCTCACCGAGTCCGTGCACGACCGCACCCTGCGCGGCAACTTCAGCAAACAGCTGGTCGGGGTCGATCTGGACCGGCTTGCCGCAGTGGCTCGTACGCTCGTCGAGGAGCGGCCGCTGACCTTCAAGGAGCTGGGCGAGCGTCTTCAGGAGGAGTGGCCGGAGCGCGACCGCCAGCCGCTCGCCATGGCAGCCCGCCAGTTGCTGCCGCTGGTGCAGGTCACCCCGCGCGCCCTCTGGGGCCGCAGTGGACAGGCCGCGCATACCACTCTTGATGCCTGGCTGGCGCGGGAGCCGGAGTCGGAGTCGGGGCCTCGCGAGCGGGAGCCGCAGCCCCATGAGGGGCCGCAAAGCGCGCTCGGCGCCGTTCTCTTGCGCTATCTGGCCGCGTTCGGACCGGCGTCCGTCAAGGACATGCAGACCTGGTGCGGGCTGACCCGGCTGGGCGAGGTGGTCGATCCCTTGCGGCCGCGGCTGCGTACTTTCCGGGACGAGCACGGGGTGGAGCTCTTCGATCTGCCGGACGCGCCCCTGCCGGACCCGGACACCGAGGCGCCGGTCCGTTTCCTGCCGGAGTTCGACAATGTCGCGCTGTCGCACGCCGACCGCTCCCGGATCATCGCGCCCGAGTGGCACGGGCGCACCTGGGACCGCAATGTCGCCTACCGGTCCTTCCTCGTGGACGGCACGATTCGTGGGCTGTGGGTCGTCCAAGTGGCCGGTGGGATCGCGCAGTTGACCGTTGAACCGTTCGCCCCGCTCACTCGCGCCGAGCGGGCCGCCGTGGAGGACGAGGCGGCCGGAGTTCTGCGGATGACCGCCCCGGATGCGCGGTACGACATCCGGTACGGACAGGTCGCCAAGAGCGCGGCACGGGACGCGTCGTAGTGCGGCAGCAGCGGGGCATTCGCGGGCCGGTCGCGGCGGCCATGGCGGGGAAAACGAGGTGACGGCCCCGGCGCCCCGGGTTAGCGTCCCCGGGTGACTGCGGATACTCGTACGACCAGGGACTGCCGGGACACCCGGCACACGCGGGACATCCGGGATGACGGCCAGGACATCGGGGACGGCTGGGGCGACATCCGGGATATCCCCGAGGCGCAGCTCGACGACGCCCTGGACCTCAGCTACCTCGCGTTCCACCTCAACCCCGGCGACAAACGGCGCAACAACCATCGCGAACTGCTGCGGCGCTGCGCCCGCATCGGGGCCTACGACAGCGAACTGCTCGCCGGACTGGCCGCCGCGCACCCCCTCACCCTCTCCATCCCGGGCGGCCAACTCCCGTGCGCAGCCCTGGACTTCGTCTCCGTCGCGCCCACCCACCGCCGTCGCGGCGTACTGACCTCGATGATGGCCGAGCTATGGCGCCGCTGCGGCACCGACGGACAGCCGCTGTCCTGCCTCTGGGCGTCCGAGAGTGCCATCTACGGCCGCTTCGGCTACGCGCCGGCCAGCGAGGTGTACCGCATCGAGATCGACTCCGCCCGGCCGCTCGCGCTGCGTATCACCCCCGATCGCCGCCCGCTGCGGCTGATCGACCCGGCCGACGCACCCGACGTCCTCGGGCCGCTCTTCGACGCGAGCCTGGCCCACCGCGCCGGGCGGTTCACCCGCGACGCGGCGTGGTGGCGCAAGCAGGTGCTGGACCTCGACGGCGCCCGCGAGAGCGACGGGCCGAACAGCTCCGGCGCTCCGCGCGTGGTGGTACTGGGGGCGCCCGGCGAAGCCCCGGCCGGCTACGCCCTCTACCGGGCGAACGGTCCGGGGGAGACCAGTCCCGGTACGGTCACGGTCGATGAGCTGGAGGCCGAATCCGCGCCGGCCGCCGCTGCCCTGTGGTCGTACCTCGCCTCGATCGACCTGACGACGACCGTACGGGTCCAGGCCCGCCCCGCCGACGACCCGCTCCTGCACTTCGCCGCGGACCGCGACCAGGTTCAGGTCACCCGGCAGGAAATCGGTCTGTGGGTCCGGCTCGTGGACGTCCGCGCCGCACTGACCGCCCGCTCCTGGGCGGCCCCGGTCGACCTGGTCCTCGATCTGCGCGATACGACCCTTCCCGCCAACGCGGGACGGTTCCGGCTGACGGCCGGAGGCGACGGGG
Source organism: Streptomyces sp. NPDC050636 (assembly GCF_040654775.1). Lineage (NCBI taxonomy): Bacteria > Bacillati > Actinomycetota > Actinomycetes > Kitasatosporales > Streptomycetaceae > Streptomyces > Streptomyces sp. NPDC050636. The sequence continues at coordinate 11,757 of NZ_JBFAIP010000135.1, forward strand.
CCGAGCCCGGGGCGATCTGGGCGGCGGGTGGTACGGCGACCTGGACGCGGACCGACGAGGAGGCCGATATCTCCCTGGACGTACGGGAGTTGGGCGCCTGCTACCTGGGTGGCACCCGGCTGCGGCACCTCGTACAGGCCGGTCTGGTCACCGAGCACACTCCGGGGGCGGTACGCCGCCTGGACGCCGCGCTGGAGACGGAGTGGCTGCCGTTCACCGCGGAGAACTACTGAGCGGGGAGAGCTACTGAGCGGCGAGATCCACTGAGCGGGGAGAGCTACTGAGTGGAGAGCTACTGAGTGGACTGCGGCGCAGCGGGTGCAACCGGTATGGATCGCCTCCGGCGGCGATGTGACCGGACCCGTGCGCCGGACAGCTCGGCTTCTCGGAGAGTGCGGCGGCATCGATCATGGAGGGATGATGTCGGGGTGGCGGATGCCGCGGCAATGAGATGGAACGGCAGGCCGGGGCCGGGGCCGGGTTCGCGGGGCGAGGTCCGGTTCGGTCCGTTGCCGGGGCCGGGAAGGAGAGAGCGGTCGTGGAGCTGCGACAGGTGCGGTACTTCGTCATGGTCGCGCAGGAGCTGCACTTCGGACGGGCGGCCGAGCGGCTGCACATCGTCCAGTCGGCGGTGAGCCAGCAGGTCCGTCGGCTGGAACGGGAGCTGCAGGCCGAGCTGTTCGACCGTTCGGCGCGCCATGTGCGGCTGACGGCCGTCGGCGAGCGGTTTCTGCCCGAGGCGCGGGCGCTGCTCGCCGCCGAGGAACGCGCCCGCGCCGTGGTCGCCGAGCTGGCCGTCACCCGCGCCACGACCCTCCGCCTGGGGACGAGTACGGGCCTGGGCAGCCACCTGGACCGGGTGCTGGACGCGCTCGCCGGCCTCGCCCCGGAGATCGGCGTGGAATTGGTCGACGCCCACGCCCGGGAGCGTTTCGAACGGGTCACGTCCCGTGAACTGGACGCGGCGTTCGTCCGGGGTGAGGCGGACGGTACGGGGCCGGGCGGCCTGAGTTTCGTCCCGCTGTGGCAGGACCCGCTGGTCGCGGCCGTTCCGGCGCGGCATCCTCTCGCCTCCTCCCCGGGAGCCGTCGCCCTGGCCGATCTCGCCGACGTACCGCTGGTGTTGACCGAACGCCGCAACAACCGTGCCCTGGTCGACCTGGTCGTCACCGCCTGCCATGACGCGGGGTTCGTACCCGTACCCGGCCCCAAGTCAGGCTCCCTGGACAACACCTTGACCGCGATCGGTGCCGCCGGCCCGGCCGATCCGCTGTGGACCGTCGTCTACGCCTCGCACGCCAGCCGGCTGAGCACCCCGAGGGTGGCGTTCCTGCCGTTCCGCAATCCGGGCATGGAGCTGACCACGTACCTTGCCGTGCACCGCACCGACCCGCCCGCCGGGCTCGATGCGCTGCTGCGGGCCTGCGCGGCGACGGGCGAGAACGGTGCCGTTGCGTGAGGGGCGGGAGCGTGCACCCGATCGGAACCTCCGATCTCGATCCGCGATCGCTGCGTGCGCGATCCGCTTCTTGGTCACGAGCCCCGTTCGCGATGGACTGATGTCACACCGGCGGGCACCGGAAACATCCGAATGGCCGCCACTGACAAAGGAGTTCACCATGCCGATCGTCACCGTGCAGCAGGGCCCGCGCAGCGTCGAGCTCAAGCGGGAGCTGGTCAAGCAGATCACCGACGCCTTCGTCGACGCGTACCGGATTCCCGCCGAGACCGTGCAGGTCTGGATCCAGGAGGTCCCCACCGACAGCTGGGGCGCGGCCGGGAAGCTGACCGCCGACAAGTAACCGAGGACATCTCCCGCTCAGGGCACCTCCCGCAGCGCATTGGTCGCGCAGTGCACCTCGCCGCCGCCCACATGCGCCCAGGAGAAGTCCTCCACCCAGTGCACCCGCACGCCCCGGCGGTCGGCCGGCGCCCGGCCTCTTCACGGAAGAGGTCGTGCCCGGCGACCCGGGGGCCGTGCGGGTCGGGAGCGGCGTAGGGCCTGTCCGATGGGTCATGGCCGGGCCCGTCTTCTGCTGCCACGGTCTGGCGCAGCGTGATCGCCCGGGTCAGCTCGCGCGGCGCGGTACCGAA
>NZ_JBFAIP010000136.1:0-13770 GCF_040654775.1 Streptomyces sp. NPDC050636
CTCTACCTCGGAACCTGGGCACTGCTCACAGCCGCCCGGAACCGGTCCGCAGCAGGACTGCGGGCCTGGGCAGGCGGCTTCGCCGAAGGAGTCCGGACCCCCTGCGGACGACGCAAGCCCATGCGCTGGCGCACGGTCTGGCGAATGACGAGACTCGGACGTCCACCGATCATCTAGAGCCGATCCGTCCCGGTCGGTCGATCCGTCCCGGTCAGCCGATCGATCTTGGTCTGAGACCGGAAGAAGGGCCGCCATGGTGTCCATGGCGGCCCTTGATCGTTCTCCCGCCTGGTCAGATCGTTTCTGCGCTACCAGGCTGTGGTGGGGCAGGTGGGACTCGAACCCACGGCCGACGGATTATGAGTCCGCTGCTCTAACCGGCTGAGCTACTGCCCCCTCCACGGCGCGCCGCGCACATTTGTGCGCGCCGTCTGCCGCAGCATAGCCGCTCATACGATCTGTTGCCCGTGAGGACCGTCGTCGCGCGACGATGCACGTCCAAGAGGACTTGGATCACCGGGGGTTCGGTTCCACGGCACAAGAAAAAGGACCCCTTCCGGGGTCCTCGTTCCTTCTGCTCCCCCGACTGGACTCGAACCAGTAACCCTCCGGTTAACAGCCGAATGCTCTGCCAATTGAGCTACAGGGGATTGAGCTCCCCCGACTGGACTCGAACCAGTAACCTGCCGGTTAACAGCCGGCTGCTCTGCCAATTGAGCTACAGGGGATTGCTCTGTGTGCCTCGAATGCATCGCTGTCCGGTCTTCCGGACGGCGTGCGCTCGCTGCGACACATACATTAGCGCAAGCAGGGGGGTGCTCCGCCAATCGGTATCGCCTCAGGTCACGTCAGGTGATCTCCGGCCCCGGAGGGTAGGCGCACGGCACCGAGCGAGACCGACGAGAGGGAAGGTGGAGCCATGCGCTACCGGCTCACGTTCATCGCGGGACTGGCCATCGGCTACGTGCTCGGCACGCGGGCCGGCCGGGAGCGGTATGAGCAGCTGCGCAAGAGCGCCCAGCGGGTCGCGCAGAACCCCACGGTCCGCAACAGCGTCGAGTCCGTCTCGCTGAGCGGGCGCGAGGCCGCGACGAAGGCGTTCGGGGCGGTTTCGGCCAAGGTCGGCGACCGGCTGCCGCACTCCGTCGGCGACCGGGTCCGCTCGCTGCGGGAGCAGCGCGCCAACAATGAGGACGACTGGGGCACCAGCAATACCTGAGCCCGCCCGGCCGGTCCGCGCCCGATCGGCCCGCCCGAGTCCGACGACGCGCCGTCTCCGGGCAAACCCTGACTCTCTCCTTATGCGTCTCATGGGGCATCATCTGGGGCCATGGGGAAAGTCGCCGGGTTGGACAGTTCGTCCGAGAGCACACGAATCGTCGTCTGCGATGCGGACACGGGTGCCGTCATCAGGCAGGGGTACGCGCCGCACCCCGTCGAGAAGGGGCCGGAGGCCGATCCACAGGCGTGGCTGATGTCGCTCGGCGAGGCTGCCGGCGGCGGGCTGCTCGAAGGGGTGCAGGCGATCGGCGTCTCGGCGCAGCAGCACGGTCTGGTGCCGCTGGACGCCGACGGCAATCTCGTACGGCCCGCGCTGCTCGGCAATGACAAGCGGGGGCAGAGCGCGGCCGCGGATCTGATCGACTCGCTGGGCGGACGGACCGCGTGGGCGCAGGCCGTCGGTGCGGTGCCGCAGGCGGCGCACCTGGTGACGAAGCTGCGCTGGCTGGCGCGTACCGAGCCGGCGAACGCGGCCCGGATCGCGGAGGTCATGCAGCCGCACGACTGGCTGGCGTGGCAGCTGCTGGGGCGGCCCGCGCGGCGTACGACGGACCGGGGCGGCGCCTCGGCGACCGGGTTCTGGTCGGCGGCGACCGAGTCGTACCGGCCGGATCTGGTGGAGCTGGCGCTGGGCCATCAGGTGCGACTTCCGGAGGTGCTGGGGCCCTCGGGGACGGCCGGCTTCACCCCCGAGGGGCTGCTGATCTCCGCCGGTACGGGCGAGACGATGGCGGCCGCCTTCGGGCTGGGCGTCGGGGAGGGCGACGCCGTGGTGTCGCTGGGTGCCTCGGGGTCCGTCTTCGGGATCCATCACGAGGCGCTGGCCGACCCGACGGGCACCATCACCTCGTTCGCGGACGCGACGGGCCGGCATCTGCCGGTGGTGCACACGAGCAATGCGGTGCGGGTGCTGCGCGGTACGGCCGAGATGCTCGGGACGGATCTGGAGGGGCTGTCCGCGCTGGCGCTGAAGTCGTCGCCCGGCGCGTACGGGATGGTGCTGCTGCCGTATCTGGAGGGCGAGCGGACGCCGCATCTGCCGCACACCGCCGGGTCGTTGCACGGTATGCGGCGGGAGAGCATGAAGCCGGAGCATCTGGCGCGGGCGGCCGTGGAAGGCATGCTCTGCGGGCTCGCGGACGCGCTGGATGTGCTGCGCGGGCGCGGTGTGGCGGTGCGCCGGGTGTTCCTGCTGGGCGCGGCCGCGGAGCTGGGCGCGGTGCAGACGGCGGCGCCGGGGCTGTTCGGGGTGCAGGTCGTGGTGCCGCAACCCGCGGAGTACGCGGCGCTGGGCGCGGCACGGCAGGCCGCCTGGGCGCTGGGCGTCGCGCACGGCACGCTCACCCCGGCCGCCGGCGCGGACGCCGGGCCGGGCGGCGGATCCGCGTGGGTCGATCCGCCCCAGTGGCCGGCGGCCGCGAGCCAGATCTTCGAGCCGGGCGAGGAACTGCCGGTCGGGCAGGCCGTGCGCCAGCAGTATGTGACGGTGCGCGACGAGGCCTACCCGGGGGCGTTCCAGCGGGAGGCGTGACGGGCCGGGGCGCGGGCCCCGTCCCTGGCTCAGTCCAGATAACCCCGGAGCTGGTCGGCGAAGGCGTGATCGCGGAGCTTGTTGAGGGTCTTGGACTCGATCTGGCGAATGCGTTCGCGGGTGACGCCGAAGATGCGGCCGATCTCTTCGAGGGTGCGGGGGCGGCCGTCGGCCAGGCCGTAGCGGAGCTGGACGACCTTGCGTTCCCGCTCGCCGAGGGTGGACAGCACCGCGTCGAGGTGTTCGCGGAGCAGCAGGAACGCGGCGGATTCGGCGGGTGAGGCGGCGTCGCCGTCCTCGATGAGATCGCCGAGCGCGACGTCTTCCTCCTCACCCACGGGTGCGTGCAGGGAGACCGGCTCCTGGGCGAGCCGCAGCACCTCGCTGACGCGTTCCTCGGTGAGGTCGAGATGGGTGGCGACTTCCTGGGGGGTCGGTTCGTAGCCCCGCTCCTGGAGCATCCGGCGCTGGACGCGGACCACGCGGTTGATCAGCTCGACGACGTGGACCGGGACGCGGATGGTCCTGGCCTGGTCGGCGAGGGCGCGGGACATCGCCTGGCGGATCCACCAGGTGGCATAGGTGGAGAACTTGTAGCCGCGGGCGTAGTCGAATTTCTCGACGGCGCGGATCAGTCCGAGGTTTCCCTCCTGGACGAGGTCGAGCATGGTCAGACCGCGTCCGACATAGCGCTTGGCGACGGAGACGACCAGACGCAGGTTGGCTTCGATGAGACGGCGCTTGGCCATCCGGCCGAGGACCACCAACTTGTCGAGATCAACGGCGAGTTGGGAGGCGAGGTCGGGGGTGCTGGTGAGCTTTTCCTCGGCGAAGAGACCGGCCTCGACACGGCGGGCGAGCTCGACTTCCTCGGCGGCTGACAGCAGCGGGATCCGGCCGATCTCGCGGAGATACTGGCGGAAGAGATCGGAGGACGGGCCGCCCGTTTCGGGGCGGGCCGGCGTCTGGAGGGTGATCTCCTCGGTGAGCGTCTCGACGGCGGGCGGTTCGGCCTGCTGCGGCACGGTGACCGACTGCGCGACGGGCTCCGGCGGGACGGCACGGGCCGTGGCATGGTCGCGGATGGCGGGCTCGGGCGAGGCCGTCTCTGGGAGGGCCGGCGCGTCGGGGAGGGTCTGGGTCTGCACGGGGGCGACCTCCAGGGTGATCGCAGCTGAGGCGGCAGAAAGGTCGGGAACGGCTGCGGCCGAGCCGCTGTCCGTCCCGTACGTCACGAGCGGTTCCGCGGGGGATGCACGGTCGGTACGACCGGACCCGCCGCGCTCCGAGGACTCAGGCACCGCTCCTCAGTGTGGGGTACGACACACTCCCGCCACGAGGGGCGTGCGACCACTTTTTGAGTCCGGTCCGTGACCGGGCGGCTACGGCGGGGTGCGGGGAGGGGTGGTGCGCCCCATTCCCCTCGGGCGCTCTAAAGCGCCGCGTAGCCGCGTTCGCGCAGGGACTGGCCGTACTGCTGGAGCACCCAGAGTTCGTTCTGGACGGCGGCGAGGTGCTCGGGGTCGGCGCTGGGGCCGAGGCGCTGGAGGGTGCCGCGGATTTCGGATACCCGCTGGTTGACGGCGGCGAGGCGGACCGCGACCAACTGGACGCCGGCGTAGGCCTCGTCGGGCTCACGGCGGATGTGCAGCGGCTCGACGGTGAGCTCGGTGACCATGGCGCGGACGGTGTCGTCGGGGGCGGCGTCGCGGACCCGGGCGACGTATCCGCTGTCGGTGGCGCCGGCGGTGGTGCCGCCGGCGTCCTCGATGCACTGGCGGACGGTGGCGTAGGGCGGGGCGGTGAACTCGTCCGCACCGTAGGCGTCGAAGGCCGGGGAGACCAGGTCGGGGCGCTGGAGGGCGAGCTTGAGGAGTTCCCGCTCGACGCGGTGGGCGGGGCTGCGGAGGTTGAGGGCGGGTCCCCCATGTCGTGGCTGCCCGGGCGCGGGGCGCTCCTGGACGGCGGCGGTGGCCGGGCCGCGGCGCTGCTGACGGCCCTGGGCAGAGCCGTCGGCAGCGCCGCCGTCGCGGCCGCGCTCGCGGGCCCAGCGGGCGAGCTGGGAGACGCGCTTGACCACGAACTGGGTGTCCAGGATGCCGAGCATGCCGGCCAGCTGGACGGCGGATTCGTGCTGGATGGAGCTGTTCTTGATGTGGGCGACGATGGGCGCCGCCTCGTCCAGGGCGGCGGCGCGGCCGACGGTGGTGTCGAGGTTGTGCTGGGAGACGACATGGCGCAGCGCGAACTCGAAGAGCGGGGTGCGGGCCTCGACGAGTCCGGCGACGGCCTCGTCGCCTTTGGCGAGCCGCAGGTCGCAGGGGTCCATCCCGCCGGGAGTGATCGCGATGGAGGTCTCGGCGGCGAACTTCTGGTCGTCCTCGAAGGCGCGCAGGGCGGCCTTCTGGCCGGCCGCGTCGCCGTCGAAGGTGAAGACGACCTCGGAGCGGGCGTTGTCCATCAGGAGCCGGCGGAGGATCTTGATGTGGCCCTCGCCGAAGGCCGTGCCGCAGGTGGCGATGGCGGTGGTGACGCCGGCCAGATGGCAGGCCATGACGTCCGTATAGCCCTCGACGACCACGGCGCGGCTGGTCTTGGCGATCTCCTTCTTGGCCAGGTCGATGCCGTACAGGACCTGGGACTTGCGGTAGATGGGGGTCTCGGGGGTGTTGAGGTACTTGGGGCCGTTGTCGTCGTCGCGGAGCTTGCGGGCGCCGAAGCCGACGACCTCGCCGGAGATATCGCGGATCGGCCACATCAGGCGGCCGCGGAAGCGGTCGATGGGGCCGCGGCGGCCGTCCTGGGAGAGGCCGGAGAGGATCAGTTCCTTGTCGCTGAAGCCGCGGCCGCGCAGGAAGCGGGTGAGGTGGTCCCAGCCGGCCGGGCTGTAGCCGACGCCGAAGTGCTGGGCGGCGCTCTGCTCGAACCCGCGCCCGGCGAGGAACTTGCGGGCGATCTCGGCCTCGGGGCCGTCCAGCTGCTCGACGTAGAACTGCGCGGCGGCCTTGTGGGCCTCCACCAGGCGGGTGCGCTCGCCCTGCTGGCGGCCGGGGGTGTAGCCGCCCTCCTCGTAGCGCAGGGTGATGCCGGCCTGGGAGGCGAGCCGCTCGATGGTCTCGGCGAAGGAGAGGTGGTCGATCTTCATGATGAAGTCGACGGTGTCGCCGCCCTCCTGGCAGCCGAAGCAGTGGTACAGCCCCTTGGCGGTGCTCACATGGAACGACGGGGACTTCTCGTCGTGGAAGGGGCACAGGCCCTTGAGGTTGCCGCCGCCGGCGTTGCGGAGCTGGAGGTATTCGGACACGACGGCGTCGATCGGGACCGCGTCCCGAACCGCCTTCACGTCGTCATCGTTGATCCGTCCTGCCACGCGTGAATTCTACGGCCGGGGTCGGACAGTCCCGGCCGCGCGTACGCCCGCGGCTCCCCTCACGCCCGAATCCACCCCCGCCCGCTCCCCCGGAGGGGGCGAGGCGACGCCCGGCGTCGGCGGTCAGCCCAGCAGTTCCAGGAAGCGGTCCAGGCCGATGTTGCCGCCGGAGATGATCACGCCGATGCGGGGCGGGCGGGGGGACCGCCCAGGCCGTCCAGGCACGGGGGAAGGGTCGACGCGCCCGGCCAGGAGGGCGGCCAGCGCGCTGGCGCCGCTCGGTTCGGTGACGATCTTCAGTCGTTCGAAGGCCAGCTTCATCGCGGCGCGGATTTCGTCGTCGCTGACCAGGACGACGGAGTCGAGGAGCTTGCGGTTGATGGCGAAGGTCAGCTCGCCGGGCGATTCGACGGCCTGGCCGTCCGCGATGGTGCGCGGGACGGGGATGGTCACCCGGTGGCCGGCGGCCAGCGACCGCAAGGTGTCATCGCCCGCCTCCGGCTCCACACCGATCATGCGGATGCCGGGGACCAGAGCGGTGGCGGCGGTGGCCGAGCCCGCCATCAGGCCCCCGCCGCCGACCGCCGCCAGCAGCGCGTCGAGCGGGCCGGTCTCCTCGATCAGCTCCAGGGCGGCGGTGCCCTGCCCGGCGATGATGTGCGGGTGGTCGTAGGGCGGGATCAGGGCCAGGCCACGCTCCTCCGCGAGCTGCCGGCCGATGGCGGTGCGGTCGCCGGTGTAGCGGTCGTACGAGACGATCTCGGCGCCGTATCCGGCGGTGGCGTCGATCTTGGACTGCGGGGAGTCCTCGGGCATCACGATGACGGCGCGGCTGCCCAGCTCCCGGGCGGCCAGCGCGACCCCCTGGGCGTGGTTGCCGGAGGAGTACGCGACGACACCACGGGCCAGCTGCTCCGGTGACAGCCGCGAGAGGGCGTTGTAGGCGCCGCGGAATTTGAACGCCCCGATGCGCTGGAAGTTCTCGCACTTGAGGAAGATCTCGGCGCCGACCAGCGCGTCGAGGGTGCGGGAGCGCAGCACGGGCGTGCGGTGTGCCACGCCCGCCAGCCGCCGGGCGGCGTCCCGGACGTCGTCGAGAGTGACGGCCGGGACGCTCGTGGCACCGCCGACGGGATTGTTGGGGCTGGCGGGACCGTTGGGGCGCTGGGTCATGCAGTCACGCTACGGGAGCAGCGACTCCAGCGGTACCTCCGGATCGGCCAGGGCGTCGGCGTCCAACTGCCGCCCGGAGCGGATGAGTTGCTGGACGGTCCCGGCGACGTCCCAGACGTTGACGTTCATGCCCGCGAGCAGCCGGCCCTCGCTGAGCCAGAAGGCGATGAACTCCCGCTTGCCGACGTCGCCGCGGCAGACGACCTGGTCGTAGGCGCCGGGCGGGGCGTAGCCGGAGTACTCCATGCCGACGTCGTACTGGTCGGAGAAGAAGTACGGGACGCGGTCGTAGCTGACCTGCTGGCCGAGCATGGCGCGGGCGGCGGCCGGGCCGCCGTTGAGGGCGTTGGCCCAGTGCTCGACGCGCAGACGGGTGTCCAGGTACGGCTGGTCGGCGGCGGCCACGTCACCGGCGGCGTAGATGTGCGGGTCGGAGGTGCGCAGCGAGGCGTCCACCGCGATGCCGCCGCCGTCGAAGCGGTCGACCAGGGCCAGGCCCGCCTGTTCGGCGAGGGCGGTGCGCGGGGCGGCGCCGATCGCGGCGAGCACGTCGTGGGCGAGGTGTTCCTCTCCGTCGTCGGTGCGCACCGCGAGCACCATGCCGTCCTGCCCGACGATCTCGGTGAAGCGGGCGCCGAAGTGGAAGCGGACGCCGTGTTCGCGGTGCAGGTCGGTGAAGAGTCCGCCCAGTTCGGGGCCCAGGACATGGTGCAGCGGCGTCGGCGCGGCCTCGATGACGGTCACCTCGGCGCCGTACGAGCGGGCGGCGGCGGCGACTTCGAGGCCGATCCAGCCGGCGCCGGCGATGACGAGATGACCGTTGTCGCGGCCGAGGGCGGACAGCACACCGCGCAGCCGTTCGGCGTGCGCGAGGCGGCGCAGATGGTGGACACCGGCCAGGCCGGTGCCGGGGATGTCCAGGCGGCGCGGCTCGGCGCCGGTGGCCAGCAGCAGCTTGTCGTAGACGATGAGGGTGCCGTCGCCGAGGCGTACGGTCTTCGCCGCGGGGTCCAGGTGGACGGCGGGCTGGCCTAGGTGCAGCTCGATCTGCGCCTTGGCGTACCAGGCGGGTTCGTGGACGAAGACGCTGTCCCGCTCCTCCTTGCCGAGCAGGTACCCCTTGGACAACGGGGGGCGCTCGTACGGGTGGTCGCGCTCGTCACAGATGAGGATCACCCGGCCGGTGAAGCCTTCCGAGCGGAGCGTCTCGGCGGCCTTCGCCCCGGCCAGGCCACCCCCGACGATGACGAACGTCTGGTGTGCGTCGACCACTTGCTTCCTCCTCGTTGCGGTGCCGTACGTCCGCTTCCGCGTCCGTGAACGCCCCCGGTTGGTCCCCCGGTCGGTGCCCCCGTGTGTCATGCCCCCGTTGTTGCCCTTGTCGTTCCCCGTTCGAAACAATCCCGTTCGAGCGTCCCGCACAGAGGGTGATGGGGGAAGGGGGTCTTCCCCTCCAGGGTCACCCTCGGTTGCCCCGCGCGTGACCAGAGTGCCGGGTGAGACGGGCGTGCAAGGAGCGGGCCGATACGTCCGTGAGAGCCGCGATCTGGTCGATGACGGCTCGCATACGGGCGGTGTCGTCGGCGGCCGCGTCGAACAGCGAACGGAACTGCGGATCAAGGCCGTCGGGGGCGCGCGCGAGCAACGCCTCGGCCAGTTCGGCGATCACCACACGCTGGTCGGCGCGCAGCGCTTCCTGGTCGGGCCGCTGCATGACGTACCGGTCGGCGACGGCTTTCAAAACGGCGCATTCCAGCCGTGTTTCGGCCGGAACCATCAGCTGCGCCCGGTAGCGGGTGAGCCGGCCGGCCCCGTAGGCGGCCCGGGTCGCGGCCTCGGCGGCCAGACAGAAACGGCCGATCAGCTGGCTGGTGGCGTCCTTGAGGCGGGCCTGGGCGAGCGCGGATCCGTCGTAGCCGTGCGGCCACCACTCCTGCTCCAGGAGGCGGTCCAGCGCCTCGGCCAGCTCCTCGGGGCCCGCGCCCGGCGCATAGCGCTCACCGGCGACCGCGAAGATCTCGGCGCGCTCGGCGTCGGCGAGCAGCAGGTTGGGGTCGAGGTGTCCGGCGTGCAGCCCGTCCTCGACGTCGTGCACCGAGTACGCCACATCGTCGGACCAGTCCATGACCTGCGCCTCGAAGCTCCGCGCCGCGGCGGGCGCGCCCTCGCGGAACCAGTAGAAGACCGGCAGGTCGTCCTCGTACACGCCGAACTTCGGGGACGCGGGGTCGGTGGGGTGCGCGCCGCGCGGCCACGGGTATTTGGTGGCGGCGTCGAGGGCGGCGCGGGTCAGGTTCAGACCGACGCTGACGGTCCGGCCGTCCGGGGCCGGAATGAACCGTTTCGGCTCCAGGCGGGCCAGCAACCGCAGCGACTGGGCGTTGCCCTCGAAGCCACCGCAGGGCGCGGCGACCTGATTGAGCGTCTGCTCGCCGTTGTGCCCGAAGGGCGGGTGGCCGAGATCGTGCGCCAGGCAGGCGGTCTCGACGAGGTCCGGGTCGCAGCCGAGGGCGGCGCCGAGCTCGCGGCCGACCTGGGCGCACTCCAGGGAGTGGGTCAGGCGGGTGCGCGGGCTGGCGTCCCAGGCGTGGGTGAGCGTGCCGGGGGTGACGACCTGGGTCTTGCCGGCGAGGCGGCGCAGTGCGGCGGAGTGCAGGACCCGGGCCCGGTCGCGCTGGAAGGCGGTGCGCCCTGGGCGTTTGTCGGGCTCGGGGACCCAGCGCTCGGCGTCGGCGGTGGTGTAGCCGGCGGTGTCGGGGGCGCGGGTGTCGGCCAAGGGGGTGGCTGTGGCGTGGGGGCGCGCGCCGGAGCCGCCCGTTTCCTGGCCGGTGTTCGGTGGTGTGCCCGTCATACAGCGACGGTAGCCGCCCTGGTGCCGTCCGGGTCGGATGCGGTACGCGCAAAGAGCACCTGGTCGTAGCGGTGCAGTACGAGACGGGCCAGTGCGGGGTGGTCGCCGAGGGGCGCGGCGGCGATTCCGGGGGCGTCGGCCGCGCACTGGGAGGCGAACCGTCCGGGGGCGGTGAAGCAGGAGGCGACGGCGATCCGGTCGTGGCCGCGGGCGGTCAGGATGCGGACGGCGTCGGCGACGGTCGGGGTGGCCGCGGAGGCGAATGCGGGCAGTACGGGGATGCCGCCGAGGCGGGCCGAGAGCAGCTGCGCGGTGCGCGCGATGTCGTCGGCGGAGCGCGCCGCCCGGGAGCCGGCGGCGGCCAGCACCACCGCGGTGCGGCCGATGCCGGAGCGGGACCGGGAGCCGGTGGCCGCTGCGTACTCGGCGGGCGTTCGGGGCTCGTCGCCGAACCCGGCGTCGTCGCCGAACCCGGCCTCCAGGAGGCGGCCGTGCAGTGCCTCCACCAGGAGGGTGTGCGGGCCGAGCGGCGTGGCTGTCCGGCCGGTCAGGTGGGGCGCGGCGGCGAGCGCGGCGGGCAGGTCGTGGGTGACGTGGTAGCCGCGGCCGAAAAGCAGCGGTACGAGGATGGCCTCGCCGCGCAGCCCGGCGAGGGTGTCGGCGAGCAGCGGCTGGTTGAGCTCGATGTGGCCGAGCCGTACGGGCAGGTCGGGGCGGAACGCGCGGATCCGGTCGAGCAGTGCGCTGACGGTGTGCACGGCGCGCGGATCGCGGCTGCCGTGCGCGACGGCGACCAGCGTGGGGAGGGGGCGCGGCCCGTCCGTCGTACGGGACTCCTGGGCGCGGTGCCTTACGGAGGCGGCCGGGCGGGCGCCGTGACAAGGCGCGGCCGGGCGGCGGAAGCCGTACAGCCTGACCTTGCTGAGCTGAGTGCTCAGCTGGGCGGTGATCTCGGTGGCGAGGTCCGCCGTCCCCAGGGGCTCGGCGGCGGAGGCGCGGGCGCCACGGCCCCCGCAGTCGTCACTGTGGTCGCGCGGGGCCAGGTCATCGCTCGGGGCGAGGTCGATCGGGGCGGCCGGGGCGGGCTGGTGCGATATCGACTCCGTCATGGCGTGAGCCTGGCAGCCGGACGTTGCCGTTCCGTTTCCCCGCGGGGAAATCCATGTGCCGTCCGGCCTCCGCCGGCCGCCGGCCCGGTGGGAGGTACCTGGTGCGCGCCGGAAACAGACGTGTTCCGTGCGTGTAACACGCCCGTACCACGCTGTCGGATATGAACGCCGCGACAGTCGACACCCACTGCCCCTACTGCGCTCTCCAATGTGGCATGGGTTTGCGGCCTGCGGGGCCGGGGGTGCAGGTCGTCGAGCGGACCGCGTTCCCGGTGAACCGGGGCGCGCTGTGCGGCAAGGGCCGTACCGCCCCCGAGCTGCTGGCCCCCGGGGCGCGGCTGGCGACTCCCCTGGTGCGCGATGCCGCCACCGGGGCTCTGGAGCCGGCCACCTGGGACGTGGCCCTGGACCGGGTCGCGGACGGCCTGCGGAGCACCGGAGCGGCATACGGCCGGGACGCCGTCGGCGTCTTCGGCGGAGGCGGGCTGACCAACGAGAAGGCGTACACCCTCGGCAAATTCGCCCGGGTCGCGCTCGGCACCTCGCAGATCGACTACAACGGCCGCTTCTGTATGTCTTCGGCTGCGGCGGCGCACGGCCGGGCGTTCGGCCTGGACCGAGGGCTGCCGTTCCCGCTGGCCGATGTGGCCAGGACCGGCTGCGTCATCCTGGTCGGCTCCAACCTGGCCGAGACCATGCCGCCCGCGCTGCGCTACCTCACGGAGCTGCGGGAGAACGGCGGCAAGCTGATCGTCGTCGACCCGCGCCGCACCCGCACCGCCGAGCAGGCGGATCTGCATCTCGCGCCCCGCCCCGGCACGGATCTGGCGCTGGCGCTCGGACTGCTGCACCTGGTGGTGGCGCAGGGCCGTACGGACGAGGACTTCATCGCGGCGCGGACCAGCGGCTGGGAGGAGGCGCGGGCCGCGGCGATGGCGCACTGGCCGGAAATGGTCGAACGCATCACGGGCGTTCCGGTCCCCCAACTCCGCGAAGCGGTAGGGCTGTTCTGTGACGCGGAGTCCTCGATGGTGCTGACGGCGCGCGGGCCGGAACAGCAGGCGAAGGGCACCGACACCGTAGGCGCATGGATCAACCTGTGCCTGGCGACCGGCCGGGCGGGCCGGGAACTGTCCGGCTACGGCTGTCTGACCGGCCAGGGCAACGGCCAGGGCGGTCGCGAACACGGCCAGAAGGCCGACCAGCTGCCCGGCTACCGCAAGCTCGACGATCCGGCGGCGCGCCGGCATGTGGCGGAGGTGTGGGACGTCGACCCGGACTCGCTGCCGGGGCCCGGCCGCAGCGCGTACGAGCTGCTGGAAGCGCTGGGCGGCGATATCCGCGCGCTGCTGCTGATGGGCTCCAACCCGGTCGTGTCGGCGCCGCGGGCCGCCCATGTGGAGGAGCGCATCCGGTCGTTGGACTTCCTGGCCGTGGCCGATGTGGTGCTGTCGGAGACGGCCGCCCTTGCGGATGTGGTGCTGCCGGTCGCCCAGTGGGCGGAGGAGACCGGGACCACGACCAACCTGGAGGGCCGGGTGCTGCTGCGGCGCCGCGCGCTGGACCCGCCGCCCGGTGTCCGTACGGACCTGGAGGTGCTCAGCGGGCTCGCGGCGCGCCTGGGCCGGGAGAAGGGCTTCCCGACCGCGCCGGAGGAGGTCTTCGACGAGCTGCGCCGGGCGTCGGCGGGCGGGCCCGCGGACTACTCGGGCATCACGTACCGGCGGATCGCCGAGGAGGACGGGGTGTTCTGGCCGTGTCCGGAGGGTCCTGAGGGGGCCCCGGAGGGGGGCGCCCCCGCGGTTCACCCCGGCACGCCGCGCCTCTTCCTGGACCGTTTCGCGACGCCCGACGGCCGGGCCCGGTTCGTACCGGTCACGCACCGGCCGGCGGCCGAGGAGACGGACGACGCGTACCCGGTGGTACTGACGACAGGCCGGGTGCTGGCCCAGTACCAGTCGGGTGCGCAGACCCGCCGGGTCGCCGAGCTGAACGCCGCCGAGCCGGGCCCGTTCGTACAGCTCCATCCGCGGTTGGCGGAGCAGCTGGGCGTCGCGGACGGGGAGCCGGTCGCGGTGGTCTCCCGGCGGGGCCGCGCGGTCGCCCCGGCCCGGGTGAGCGGCGCGATCCGCCCGGACACGGTCTTCATGCCGTTCCACTGGCCGGGCGAGGGACGGGCCAACACCCTGACCAACCCGGCGCTGGACCCGACGTCCCGGATGCCGGAGTTCAAGGTGTGCGCGGTACGGGTCGAGCGGGTGGGGCCGTAGGGGCGGCGGCCGGCCGGGACAGCGCCCCTCAGGGCCGGTCGGGTGGTTCAAGGCCTAGAGCCTTTCCGACCCTGACCCATCGGACAGGCCCTAGTTGTATTGACCTGGAGCGTTGTTCACACGGCTGATGGGTGGCTTGCCGTCCAGTGCGGTGTGGCAGCGGTGGTGGTTGTAGGTGTGGAGGA
>NZ_JBFAIP010000137.1:0-13577 GCF_040654775.1 Streptomyces sp. NPDC050636
CCGTCCTCGCTCGGCTTGCCGCTGGCCCGCGCCGCCTCGGTAGGTCCTTTGTGGTTGACCTGGGTGCCCGCGACACCCGACTCGAGTTGCCGGCGGGCCAGCGGCAGCGCCATGAGTTCGCCGCCGAGCAGCAGGAAGCGCATCTCGGGCCTGGTTGTCGCATCGTGGCCGAAGGCCCGGAAGAGGACGCTCCAGTGCGAGGGCGTCGTCTTGAGCACATCTACCTGCTCGGCTTGCAGGTAGCGCAGCAGCCCCATGGGGTCTCGGCGAGTGGCGTCGTCGACGAGGTACAGGGTGCCGCCGGTCCACAGCGCGAGAAAGAGACAGGTGTTGCCGAGGTCCGCCGCGAGCGTCGTCACATGTGCGTACCCGAGCCGCTCAGTGATGTCGAGCCGGGCGAGCAGCGATTCCGTGTAATGCCGGACGTTGGCGTGGGTGACCATGACGCCTTTGGGAACGCCGGTCGAACCCGAGGTGTAGAGGACGTACGCAGTGTCGCCCTCCTCCGTAGCTGCGAGTGGCACCCGGCCGGCGTTGCCCGTGCCCTCCTCATGGACGTCCAGAACGCTCAGCCCGCAGCGGACCAAGTCGTCCCGGTAACGCCATGAGGTGAGCACGAGGCAAGGCCTTGCCGTGGCAAGCCGGCCCGCGCCCTCCGTCACCGGTGCGCTGGGCTCGATCACGGTGTAGGCCGCACCGGCTCCCAGGACAGCCAGCAGGGCCACCACCGCCACCGGTGTGCGGTCGAGGTGGATGCCAACGAGAGAACCACGGCCTATGCCCCGGTCACGCAGCTGGTGAATCAGCCTGGACACCTGGTCGTCAAGTTCGGCGTAGGTCAGTCGTTCCTGACCCACGACGACGGCCGTTCGGTTCGGGTGAGTCGTGGCGTGTGCGCGAACCAGCGCCGGGAGCATGCCGTAGTCCTCTTCCTGTTGGCTGTCGGTAAGAAGGGAGCAGTCGCCGGGTGGGGATCAGCTCCAGTACACGAGCGGCTCCTGCGGACCCTTGGTGCCGATGAACGCGGCTGCGCCGACACGGTGCTTGCCATGACCGACGGTCACCGCGTGCAGCATCCGAGGGCTGAAGATGATGAGGTCGCCCGCCTCCGGGTGAATCTCATGGACCGGGGCCTCGACGGACGCCGGGTCCAGCCCCTCGACATCGAGAATGATCTTGGTCTCGTCCTCCGTGGGCTCACGCAGCCACAGCTGCAGGTTGCCGCCCTCATCCGGGACCTGGAGGTAGATGTTGGCTACCAGCTGGTTCAGGATGCCCTCGATCTCAGGCGCGTCGGTCTCCTGGTCGATCGCGTCATTGTGCGGATAGAACTCCGACGTCGAGGGCTGGAAGACCCGGAAGGCGCCGACGAAGCAGGCGCGCTCACGCAGCCGCATCAGGTTTGCGCCCGCCGGCCACAGCTCCTGCAGTTCGAGGCGCACCCGGTCGACCGGCGACAGGTAGGGGTGGAACATCGAGCGCACGTCCGCGATGGCCGGCAGCGCAGCATCGTGGTACTTCTTCGACAGCTCCGCATCCCACTTGGTGTCGATGTGCGGCATGTACACCCGGCCCACACTGCTGGTGTGCTGCTTGTGATAGTTGCCGAGCGCCTGGTGATTGATCGCCTTCTGCGCGACTTCGCCGGCGACGTCGACCGGGTAGTACCCCCGGACGTGGATCGCGCCGATCTCCCGGTTGGCCAGCTTGAGCAGCGTCTCGGTGGTGAGTTCGGTGGCGATCTCGCTCGTCAGCGACCTGACGACATGCGTGGTGACGCTCATGAAGGAACTCCTCATGGTGAGAGAGGGCAGGAGTACTCGCATGTGGTCTCGCTGCCATGGAGCGAACTCGCATTGGTTCGCTGAATCCCAGAATGTGGAATCAGATATCCACTGGTGGAAAACTAGGTGATTCGATCACCGGGGTCAAGAATTATTCGACGGAAATCTGCAGCCGGCGCACCTGCGTGCGCCTGGTTTTCGAGTGCCAGGAAACCAGCCACTACATCAGCGCAGCAAGCAAGTCGAAGCGGCGAAGCTCTGAGCACTGAATTAAGGCAGTCCGATTTCCGGGTGCGCGCCTACATATCGTAGCCCCGCCTATTGACCAGCTCCAGGGCGCACTTCTCGGCGAGCACCTCCTGGGAGGCCCACGCGGTCCGCGCACTCAGGACGTCACCGTGCGCAAATTCCGCCGGCGGGCCTTGTCCCATCCGCAGGACTTGTACCGGTTGCACAGGGCCTCCTCCGAGATCTCAGGGGTCCGATTGCAGGGACCCTCTACAGCAACACTGCGAGGCGCTACTGAACTAGGCATTCCCTGCTCCCGATCAGTACGTCCGGACGTTCATTACCGCATTCCTATCAGCGTTCAGACACACCCTGGCAAGTATTTTTGATTTTTCACCAGAGGTGTCGGAATAACGCGCGTCCAAGCCAGCCGGACGCCACCGGCGGTGGGTCCTTCATAACCAGAGTTGCCCGCGGGTGACGTTCGGTTTACCTGCAATACGAGGAACTTCATGTGAGCTGGATCACTGCCATACGGGTCGTCAGCAACAGCGGTTCGTCTCGTGCGCCCTTCGCTCTGAGTGGGCGCGCCAGAGCGCCCTGCGGGTCTTAGCCGACAAGCTCCCTCCATCGGGATGGGTGGCTTCATGCGCATGGCACAGCCGCTGGAACTCGGCCTGGCCCGAGACTTCCCTCAGATAGTGGACGCCCTTTCCCCACAGGCGCCGCACGCCGCCGACGATGCTCAAGCGGGTCGCTCCTCCGGAACACGCTCGGTATGCGCGAGCGGCGGGTGAGAGCCCAGAGCGGACTCTGACGTCGGCAGCGCGACAGGCGAGCGCAGGGCCTTTGTCCAGATGCGGACGACATCAGCCATCACGACGACCACCAGGAGGGCGAATACGACGGAGAGGGTGCCGTCGACGGTGGAGTTGGTGACGACCTGGCGCATGTCGTCGGCGGAGTGGGCGGGCGCCAGCAACTCTCCCTGAGCCAGGGCGTCCGCGTACCGCTCCCGCTGGGCGAAGAATCCCACTTTGGGATCGGCGGAGAATATCTTCTGCCAGCTCGCGGTCAGTGTCACGGCGACGTCGCAGAGCAACGGCACTCCGGTGACCCAGGCCCAGCGCCACCGTCCCTGCTTGATGAGCACTGTGGTGCACAACGCCAACGCGATGGCGGCCAGGAGCTGGTTGGCGATGCCGAACAGCGGAAACAGCTGGTTGATCCCGCCGAGCGGATCCGTGACGCCGGCCAGCAGAAAGTACCCCCATGCCGCCACCACAAGCGCGCTGCACAGCCAAATTCCGGGCTTCCAGCTGACGTTGCGCATCGGCCGCCACACATTGCCCAGTGCGTCCTGAAGCATGAACCGGCCCACCCGGGTGCCGGCATCGACCGTCGTCAAGATGAACAGGGCCTCAAACATGATCGCGAAGTGGTACCAGAAGGCACGCAGAGCGTCCCCGCCCAGCGCCTCGGACAGGATGTGAGACAGGCCGAGCGCGAAGGTCGGCGCACCACCGGTGCGGGCCACCAACGAGTCCTCGCCGACTGCCGCCGCAGCTTGGTGCAGCGCATCCGGCGTGATCGTGAATCCCAGTTGCTGCACGGCGTGTGCCGCTGACTGTGCGGTCTCGCCGAGGAGCCCCGCCGGCGAGTTGACGGCGTAGTAGAGGCCCGGGTCCAGGATGCAGGCGGCGATCAGGGCCATGACGGCGACGAAGGACTCCGTGAGCATGCCTCCGTATCCGATGAACCTGACGTGCGACTCACGTTGGATCAGCTTGGGCGTGGTGCCCGAGGAGATCAGGGCGTGGAATCCGGAGAGGGCGCCGCAGGCGACGGTGATGAACAGGAAGGGGAACAGGCTGCCCGAGAAGACGGGCCCCGAACCCGCGCCCGCGAAAGGGCTGATCGCGTCCGACTTCATGGCGGGCAGCGCGACGATGATGGAGACGGCCATCAGCGATATGACGCCCACCTTCATGAAGGTGGAGAGGTAGTCCCGGGGAGCCAGGAGCATCCACACGGGCAGTACGCTCGCGAGGAATCCGTAGCCGATCAGCAGCCAGACCAGGGTGGTCGGAGCGAGCGTGAAGGCATCGGCCAACCACGGCGACTGGGCCACCCAGTTGCCGCCCGCCACGGCGAGCAGCAGCAGTACGCCACCGATCACGCTGGTCTCCAGCACCCTGCCAGGCCGCACCACCCGCAGCCAGAACCCCATGAACAGCGCGATGGGCACGGTCATCGCGAGGGAGAAGGTTCCCCACGGAGACCCCGCCAGGGCGTTGACGACCACCAGCGCGAGCACCGCCAGCAGGATGACCATGATGGCGAGCACCGCAAGGATGGCAGCGACACCGCCCACCGGGCCGATCTCGTCACGAGCCATCTGCCCGAGGCTGCGCCCGTCACGGCGCATCGACAGGAACAACGTGACCATGTCCTGCACAGCTCCGGCGAACACTGCACCGACGACGATCCACAGCACGCCAGGCAGGTATCCCATCTGTGCGGCCAGGACCGGCCCCACCAGAGGGCCGGCACCCGCGATCGCCGCGAAGTGGTGACCGAACAGCACACTCCGCCCGGTCGGCACGAAGTCGACGCCGTCCTCCAGGCGTTCGGCCGGGGTGGGCCGGGTGTCGTCCGTTCTCAGCACCCGGCGAGCGATCCAGCGTGCGTAGAACCGGTAGGCGACGGCGTATGAGCACAGCGCGGCGACCAACAGCCAGATGGCGTTGATCTGCTCACCGCGCGCCAGGGCAAGCACTGCCCAGGCTGCCGTCGCCGCGAGGACCACAGCGGTCCACACTGCGATCCGCAGTGCGCGACGGCCTTCCCGGCGTCGAGGCCTCGCCACCGGGGAATTCTTCGGATCCATGAGTAACTACCTTTCATTAAACGGGAGTTGAGTGGTCGTCAGACGTCCTTGGCCAGGTGCTGCACCAGGGCGGTGACCGCCATGCTCACCAGGCAGCAGGCGAAGTGCAGTGTGTAGACGAGGGGGATGCCGGAAGGCCCTGGATGATCATTGGGCAGCGCGATCGTCAGTACGGGTGCGGTGAACGGCACGAGGAGCAGCACACGCCAGGCGCTGCGCCTCGGTGATCTGCGCGCTGCACTGTCCGGTTCATCCTTCGCGGCCACGGACGCATCCCTCACCAGGACGGAGGGGCGTCCGGGTGGCGCCTGCGCTGCCACTCAGCAGTTGGAGGCGTATGACTCGCTCCCCTTCCACTCATGTTGTCGGAGTCATCGGGACCGGCATCCCAGCCGTGACTGAATACGAAGGCGCACCCACCTGACGGACCGCATATGACGGACGGAGGGCGGTAGCCGGCATCAACGACGTAGGAATGCGCGCCGTGGCGGCCCGCCGCAGCGCGACGCGCGGCGAACTCCTACGACGTACAGCGGCAGTTGCGCTTCGTCGCGCTCCCGCCATCGGCTTCGAGTGTTGGTTGCGCGGCAGGTGCGACAGGGTTACGAGTCCGCCGAAGATCATGGAGTGACATAGATCACCAAGTCGGACACCGTGCCGGAATGAGGCGGGACGAGGGTGGAACTTCACCCCCACCCACCCGCACGACCCACTCTTGACGCTCCATCTCGTGCGACCTAACATGCCGTTCGATGGAATATTCATTCCACATGATGGAATTCACGGGGGCGTGATTACCTCTGCGCCGAGCGATTCGGAAAGGTCGACCGATGCAGTCACGCTGCAGCTCCCTCGCCCCCATGGGAAGAGGGGGGCATCATCAACCAGTCGATCTGGACAGGGTTCACGCTCGTCATTTGCTGCGCGGCGCTGGCGGGTGCCCGTCGTCCGCCACGCGACGAACTGCCGCACCCTGATCGCTGGGCACTGGGAGGCCGAAGTCTCAGCACAGCCGCCACCTGTCTGCTGTTAGGCGGCACGGTCTATACGTCGTACACCTATATCGCCGTCCCCGGGCTCATGTTCGGCACCGGCGGACTCGCGCTCTATGCGCTCGTTTACACAACGCTGCTCTCGCCTCTGATCATGATCCTCCTCCCCCGCCTCCGGAACGTGGCCGCAAAGCATGACCTGATCACCGCGAGCGACTACGTCCGTGCCCGGCACGGCTCGCACCCGCTGGCCCTCGCTACGGCCCTGACCAGCATTTTGGCCACCATGCCCTACCTGGGGCTCCAGGTCGTGGGCCTGACCGCCGTGCTGCACTCCATGGGAATCGCCCCGAAGGGAGTGGTGAGCTGCGGCGTACTGGCTCTGCTCTTCATGTTCTTCGCCCTGGTGACCCATCCCGGAGGGCTGCGCGCGTGTGTGCGGATGTCAATCCTCAAGGCCGTGCTGATCGGGATCGCCATCTCCGTGCTGATCATTCTGGTTGTCACCGAGATCGGCGCCCCGGGCCGAGTGTTCGAGATGGCCGCCCGCAGGAGCGGAACCGCAGGCCAGACCTTCGGTGTACCACAGCAGAACTTCACCGCATACGCCACGCTCGCTCTGGGGTCGGCACTGGCCCAACTCATGTATCCACAGGTCCTGATGGTCTCCATGGCCAGCCGGTCGAAGCACACACTGCGTGCCGCGACCAACTTTCTTCCGGCCTGGAGCATGACGCTGGGGCTCTCGGCCTTCCTCGGGATCGCCGCGCTCGCCGTCGGTGTGCGAGCCCCGGCGGGACACGGTGAGCTGGCCGTGCCGGCATTGATCCGGAATCTGGCCCCGGACTGGCTCTCCGGCCTGCTCTTCGGAGCCCTCGCCGTGGGAGGTCTGCTGCCTGCGGTCGTCATGGCGATGAGCATGTCGATGCTGCTCGTACGCAACATCTACAGCGAGTACCTCAATCCCACCGCTACCCCCAAACACGAGGTCCGCCTTGCCCGGGGCACCGCACTCGCCATGATGGCGGGCGCGGTGGCCTTCGCCCTGCTGATGAAACCCCAAGATGCCATCAATCTGCACCTGTTGGGCGGCGTCTGGATTCTCCAGATCTTCCCGACGATCGTGGTGTCACTCTTCACTCGATGGTTCCACCAGCGCGCCCTGTTCATCGGTTGGGCAGCAGGCATGGCCGCCGGTACCGGTCTTCTCGGCCTGCACGGCTTCTCCTCCGTCGTCGACGTCGGAATTGGCCGTGCACACGCCCCCGTCTACGTCGCTGTAACCGCCCTTGTGCTCAACCTCGTCATCGCAGCAGCACTCACACCTGTCCTCGACCGTCTCGGGGCCCCACGCGGAACGGACTGCACCACCACTGGTGCCGCATGGGAACGTCGCGGCTCGAACTACACCTTTATCGTCGACTGAGTGAGGGTCCCGCCCCGTGAACCTGCTCCCGCCACCACGTGTCCGCACACACCGGCCAGCCGTTTCCGGCATGTCCTCGCCCAATCCCCAGCCCCACGACAAACCACCTCTCCCCATCGAGGAAGACACACCCGATGAGGGAGTCGAGGCCGCGCTTGATCTGCGTGACGCCGACCGCGAGGTGGCAATCGCCCACCTCTTCGACCAGCACTACGCCCGGCTACTGAGACTGGCCATCCTGCTCGGCGCGGACCAGGATGCGGAGGACGTCGTCTCCGAGGCCTTCTACCAGCTTCACTGTCGCTGGGCGAAACTGAAAACACCCGATGCCGCCGCCGCATATCTGCGGTCCATCGTCTGCAATCTGACCCGGATGCGCATACGCCGGATACGGCTGATGCGTCGGCACACTTACTACGAACCGGACAGCCTGATCCACTCGGCCGAACAACAGGCTCTGCTCAATGACGATCAACAAACCCTCGTCGCGGCGCTCCGGTCGCTGACCGCTCGGCAGCGTCAAGTGCTGGTCCTCAGATACTGGCTGGATCTCAAGGAAGCCGAGATCGCGGATACGATGAACATCTCCGCCGGTGCGGTGAAATCGCACGCGGCCCGAGGAATGGCGAAGCTGGCAAAGGCCATGGAGGGAGCAACGTAGTGAGCGCAGGCACGGAGAAGCTACTGCGTAGCACCCTCGAAAGCCTAGCCGCGTCGGTGCCGGACGGGTCGACGAACTCCTACCGCAAGGAGCAGGCACGCTGGCGGCGCCGGGAGTACCGGCGCCGATGCATCGTCGCCTTGCTTGTGCTGCTCATCGTCGCCATCGTCTGCGCCATCGGTCTGATGACCCTCTCCCACGCATCACCGGAAACCCACGTGATCTTCAACGGCGCAGAGGCGAGATCGTCCACCAGCCCGGGCGCTCCGCCTCTCGGCAGCGAAGTGTAAATCAGCTGCGGCCGGGGTCGGATGGTCCGATCCGGACGTCGATTCGTCAGGGCTAGTTTGCGACTTCGTCAGGCCGGCACGTCCTGACCTCAATCCCGGAGCGAGTCGTAAGTTTCCGCCCTGACCATCCGAGGCCGAACGCTCACCTCACCCCAGGTTCGGGCGGTTGAGGCCGTGGCGAACGTCCCGCGGCGGATGGGTCGCCGCACGGCGTCCTGGTCTCCTGGAGCTCACCGACGGGGCCCATCACGCCGTCGGTCTGGAGTCCCCGGACGATCTCGACCGCGCTCGCCGCGCCCGCCGTGACCGACACGTCCACCCAGTGCCGTTCCGGATCGACGGCTACGGTGCGCACGACGAGCGGTGTCGTCGCGACGGTGACATCGGTGTCCGGCGAGGCCGTCGGTACCGACCCCCGGTATCACGCGCGCGGCACTTGGTTGGTGAGGTGGACGACCGGTCGTCGTGGATGAGGGCGAACGCGTGGAACATCTCCAGGGAAGCCGCCGTGCGGATGAGCGGGCCGATGTCGGCGCTGCCGCGGGCGGCATGCCAGCCCAGAGCGCACAACAGCGGCCGCAGCCGCTTGCCACCGGCGAAGACGAACTCATGCAGAACCTGGGTGATCTCGCTGGGCAGTCGGCCGTCGACAGCGGACTGGGCCTTGGAGCAGAGGAAGTCGGCCAGCACGACATCGACCGCCCGCCGGACGCCCGGCAGGATCAGGCCGAGCGGCGACAGCCAGGTCGAAGCCGGGTTCATCACGAGGCCGAGCCAAAGACGCCTACCGCCATCCGCCGGGCTTCGTCGAGCAGAGTGCCGACGATCCAGTAAACGGGACGCTCAAGAGCCGAAAGCGCAGTCTCCTGCACTGTCGCCACACAACCACGTCCTCTCGTCCTACCCCCAAGGGCTGCCCAATGCCCTACCGGCGCGAAACGAGGGTGTGGAAGCACATGGCAGCACCTACGCACCTCGCCGCCCCCACGTCCAAGTGCGCACTCCGGCGTGCATCTCGGCGCTCGTGTCGCCAGCTCAGCTCAGACACCGTGACCGGTCGGCCGTGCCGGGGGTGTCAGGCGTCGCCGACCGGATCGACCTGCGCATCGCTCCCGCGCTGAAGACGCTGCGCACGCTCGACGCCGAGCCGGTCATCAACATGGCGTTCATCGACGCCGACAGGGCAACTACCCGGCGTACTAGGGCCTGTCCGATGGGTCAGGTCGGGAA
Source organism: Streptomyces sp. NPDC050636 (assembly GCF_040654775.1). Classification (NCBI taxonomy): domain Bacteria; kingdom Bacillati; phylum Actinomycetota; class Actinomycetes; order Kitasatosporales; family Streptomycetaceae; genus Streptomyces; species Streptomyces sp. NPDC050636. Next base: position 9,502 of record NZ_JBFAIP010000137.1, read on the forward strand.
GGCCCTAGCCTGCAGGTATGGGGATGCACAGGCAAATACGGGCGGACATCGACCGGCGGCGGGTGCTGAAGCTGGGGGCGGGCGCTGTGGGGGCGCTCGCCTCCGTCGCCGTCCTGCGAGCCATCAACCAGGCCCAGGAGGAGGACAAACCGCCCGCCCACCAACCCCTCTGGACCTTCCTCCTGAAGGACGAAGGCGACCAAGGCACAGACTTGGCACCCGCCGTCTACGCCCACGGGACGCTCTACCTCGCCACACAGGAAGGTGCCGGGTTGTACGCGCTCGACGCCACCAACGGCCGCAAGCGCTGGCACACCCCGCTCTCCGACACCTACACCGGCGAGATGACCGTCTCCTCCGGAACTGTCTCTTCCGGCACCGTGTACCTGGCCACCCATGACGGCGCCGTGCATGCGCTGCGCACCTCGGACGGCGAACACCGCTGGACGGCCCGCCCCAACGGGCACATGGGCATGCGCGAGATAGCCGACCTCACCGCCCCCATGCGCCTAGGCTCCCTCGTCCTGTTGAGCATCCTGCCGTCCACCTACGATGAGGACCCGGACCCGCCCCCGTCGGTCCTGTACGCGCTGGACGCGACCTACGGACACCTCGTATGGGAGCGAGAGGCCACGCTCCTGGACGTACGCGACGGCCTCGCGTACATCCGCCTCCCGGACGAGGGAATCGCCGCCCTCGACCCGCAGACCCAGGAGCTGCGCTGGTCGGCCCCGCCCAGCAATCCCACGTCCAACCGGACCGTGGACGCCTTCGGCAAGGACACCCTCTACGGACGGAACGGCGACAACGGCATCGGCTCGGAGCTGGTCGCCTACGACCCCCGCACCGGCGCGGTGCGCTGGACGAGTCCCGCCACACGCGCCTCCTCCGCGGTCGTCCAGGGCGACACCGTCTACATCAACGCTCCAGGACACGGCAAGAACGCCGAGCAACGGCTGCACGCACTCAATGCCGTGACGGGCGCGGTGCGTTGGACCGCCCCGGCCTTCTCGACCAAGTCCTACGAGAGCCCCGTGATCGCCGCCGATGCCGACTCGGTGTATCTGACCTGGAGCGAGGACCTGGACCTTGACCATCACCTCACGACTGTCCAGGCATACGACGCGCGCACCGGCCGCCCCCGCTGGCGGGCAGAACGCGCCGAATCGTCCTACTCCGCCGTCACGGCCCCGGGGCACCACCTGATCGTCGGCTACTTGGACGACTGGTACGGCTATGACACCCGCAGTGGCCGGGCCAGGTGGCGGGTGAGCTCGGGGGAGGACGGGACGGCATCGGCACCGCCCCTTGTCACCGATGGCGTGGTCTATTGCGCCAATGAGGAAGGGGTGCGGGCCATCCGGCTTTCCCAGCGCCCGGAGGAGCTATAGGGCCTGCCCGATGGGTCAGGGCCGGGCCCACGACGTCTGGCACGACACCTCGCGGCGTTGCCGAAACGCCCCAATAGCTCCGCTATCAGGACGCTCCGGCGCCTTGCGACGCTTCCCCATAGCCCTGAACGGGCAACGGCTCTGTTCAGACGACCTGCCCTGGCTTCTGCTGCCGCTGCTGGACCTCCTTCAGGCACTCAGCACACACTGCCCCTATGACGATGGTCATGACTGTGTGGGTCTGACCAGGTGGAACACCTCGCGGGCGGCGTAGCGTTTGAGGCATCGGACGATCTCGCGTCGGGTTTTGCCCTCCTTGGTGCGGCGTTCGTAGCAGTCCTGGGTGCGCGGGTCGAAGCGCAGGCGGGTCTGCACGATCCGGTGCAGGGCGGCATTGGCCTGCCGGTCGCCCCCGCGGTTGAGCCGGCGGTAATGCCGGCGGCCCGAGGAGCGCTCGATGGGGCTGACCCCGCACCGCGCGGCGACCTGCGCAGGGCCTCGCGCAATGACATCACGCACCACCACGCAGCCGGCCGACGGATTCCGCCTCGGCCAGGTCTCACCGGTGCTTGCGCTTGGCGTTCGGGGGACGTTACGGCGCGCGTCAGTACCTGGCCGGGCCGATGCATGTACGACAGCAGCGAGAATGCGTTGGCCGGGCCATGGTGACTTCTGACCCGATGGCCCGGTGATGGGCCTCCCCGGCCGCTGCCAGCCCTGCCTGAGCGTGGCGGGGGGGCGGACGTCAGGGTTTGCGGGTCCTGCTGCCCTCGGATTGGAGCGAAGCACATGACGACCAGTGCGACAGTGAACGTCTTCTTCAGCCTCCGGGTCCCCTCCGAATTGGTGGACGCCCTGGTGGGCCTGCAAGACGGGCACAAAGACCGCATCGATCCACAGCAACCCGAGCACATGCACATCACGCTCGGTTTCCTGCACCAGGCCGATGCCGGGCGGCTGGCGGATGCGTCGGCCGGGTGGCGCGAAGGTCGGCCCGGCTCCTCGCGGACACTGCTGTCGGCCGGGAGCCGGGCCGGGCGTGCGGCCGGGGGAATAGATCTGGCCGCTGCCTCGGTCCGGGCAGCAGCAACGCGAGGACTTCGTCGTGGACCGACCGGTGCAGGGCCGGAGCGCAGGCATGTGTCGCACAGCGGCCTGCCACACACACGCGAGAGCTCGCCACTCCTGGGCACCGGACAGCTGGTCCGGGCAAGATCCTCGATCGCGATCTTGCCCCGCACTGAAGAGGACGACGCTGCCCCATTCGAGGGGCGGTGAAGTGCGCCCGGCGCACTAAGGGGCGCAGTTCACTAGCGACCGTTTGTCCGTTTGCGTTCCCGCGGCGGATGGGTGCTCAGCCGCCGCAGCCCCGATGCCGCGGGACGAGCCGGTGACCACTGCTGTACGCCCGGAAAAGGTCGGCCACCTCAGCCGGTGTCCACGCGTCTTCATCTGCCCGCCAGCGCCACCACGGCCCAGGTAGGTCAGCACCGCCGCATCCGGTCGCCGCAGGCACACCTCACACCGCCGTCGTACATCACGCTCGATGCAACGATCGCCGACGGGGCGAAGAACGGCCCGCATCACACTGACGCCGCCCTTTACGTCGGCGATGCCCCAGGTTGTTCCGCCGGTCAGGCCATGTCCTGCCGCGAGGAACCTGAGCCGGGCCGCAGGCGCAGGTCGGCTGATGACGAGGAGGCGCGCCGTCAGAAGCTCTACAGGAGGAGACCCTTGAGGCTCGCTCGCGAGGCCAGATCGTCCTCGGCTGGGCGAAGCTGGTGCTGTGCGCGCTGTGCTGCGTCGCCGGCGTGGTCATCGGGCTATCGGGGCACTCACACCTGGGCGGCGCCCTCATCGGCGCCGGCGCCCTGGGAGGAAGCATCAAGGCCATCCAGGTGACCATCAACTTCCGCTTCCGCCGGTAAGAGAGGAGCTCAGTCCTGTCGGCCCGAACCGGGTCGGCGGGACCCCGCAAGAGCATGCGATCAGCGTCCGCCGCAACACTTATCGGCCAGCACTCGATTCACACGGGCGCGTTGAGTAATCCGCACTGCCGCACGGATGGCTACGCCACGTCGCGACGTGCCCGCCATGCCCATAACGTCAGCGGCAGAACCGCGTCCGGTAGGTGGGAAGAGGCCGGGGCACACTGCCCTTCGCGTGTCGGTGCGCTCCGGCCGCCCCCACCTCCCGGGGCCTCCTATGCACTACACATGCCCGTACTCCACGTCGGTGAGCCCGACACGAACAACCCCTATCACGAGGCGAGTTGAACTCAGGGGATGGCTTCCTGGCCGAATATCGTTACTCGCAACACCACCCGTGTGGGATATGCATCGCCCCCTTCTCCCACCCACGGGGTACGGGTGGGGTCTGTCGTATGGGCGCAGTCCTCCTCGGTCAGTGTCATGACCGAGGAGAGATATCAGGACGGCGACGGACCGCATGGCGCTTCGGAGCATGCGTTCGGCTTGTTCTGTTTGTTCTGTGCCGTGGTGCGGCGGAGTAACGGGGCACAGCCGCGAGGGTATGCATCGTCGCGTCGACGGACCGAGCCCCCTTGCGAGCAGCCGCACACCCGGCGGCATTACCGATGACAGCGGGCGGCAGCGCCATGCCCCGCCGCTCGGGCGGCGGGGCATGGGCGGATGCTCAACTCGTCCGCGTGCGCATAGACTTGCC
>NZ_JBFAIP010000138.1:0-13423 GCF_040654775.1 Streptomyces sp. NPDC050636
CCACCCACCACACACTCTTACCATACCCTCCCCTCTCCGCATCTCTGGGGCCCGACCTTTTGGGAGGTACACGGCCCCCCCCGCGACTCGCTGGGTGGGCCTCTTCGCGTCCGGAGGCCGGCGAGCCGTGCAGAGGTCAGGACGACGAGCCCGCAGAGCATTTCTCCTGGCGGACGGTCTCCGCCTGGATCACTTCCGGGATGACTGGCTCAGGTCGTGTACTCCAGCTCCGTCACGGCGGCTTCACGCACGATCAGGGCCATTTGATCCAAGGCGAGATCGTCTAGGTACTTCACCAAGGCAGTCCGCGTCTCACGTAGTTGCTCGCTGAGTTTCGCGCCACCGATGTCGCCGGGGAGGATGATGCTGCGGAATTCCTGGTGCTCGATGTCTCCCACGATCAGCCTCTCGGCCCGTCATACGGGTGCGTTCCCGAATAGTGAAGGTCAGGTGAACGCTGTGGTCGTTGGAGTCCACGACATGAGGGTTGTGGGCCCAGCCTCGCGGCAAGAGGTGCGACTGCCCTGCCTTGAGGTCGATTTCGTTGTCCGGGCCCGCAGCCTTCCATACAAGCTGGACGGCCCGAGGGTGGCGGAGGGTGACAGCGTGGCGCAGGGCCAGATGGGCGTCGTGCTCCCAGGTGAAGCCCACGCCGCCCAGCACCTGGACGCAGTCCTCGGCGTTCTCGACGGGCCGCGGGCGCCGTGGCGGCCAGCGCGACGGTGCAGCTGCGCTCCACCGTCGCAGTTGCCCTCGTAGGCCTCGCGCGCCGCATCCTGATCGGATGACGGCCGACGAAACCGAGACAGTCCCTCAACGGCGCTCCGGGGGCATTTGGTGCGGCCGGACTTCGCCCCTACAGTCCCACCGAAGCGCCCGCCCTAGCCAAGGAAGCTCAATCGGACCCGACGGTCCGAATTATCGATATTGGTATCCACCAGGCAGACGGACTGCCAAGTGCCCAGCGCCAGTGCGCCCCCAACGACGGGTAGCGTGGCATGAGGCGGTACCAGAGCAGGCAGCACATGGTCTCGCCCGTGTCCAGGGGTGCCGTGCCGGTGGCGCCAGGGGAAGTCAGCCGGGAGCAATTTCTGGAGGGCCGCCAGCAGGTCCTCGTCGCTTCCCGCGCCCGTCTCCAGCAGCGCGACGCCCATGGTCGCATGGGGAGCGAAAACGTTCAGGAATCCGTCCTGTCCCTGGGCCGCATCCCGGAGGAAGCGCTCGCACTCTCGGGTCAGGTCGTAGACCGTCTCCCGTGAGCCGGTCGTCACGTCGATCACTCGCGTCTTGAACGTGTCAGGCATGACTTGATCGTGCCAGACACCACCGACACAGCGTCGCTTTGTGATCGTCCCCAGTCGCGCCACCCGATGCCGGGGCCGAGCGGCGACTGCAGCCCAGGACGGAGCCACCCGGGCAGCCCGTCGAGTCGAATGTTTGCTACCGCTTACAGTTTCAGGGGACCTTGAACGGCTTCGGTGCGGTGGGAGGTGAGCTTGGGTCTGGAGCCGACGACGCGGCGTGACATGCCGTCACAAAGCGATTTCTGACGTCAGGAACGTGCTCGTGGCGCCTCAATTCAGGCAGACTCTCCCCCAAATGCGACGGATCTCTGTCAGGTGCCGAAGGCACTTGCCCGGTGATGTAGAACAATTGCCGGAACGAATCGATCAACGGCCCGCGCCCGCTCGGGGACACCGACTCGGCGCGGCCGAACCTGGTCGTTGCGTGCGCAACGGATGGGACGACACTCCTTCCGCCGACATGTGTCTTGGTTCGGCGGAGGTGCAGCGTCGGATGCGCGCCGGCCGATGTGCGACGGAGATGTACGACGGCCGAACCGCTAGGGCCGAAGTGAGGGTCGCGATTCAAGCCGGTCCTAAGGCCCGGGTTTCCCAGGTTTCAGATGAATGAGGTCACTATGGGTGAGGCAACCACCAGCGACGCACTCGACCGCGGCTGCCTATCGCAGCACGGCGGCATGCAGGATGACCGCCACCAAGGCGCGTCACTCGCTGAACTGATCACGCAGTCGCTTTCCGACCGTACTGCCGGTTTCAGGGGCTTCATCGAACGCGCCGGGCACGCACGGGTCACGCGGCTGGTCGAGGACGCGCTCCGCGATGCCCTGACCGGCGGCCTGCCACAGCCGTCTGACAGCGCCTGCACGAATGGCGGCATGAATGACGGAGCAAACGGCGGAGCGAAGGGCGGCACTATGGGCGGCGCGAATGACGGTATGTGCATGGGACTGTCGCGACCAGTGTCGTCCCAACAGGCCCGCCGAGCCTTGTTCTCCGCTCTGATGGATGAGGGCTCGACACCCCCTCGGGAGCTCTGTGAACTGAGCCGCCGTGCCGACTGGCCGCTGCCCGAGAGGGTACGGGCCGTCGTGCTCAGGACCGGCACCGATATCCATCTGGTCGCGTCCGCGCTGGGCGACTGCCTCATCAGCGCACCTGGGCAAGCGCCTTGCCTGCTGATCCCCGGCCCGCTCGCCGACGACAGGGCCAGGCTCCACGGAGTGCTGCGCTGCCGATCGGCCGCGGTCGGGCACGCCGTTCCCCTCCACGACGCTGCCGCCTCGGTGCGCTGGGCGTGCCGGCTGCTGGACATGGTGTGGCCTTGTGACGGGCCCGGTGGCGGGGCGGTGTTCGTCGACGACCATTTGTCGTCCCTCGTTCTCCTCCAAGACGAGTCGTTGGCCCGCGCTCTCGTCGCCCGTCGGCTCCGCCCGCTCGCGGGGCTGACGCCGGAGCGGTGCGCGCGCTTGGAGGCGACGTTGCTGGCCTGGCTGGGCGGCGGCGGGGCTCCGGAAATAGCTAAGGCGCTCAGCATCCATCCGCAGACGGTGCGTTATCGGATGCGTCAGATTGAGAAGCTGTTCGGGTCCCGTCTGCGTGACCCACGTACCCGATTTGAAATTCAAATGGCGCTTCTGAGCCGTCAATTGCTGGCGAGTGCGCGCCAACGTCACCCAGCCCTCAATCGCCGCGCACGAGCGGCAACGCGGCCCTCCAGGCCGCTGTCGATCGCACGCCGAGCCGGTGTGAACGGCTTGTGAGCAGAGGAGGCTTGCTTGTTGCTGAAGTAGCAACAGTTCTCGCGCCGGGTGTAGTTGTGGCGGCATGCTCATGGTGGAGTGGGCGGGGTCGGGGGCGGGATGCTTGAGGGGTGATGCCATCACGGACATGACCCCCACAGACATGCCCCCACAGACGTGACCGCCGCTGACATGACTAGCGCTCAAGGAGGACGTATGTCACAGCCCATCAAGCAGCCCGGGAATCAGCCCAGCAATCAGGTCAGCCATCAGGTCAGCAATCAGGTCAACAATCAGGCTGTCACCCCTTCAGCACCGCCTACGGCTGACCAAGTACCGTCCACTGCACCCGCACTGGACGTGAAGCACCGGCTGGTGGACGTCCCCGGTGGCCGTATCCATCTGGTGGAGCAGGGAAGCGGCCCTCTGGTTCTGATGGTCCATGGATTTCCCGAGTCGTGGTACTCCTGGCGCCACCAACTCCCGGTCATCGCTGCGTCAGGTTTTCGCGCCGTCGCTATCGACGTTCGCGGCTACGGACGTTCCTCGAAGCCTCTCGATGTGGAGGCATACCGGATGCTGGCTCACGTCGACGACAACGTCGCGGTCGTGCACGCCCTCGGCGAAGAGACGGCAGTGATCGTGGGCCACGACTGGGGCTCGCCCATCGCCGCCAACTCGGCACTGCTGAAACCGGACGTCTTCACCGCTGTAGGGCTTCTCAGCGTGCCCTACGCGCCTCGGAGCGGGTCCCGGCCGACTGACGTCTTCGCCCAGATCGGTGAGAGCGAGGAGTTCTACATCAGCTATTTCCAGTCGCCAGGCCGGGCGGAAGCGGAGATCGAACTGGATGTCCGTGCCTGGCTGGCGGGGTTCTACGCCGGACTCTCGGCCGACACTATGCCGTCGGACGGAGCCGGCAGCCTCTTCCTCGTACCCGAAGGTGGAAAGCTTTCCGATCGTTTCATAGACGGCAGGCTGCCTTCCTGGCTGTCCGAGGCCGACCTCGATTTTTACGCCGCCGAATTCGAGCGGACCGGGTTTTCCGGAGCGCTCAACCGCTATCGCAATGTCGACCGGGACTGGGAAGACCTCGCCGCATGGGACGGGGCACCGATCAGCCAGCCCTCACTGTTCATCGGTGGGGAGCTCGACGGTCCCACACTGTGGCTGGCCGACGCCATCAAGGCTTACCCCACCACCCTCCCGGGTCTGGGTTCCTCACACATCCTCGAAGGCTGTGGGCACTGGGTGCAGCAGGAACACAGCGACGAGGTCAATCAGCTCTTGGTCGACTGGCTGCATTCGCTGCCGACGACCCACACGCGGCCGCAGCACTCACCGGTTGAGGATTGAAGTAACCGGCGAAGCGCATTAACGGCACCTCACCCCCTCGCCCCGGAGAGTCGGGGAATCGAAGACTCGGAGAGTCGGGGAATCGAAGACTCTGGGAATCGGGGAATCGGGGAATCGGGGAATCTTCGCTATGTTTCCGTGGTCGATCGACCTACGGAGGGCACGATGATGCCCTGAGATCGGTCCGTCACCTTCAGAATCATGTTTTCAGCCTCATGAGAGAGCTGTGAAATAGCGATGAAAGCTCTGTACGAGGGCGCTGCCTCTGGCGCGAGCTGATCGAGTACAAGTCGAAAACCGCCTGTCGATGCCCTGCGTCTCCGTACCGCCGGTGTCAGACTTGAGGCATCGCGCCCGGCCGCCGGCCGCGGCCCCCGTCCCCAAGGGGGAGCATCATGACCTGGGCATCCTGGACGACCGTCGGGATCCACGCACGCCCCGGCACGGTCCGTACCGAAGAGGCCGGGGTGATCGAAGGCGACCTGACCGTCCATACGACCTGGTCGGAGGGCGAGGCTCACGTAGCGGTGCAGTACACCGGCTCGGCGGACTGGTTCACCATGGTCGGCAGCCCCGTCCCGTGTGAATCGGAAGAAGCCAGCCGCAACTTTCACCAAGCGGTCGTGGAGGCCATGCGCGATGCGGAAGAGGGCGGACCCAGCCTGCAGGAGCTCTTCAATCCGTAGACCGAGACCGCGCGACGGGGCGTCGGATGCGAGTCGTCGTTTGCCTGGGGCTACCGAATGGCAGGTGCGCGGCTGGGGCAGAGTGGGCGGGCACCTGCCCCAGCCGACCAGGCAGTGCGGGACTTAGGAAGTCTCGGCATCTCTTCCTGGCATTGCGGCGCCGCGACACTGGCCGGCCTGCGCGCTGCGTCGGCCGAGGACGCGTCTGTTGTACTCCGCCAGGCACCTTGTCGGTGGACAGCACCTGCACGGTCGTCCTGATGAGCACGGAGGGCACGGCTGCCAATCGGTGCTGACGATACTCCGTTGCCGGATCGCGAGCGCTTGAGCAGCATGGCGTCCATGCGACGACATGAGTACGCCGGCCCCATCGCGCTGCCTGCCATGCAGAGCCTGGCCACCCGGACCTTCCCAGCGACCGGCTACCTGCATGCCGGTGACCTCGCCTGGAACTGGTGCCTGTGCCTCGACCGGGCCGACGAGTGCCCGACGGCGGTCTGGACCCAGGGGGACCGGACAGTGGCTTGGGGCTGGCTCGAACTGCCGGACAGCTTGCAGCTCCAGATCGACCCGAGCCGCCCGGAGCTGGCCGACGAGGTACTCGCCTGGGCCGAGCAGACCGCCGACGGCCCGCTGAGCGTGGACGTCGCCGAGACGGAACCGCACCTGGTCAGCGCGTTGGAGCGACGTGGCTACACCCCCATCTTGGACGGCCCGTTCATGGTCTGCCTCGGCCGCCTGCTGACCGGTCTGCCGGCCGTACCACGCCTGCCGGACGGCTATACGATCCGTGCGCAGCGGGACCACGCCGACGTGGCCGGCCGGGCAACGGCACACCGCGCCGCCTTCGGGTCGACCCGTATCACCACCGAACGCCACGCCCGCATGAGGGAAACATGGCCCTACCGCCCCGAGTTCGATCTCGTCGTGGCGTCGCCCGGCGGTGATGTCGTCGCCTACTGCCAGGGCTGGTACGACGAGGCGAACGGTATCGGCGCGTTCGAACCCGTGGGCACGCATCCCGACCATCGCCGCCTCGGCCTGGCCCGCGCCGTATGCACCGCAGTGCTGCACGCCTTCGCGGACGGCGGCGGCCATCGCGCCATCGTCTACTGCCGGGGGGACGCCGACTACCCTGCCCCCAAACGGCTTTACGAGTCCATGGGCTTCACTGCGTACACCCGCACGCACACCTACGTCGGGCGCAGCTGACTCCCGTCCGGAAGGGCTACGGCCCGCACCGGCCCGCACCAGCCCGCACCGGCCCGCACCAGCCCGCACCGGCCCGCACCGGCCCAACCCCATTGGCAATACGCCAGGTTGGATACGGCATTGAGCCCTACGAGAAGACGGAACCGTGCAGTCGCCACACGAGCCGTCGTCACTCCGCGATGCCCCGGGTGAGCAGGACGACCGTGACAAACCTCCGGTACAGACGGATCGGGTCGTCGTCAGTCAGCCGGACGGTCACAGGGTCGATCCGACCAACATCCGCGATCCACGTGGCCATTTCGGCGAGGTCAGGATTGCGGAATCGCACGGTCAGCGTGGCGGGCAGCGTGATCCGTGGTGGGGCGGCCTGCGGCAGGGCCCTTACGGCGTCGCGCGCCGCCTCGTGGATCAATTCCCGTGCCTCCACCGGATGAAGGCTGTCCGCGGCGAATCTAGACACCGAGGACTTGACCACGGCGCTGCGGATTCCCGGGCAGAAGGGTTCGATCTCAGCGGCCGTCGTGTCGTCTCCGGTGATCAGCAGCACGGGTACGCCGTGCCCCAGCGCGACCAAGGCGTTGATTGCGCTCTCCCCGGCCACCACACCGCCCAGCCGCACCTCGCTGATGGCCTGCGGGTTGTAGGTGTGCGACAGCGTGGCCGGTGTGCCCGCCATCGAGCCATGGTAGGAAACGAAGAAGACGCCGTCGAACGAGGCGTCCAGGCCCTGCATCATATAGAGCGGCTTATGCCGTCCGGACAGGTAACGAGCCCGTCCCGCAAGGGCGTCAGGACGCAGGTTGGCCATCTTCGAGTGTGAGTCGTTGACCAGGAACCGGGTCGCGCCGCCGGCTGCCGCGCCCTCGATCGCGGCGTTGACCTCCTCTTGCAACAGGCCCCGGTAGTAGGCGTACTCGGGCTCCGACGGCCTGCACTGCGACCAGTCCACGACGCCTGCGGTGCCCTCCATGTCGGAGGAGACGAAGATCTTCACAACACGCTCCCTGGATACGGGGTCGGCTGGGCGGACGCGGCCGTCGTCATCGCACGGAGTGCTGCACGCGGCTCACGGCCACGCGTACCGGCATGTCACCTGGCATGGCAGCTCTGCACACCCTGGCGATGCTATGGGTGACCTCCGGACGGTTCAACTGGCCTGTGTGCACAGCGACCTGCCGCTGTGCCCCAAGACCTCCCACCTTGCGGGTTGCGATCTACCCTCGCTCAGTGGGTTGTGGGCAGCAGCACGGGTGGCGCATCGCCCTCCGCCGTCGGGGGATAGAGGCTGAGGCCGTCCAGCAAGATCTGTGCGTTGTGCCTGACGTGGTCCACGGGGTCGGAGTCACGGAGCCCTTCGACCACCTCGACAAGTCCGGGCCAGGGTAGGTAGCCGGTCGCAATTACTATGGCCTGCCGGACTGCGGCGTCTTCTTCCTCTCGCGAGATCGCTCGGAAGGTGTCGATCAGTCGGGCATCCGGCTCGCCGGTGGCCGAGAGCGCCGCCGCATAGAGCGCCACCAGCTTCTCGTGACGGCCACAAGCCTGATGAACAGCAGCCAACCCTTCTTCCGCGGACCACAGGGCGAGATTTCCCTGGATGTCTCGTTTCACGTGGCGAGCTTCATCCTCATCGCCCCATAGCGTGAAGTAGCGCTGCCCAATGAATTCGTCTTCGACGTAGCGAATCTCTATGGACCCGCTGAACCATACGTCCACATAGACACCTGACGAGGTGTCACCGATATCGTACAGATCCCATCCCCCATCCCACGCGACCTTGCGTATATCGGATTCGGTGACGGATTGCTTGAGCACAAGTCGTTCTTTGATGTGGACGGTCACGTTCGTTCCTTCACGGCAGCGCAGTTCGCAGTTTGGGAGGTGTCCTGCGGGTCGAGTCGAGTCGGGGCAAGGCAAGGCAAGGCAAGGCACCCTGAACCTTGCCATCCATGGGGGAAGTGGATCCACCCGAATCAGAAATGATCCACAGATGGCTACGACTGAACTATGGATCAGTTGAGGCAAGTCGCTAACTCGGGCGACAGCCATGCCAGCCGCGCCGGTAATGTCAGCCGGCCCACAGCAATAGTTGGCCGCCCGTCAGGACACATCCCCCTTTGCCAGCAACGAATGCCGGCGTGACCAGATGCCGGCCGAAATCCTGGAGAGAAGACGTGCGGCGGGATCGTCCGCGTCCCGGCCCATACCGAGCGGGCCCGAGTAGCAAATGGCGATGACATACGGTGGGGCATCCGATGGATAGACGATGCCGGCGCTGTGGCGGATGCCCCGGACCCATCCGTTTTTCAGAGCGATCCGCGTCCCTGTCGGCAACCCGGCCGGCAGGTCAATACGGTGCACGTTGGCGGCGAGTTGATCCAATAGTTCAGGAGGGAGCCAGCACAGGAGTCGGGAGAGATCAGCGGCGGTGACCAGATTGGTGACTCCGGCCGCGCGGGCGGCGAAATCCTCGATTCCGCGACGGGTGACGCTGTGCCGAGCTCCGGCCAGGCGCCAGATCTCGTTCACGGCGTCGAGGCCCACGTGGGAGAGACAGATGTTCGTGGCGAGATTGGACGAGTGGGTGACCATACGCCGCGCCAGCCAACGCAGCGACGCGCTCTTGCCCAGCAGCTGCCACGTATCGGAATCGGCCGCCCAGTCAGGAGTGATAGCAAAGGGAGGCGCGGACACGGCTGATACGAACCGGTTGTGCACCGGAACCGGCGCGTCAAGGTCAAGCCCGCTGCGGTACAGGGCCGCCAGAACAGCCATCTTCATCGTGCTGGCGGCGTAGTACGTGAGATCAGCGTTCTGACTCAGGTAAACGCCCGCGCCTAATCGGGCGACGTGCACGGACAGCATCGACATTCTCCTAGTCGCAGTTGACGGACAGATTCATCGTTCTCCACTTCGCTCGGGTGCGTATCGCACCGGCTGAGTATCGCAGTACGCCAATTCGGCGGTACTGGTACAGGTTTGGGGTTCAGGCGCGGAGATGACTTCCCTACGGGCCCAGCGTGCTGTCCCGGCGGACAGCAGCAGCGAGCGACCACCCTCGACACAGCACATGGTGGTGAGCTGCTACCGGCTCTGGGAGCGCCACTCCACATAACGGGAAGACAGGCAGACGAAAACCGTGGAACGCTGCCGGCATGCTTGATCACATAGCGATCCAGGTACAGGACGTTCCCACAAGCTCAGCCTTCTACGACGCCGCCCTCGCGCCGCTAGGCGGCAAACGGACCAAGGAGTTCGGCGACTTCGTCAGCTTCGGTACCACTGAGCACACGCTCTGGCTCGTTCCCGCCGGCGAAGACGGTCAGGCTCGTGAAGTGCATCTCGCCTTCGCTGCTGCCGATCGCGCAGCCGTCGACGCATTCCACGCCGCCGCTGTCGCCGTGGGGGCCGAGTCCCTGCACGCTCCGGGCTTACGCCCCGAGTACCACGAGTCGTACTACGCGGCCTTTGTACGTGACCCTGACGGCAACAACATCGAAGCGGTGTGCCACACGCCGTAGGAACTGCTCCGCCTATGGGTGGTGCCGGGTTCACCAGGCTGTGCGGCACCCCCACCCCCCCTGGTGTTTTCACGGCCTGAAGGGACGCGCGCGCGTCGTCGGCAAACGCCGTTGTCGCCCGCGCCTATCAGCGGCAGAGGCCATGAATGCGCTGCCGACCGTGCACTCCTGACCGTGCACTGCCGACCGTGCACTGCCGACCGCGGCGGCCTCCAGTCGGAGCCTCGGGCCGAGTTCGCTCGGCCCGAGGGCACGTCTGTCTCCGCCTCATGACGTCGAGCCGGGAGTCCTGGACTGCGCGGACTCGATCCGTCTCACCGCGTCGCGGGCGCGCGTGCCGAGGGCGTCATCGGCGGTGGCGTAAGCGTGGAGAACTGGCAGCGCGGGGTGGGCTGCCGTTCCCATGGAGCCCAAGTGGTGCAGTACGCACATCGGATCGCGTGGGATCTGCTCGATCAGCACGGGCAGGGCGCCCTCTGCGTCGCCGGTGATCTGCCACAGCGCGTAGGCCGCGGCCACGCGCAGTTCGTCCGCCTCGTTCCCGGTGTCGCGCAGGTCCCGCAGGATGGGGGCAGCGAGTTGTGCTCGCGTGCCCAACTCGCCCGGCCAGGCACAGGCGTTGGTGTCGAATCGCCAGCCACGCCGCCCGGCGGTGCGGCCGGGGCGAGCACGGCGCGCCAGCACGTTTCAGCAGCAGGGTTACGACTTCGCCGTCCGATGACTCGCCGAGCCCCATGAGCGTACGGATGGCCGCAAGCCCGGTCTCCAGGTCCGCTCCGGTGGCGACCAGGCGCAGGACTGACAGGGTCGGCGCGTCGGACAGCCCCCACTTGCGCAGGAACGTACAGGCCGCTGAGGCTGCTTCCAGCTCGTCGAACCCAGGGTGGTCGGTGGCGTCGATGTGGCGGCTCAGCCGCTCCAGCGTGGCGGTGACCTGCGGGACGGCCGGACTGCCGCCGGGCCATCGGGAGATGCCGGTCAGCAGCGAGCAGACCTCTGCGGCCGGGAGGTCCTCGCCGAGCCGCGCCCGGATGTGCGGCCATAGCTGATCGGCCAAGTCCTTTGCCGTATCCAGCAGTCCGGCGTGGACGGTGCCCTGCCGGATCCGCTCCCGTATCGGCGGCACGCACCGGGGATCGCCGCGCCCGGCGAGCTGGTCCAGGGCCTTGTTGAACACTTCGGGGTCGGGGTCGGGGGCGGGGTCGAGGCCTAGGTCGGCGCCTGGGCCTTGCAGCACCCTCGCCAGGACATCCGCGTAGTCGTGGTGTGAGCGCAGGTGGTGGGTCTTGATGGCTGCTCGCCGCACCACGGGGTCAGGGTGCTCCAGCAGGGACGCGACAGCCGACGCATGACCCGCGTAGAGGTCGCGGTCCTGCTGGAACAGCCGGTCCGCGGCTTCGATCAGTACGGGTGCCGTCGAGGTGTCGAGGCTGCCGTTCCACAGAGCGGGCAGCATGCGGGTCAGCCAGCGGGAGCGGAGCTCGGGTGTGGGCGTGAGCCAGGAATCGACTGCGTCCACGGGGCCGTACGGCGCCGGGCGACCGGACCACTCCGGGTCGCACCACGCCAGTTCCGCCAGTGCCTCACCGGCCTCGCCGGCGCACAGGGTGAGGGTGTCGAGCGATTCGTCGATCACCTCATCGTCGGTCTCTGCGACGGGAGGCAGGAGCAGGCCAAGGGCGGCTCCCAGCGCGTCGGCCGGTGCGCCTCGCATGCGGCGGCGCAGCTGGTCGCGCACCGCCGGGATGTCGCAGTGCAGGCCCAGGGCGAAGAGCAAGCCGAGCCTTACCGGGGCATCGGGGTCGCTCTGGCTGTGGGCCAGGAGCGCGGGCACCACCTCTTCGGCGGGCGCGTCCGCGTACGCGAACACCACGGGCAGGATGCGTCGCACCGCTGTGTCCGGATGGGAAAGCCGTGCCAGAAGTGCGGGGAGCCCCGCCGTGAGGGTTCTGGACAGCTGCTCCGCCCACTCACCGACGAGCTCAAAACCCACCGTGTCGTCCGGTATACCGAGGTCGGCTATCAACGCCTCAAGCGCGGCACCGCTGTGGCGACCTGGTTCGTCAAGCTCGACATCGAAGTCCCGGTAGACAACCGTCCGCCAGAGGAACGCGACCCTCGGGTCACCCAGTGAGCTCATGCGCGCACCCTAGACAGTTCAACGTCCGGGTCATCGGGCAGCCCAGAGAAGAATCCCGCGCGTGGAGTCGGACCGAAGAGGACCGCAATCGGACCGGAATCGGACCGGAAGAGGCGCCGGCGATCGTGATGAGCGGGGCAACGTCTCGGCAGCGATCCTGAACTTCGTCGTGGGTTCCCCTGCCCCAGTGCGAGAGGGGAGACGCACGTCACATTCGCTCCTGTCACATCTCGCCGAGATGTTCCGTCAGAGAGGTGTAACCACCAACAACGGCAAGGAATGCACCATGGATGCTCGCTTGAACCTCTTCGGCAACCCGGTCGCAACCAAGTCCCTGAGGCACATCGTCTCTGCGGGCAAGGTGGTCGCGGACTCGACGCTGCCGGCTGCGACGCAGGAGCTGGTGAAGATCCGCGCCAGTCAGATCAATGGCTGCGGCTTCTGCACCGACATGCACACCAAAGAGGCCACGCACGCCGGCGAGACCTCCACCCGCCTCAACCTGATCGCGGCCTGGCGGGAGGCCAAGGTGTTCACGGATGCCGAGCGCGCTGCCCTGGAGCTGACGGAGCAGGGCACCCGCATCGCCGACGCGGCCGGTGGCGTCACGGACGAGGCCTGGGCGAATGCCGCCAAGCACTATGACGAGGACCAGCTCGCCGCCTTGGTGTCGCTGATCGCCATCATCAACGCCTTCAACCGCGTGAACGTCATCGTCCAGCAGCCCGCCGGCGACTACCAGCCCGGCCAGTTCGCATAACCAGGAGTGCCTGGCCGGGACCGCCGGTGCCGTGTCGCACCAGGAGCAGCACACACGCCCCGGGCAGCCCTCCCCTTGGTCCTGCCACCAGCGATCCGGCCCGCCTCCTCCGCGAGCGGACTCGAACTCGATCGGGTGAATGAGCAGGTGTCCCTGCCATCTGGGAGTTTCCCTCCGGGCTGATCAACGTTACGTATGACGACCGTAGAGTTCCGGGCGGTCAGTGGGTCGCTCGGGCGGCGCGATGGTCGCGGCCGATGAAAACGCTACTGGTCAGGAAGGGAAACTGAAGTGAAGAGCACGAAGGTTGCTGCGGTCATTGCCTGCTCGGGGATGGCCCTGGGGGTTGCTTCGCCCGCCTTCGCCGACGACGTCGTGACGGCTCCTCTGCAGTCCCAGCTGCAGGACAAGCAGCTGCTGGACTCGGACACCTTGACCAAGCAGGACCTCAAGAACCCGATCGGTGACCTGGACGTCAAGGCACTCGTCGGCTCGATCGACAAGGTCGCAGACAAGCTGAAGGCCAACAACGACATCCAGGCCGCAACGCCGCTCGGCGACACCACCAAGGCGGTCTCCCCCGTGTCGATGGTCGGCGGGCTCCCCGTCGGCACGCCGCTCGGCTGAATCGCCTGCTCTCCCGCTGTGCCGCCGCTGGAGGCGGGGGCACAGCGGGGGGGTGGGGGGGTTGGCGCACCAGTGGTA
>NZ_JBFAIP010000139.1:0-13216 GCF_040654775.1 Streptomyces sp. NPDC050636
GGGCACGATGCCGTCGCCGGGCAGCTTCGGGGCCGTTTTGGAGCTTTCCGGTGAACGTACGGAAGGGGCCGTCGCGGAGGGGGCGGCGGGGGCGGACGGGGTCGGGGGAACGGACACCTCTGGCGGCTTGAGCGGTATCTCGGGGACGTCCGCGTCGGGCACCGCGGGCAGTGTTTCCAGGATCGGGAGCGGCACCTCGGGCAGGGACGGCACCACGAGAAGCGAGCCGTCGGCCGGCGCCGTGCCGGGGGTGGTCGTCGACGGGGCCGGGCGGGAGCGGGCCGAGGGCGGCGCCCCGCCCCCCGGGGTCCGCGCGTCCCCAGCCCCACCGGAGACGGCGGGGGCGGGCCGTGCCGGTCCAGACCCGTCCCCGTCGTGGACGTACGGCACGACGAACCCCGCCACGGCAAGGGTCGCCGCCGTCGCGGCCACGGTCACCAGCTGCGCGTTCCCGCCCGTACGCGGCCCTCCGCGCCCGCACAGCCACAGGGCGAGACCAAGGGTGGCGGCAAGCGCTGTACGCAGCGTGCGCCGGGCCCTGGCAAGCAGCGACTCGGCCGTCCGGTAGCTCAGGCCCATCTCCTTGGCGACCTGACCGACGTCCAGGTCCTCGGACTTGAGCCAGATCGCCTCCGCCTGCCGCGCGGGCAGCTCCCCGCTCCGCGCGGCCAGCCACCGCGCCTCCGCCTGGTCGCACACCGCCTCGTCGACGGGCATCGGGCCCGGCGCGACCAGTCTGGGGCTGCTGCGCACCTCGGCCTCGCGGCTGACCTGCCGGTACCGGTCGACACACAGCCGTATGGTCACGGTCGTCAGCCAGGCGCCGAGCCGCTCGTCGTCGAGCTGCGGATGCTCGGCGGCGCGCAGCATCGCCTCGTGTACGGCGTCCTCGGCGTCCTCGGCGCTCATGGACCTGCGGCGGGCCACCCGCAGCAGGTCCTCGCGGTGACTCCACGCGCGCTGCCACCAGTCGAGGTCCGCCCGATCGGCACTTCCGCCCGAATGCGCAGGATGCATATCAGTCGCCATGAGGGCTCCTTCGCGCTCACCCGTCGGTCCCGTTTCACCGGCGAGAACGCGACATTACCGTTCGGTATCCAGCGTTGTGGAGGAGGAAGCGCTCATCGAGTCCGTACCGTTGCCGGTCGGCCGCCCGGCGCCTACGCAGGGGCCGCTTACGTGTGGGCATAGTGCAACTGAGAGCGGAGTTCACGACCGAGCCGTACGAACTGGACAAGGCCCCCGCCCACGCGGTGGTGGCCCGTGACGTGATCCAGGCGGAGAACTCGACGCCGTCGACGTCGGCCCGTGCAGGCGTATTCCACCGTGGGCGGCCGGATGGAGCTGGGACCGGTCAAGACGCGCGAGAAGCGATCCGCCCCCATCCCTCGCTCCGTGGCCGAGACGAGGTGGTGGACCGGCTCGACGATCAGCGCGAGCTCCTGCTGCTCGCCAGGCAGGCGGAGCGTCAGAGGCTTGCCGGCGACCTCCGCTCGCTGCTGTCTCAGCAACGTCACGACCAGGTGCTGGCCGCGTGATGTGTACGAGCTGTGTACGGCAACAGCGGAGGCCCTTCCGCACCATGACCGGCGTACGGATCTCCCGGCATGAGGACGGCCGGCGCCGGCCCGAGGAGACCGTCGCGGTCGGCCTCGTCGTGGACGCCTCCGGCCGCACCTCGAAGCTGGCCGACTGGCTGCACGCCGCCGGCCGGATCCGCCCCGGCGCCCGATTGCGGCGGAACTGCATCCAGTCGGCCGGGCGCTCGGCCCTCGCCGTCCCGCCTCGGTCACGGCAGTGCCGTCGGATTTTTCGCAGGTGCATCGTTGCTGGCCAGTCAGAACTATGCGCCTCAGGCCACACAAATTGCCTCTGGCGATTTGAGATGAAAGCTTCTCCCGTACCTGCCTGGGAGCGCGGGTGGCCATGTCCTCGCGGAAGGGGTCGAGCGGGAGCAGTCCGGCCACCTCGTCGGGGAATCGCCTGGCGTAGTGGCGCGCGTAGGCCCCGCCCAGCGAGTGGCCGATCAGCAGTCGGGGGCCAGGGATGCCGGCGGCGTGGAGCAGGTCGCGCAGTTCGTCGGTGACTTCGGCTGCGGTGCGGGGAAGCTCAGCGGGGTAGCTCCAGCCGTTGCCCCCGCGGTCGTAGAGGACGCTCGTGGTCAGCTCGGCGACGCGGTTGTGGATGTTCAGGTAGTCCAGGCTCATCATCCCGCCTCCCGCCAGGAATACCGCGGTTGGGCCGCCGGTGCCGGAGCCGGAGCGGCCTGTGTTCGCCGCGGCGATGGCGACCCTGCTGGCCGAGTTCAACGCCTACCTTGACCGGCCCGGTGCCGCCCCGGCCGCCGACCTGGTGGGCTACCGCCAGCACGCGATGTGGCTCACCCGGGACGAGCTCACCGCGCTGATCGGCGAGATGCGCGACGTCCTGATTCGCTGGCTCGCTAATGAGCCCTCGCCCGAGCGCACCCGCTACCTGGTCAGCCCCATCCTGTTCCCCGCCGAGGAACCATCCGCAGCCAGCGGCGAGAATTAGCGTGTGGCTTCTTCGGTCACGAGCGGAGCCAGATAAGGAGTGCACCGACCGTGACGGTACCGAGGAAGACGTATCCGCGCTTGTCGTAGCGGGCAGGTGCGCCCTCGGCCCCTTCGCCTGGACGTTCGTCGCCGCCTCGGCGATCCTGGCCACCCTCGGCGCGGCACTGGTCTCACGGCTTCTGTCACAGCACTGACGGACACGCCGTGGCGGTGCACGGTGTCCGTCCGGTATCCGTCCAGCGACTGACTGGCGGTCAGCTGAAGTCCGCGGCGTGGTCGGACACCCATTCACGGTAGGTGCGTGCCGGAGCGCCTGTGACCGTCTCGACCGTGGCGGCGGTGGTCGGGCGAGGAGCGTCGAGCATGTCCGCGTAACCGTCCAGGAGGGCATCCACAAAGGAGTCGGGGAAGTCGGCATCGGCCAGGAGCCGGCGGCGCGCCTCCTCGTGGGACAGTTCATGCCATCGCAGCGGGCGGCCCAACACCTCACCGATGGTGCGCACTTGCTCTGCCTGCCTGAGGACTTCGGGACCGGTCAGCGCATAGGCGGCTCGACTGTGACCGCTTTCGGTAAGGGCCCGTACCGCCACGGCGGCGATGTCGGCCTCGTGCAGGAGGGCCATGGGCACGGCCCCGTAGGCACCCTGCACGACGTCGCCGACGCGGATCTGGTCGGCCCACCACAAGGTGTTCGCGGCAAAGGTGCTCGGACGGAGGTGCGTCCATGCGAGCCCGGACTCCTCGATGAGCCGTTCGACGCGCGCATGGGACCGGCCCACGGGGTGCTGCTGCCGTTCGGGAGCGACCCCATCCTGGACGGCGCCGGACGAGAGGACCACGACCCGTTGGGCGTAACGCTTGATGGCGTCCACGACGGCGGCGGCCGGGCCGGCACCGTGGAAGGGCCACATCAGGAACACGGCGTCCACCCCCTGCAACGCCGCCTCCAACGCGGCTGAGTCGGCCAGACCGCCCTGCCGTACGTCGACCCCGTCGGGCAACCCGGCTGTGACGGTGTTGCGGGTCAGTGCCCGTACCCCTCCGGCGTGCACGGCCATGAGGTGGGACACCACCTGCCGACCCACATTCCCGGTCGCCCCAGTGACGAGGACCGTGCTCTTGGCGGCCATCAGGTTCTCCTTGCCTGCGCGCCCGTACCGACGCCGGTACCTCCGTCGCCGAGGCGTGGATTCACCATCACCGTGTCGGCCGAGCGACGCCATGCACCATCGCGCAGCCGCAGAAAACCGTCATGGAATAGCGTGATGCGATGGATGCCGTCACCCTCACCCTGGATGCGACCGACCGTGGCCTGGTACACGCCCTGCACATCGATGGGCGGGTGCCGTTTCGCACCGTCGCCGACGTACTCGACGTCTCGGAGAACACCGTCGCCCGCCGCTACCGTCGGCTACGATCTTCCGGCCTCCTACGGGTCGTCGGGGCGGTGAATGGCGTTCGGCTCGGCTACTCGTCCTGGACGCTTCGGTTGCAGTGCACCCCGGATGCGGCCGGTGCCATCGCCACCGCGCTCGCCGCCCGCCCCGACACTTCCTTCGTTCATCTGCTCTCCGGCGGAACGGAAATCTCCTGCAACGTCCAGACCCCGACCGCCGCTGACCGCGACGCCCTGCTGCTGGACAAACTCCCGCGTACCAGCCGCATCACCGCGGTCTCCGCCCATCTTCTGCTGCGTGCCACCGCGCTTCCCACCACCTGGGCCGGCTCCGCCTGGCTCTCCGAAGAACAGGCCGGCCGCCTGCGTACACCACCCGTGTCCCCGGCCTCCGAACCGGTCGCCCTCGACAAGCAGGACCGGGCCGTACTGGAAATCCTCGCCCGTGACGGACGAGCCGGCTATACCGAGCTCGCCACCGCCGCGGGCAGCAGCGAGTCCACCGTCAAGCGCCGCCTGGACACACTGCGCCGAACCGGAATCCTCACCTACACCGTCGACATCTCCCCCGCAGTGCTCGGCTTCCCCGCCGAGGCACGCCTGTGGATGTCTGTGCAGCCCTCCCAACTCGTCGACGTGGCAGAGGCCATGGCCGGCCACCCCGAGGTCTCCTTCGCCGCCATGACTACCGGCCCAAGCAACCTCGTCGCCGCCGTCAACTGCCGCAACGCCGACGACCTGTGCCGCTATCTCACCGAACGCGTGGCCGCACTCGATGCCATCCGTTCCATCGAAACAGCACCCGTCATCCGCACTCTCAAACGCGCAGGGGCCTACATCCCTGCCACGCGCTGAGTGCCAATCGGCCACCACGCCAGAAAAGGAACGATGCCGTGCCGTGCCGCCGCGGCCTGGCGGCGGACACCACGTCAGAGCCATCCTTTGCGGCGGAAGGCACGGTGCATGGCACAGCATGTGACGGCGATGACGCCGAGGACCAGTGGATAGCCGTAGGTCCAGCGCAGCTCCGGCATGTAGTCGAAGTTCATGCCGTAGACACCGCACACCATGGTGGGGACGGCGATGATGGCGACCCAGGCACTGATCTTGCGCATGTCCTCGTTCTGGGCCACGGACACCTGGGCGAGGTTGGCCTGGAGTATGGAGTTGAGGAGTTCGTCGAAGGAGGTGACCTGTTCGGTGACCCGGGCCAGGTGGTCGGCGACGTCGCGGAAGTAGGTCTGGATGTCCCGGTCGATCAGGGACATGGGCTGGGTGGCAAGCGCCTGTACGGGGCGGTCCAGCGGTGCCACGGCGCGCTTGAGCTCCAGAACTTCCCGCTTGAGCTGGTAGATCCGTCCGGCGTCCGCACCGCCGGAGCGGTGGACGAAGACATCGGCTTCCACTTCGTCGATGTCGTCCTGGACGGCCTCGGCGACGGTGAGGTAGTCGTCGACGACGTGATCGGCGATGGCGTGCAGGACTGCGGACGGCCCCTTGGCCAGGTGCTCCGGCGTGGCCTCCAGTGACTCGCGGATCGGACCGAGCGAGCCGTGGCCGCCGTGGCGGACGGTGATGACGAAGTCGGGGCCGGTGAAGACCATGATCTCGCCGGTCTCCACGACCTCGCTGGTGGCCGTCAGCTGGTCGTGCTCGACGTAGCGGACGGTCTTGAAGACGGTGAACAGGGAAGTGTCGTACCGCTCCAGCTTCGGCCGTTGGTGCGCGTCGATGGCGTCCTCGACGGCCAGCGGGTGCAGGCCGAAGAGCTCGGCGATCCCGGCGAACTCCCGCTCGGTGGGTTCGTGCAGTCCGATCCATACGAAGCCGCTGCCGTCCTTGCGCACCTGCTTGATCGCATCGTCCGGCGGGCAGCTGCCGCTCTGACGTACGCCCTCCAGGTAGACGACACAGTTGACGACGGCCGTGCCGAGCGGAGAGCGGGCCGGGTGGCTGAGGTCCACGCCGCGCGGGAGCTGCTGCGGCAGGCGCACCGCTTTCCGGAGTTGGTGGATCATCGACAAGGCGGCTCCTCCCAAAGACGTGGCCGCCAGTATGCCCAGCCGTGCGTTGGCTTCGTCCGGCGGCTGGGAGACAGAGCCCCGTGCCCGACGGATCGGCACGTGGCCCACCTGCCGACGCCGGTCTCGCCGCGACGGCGACCACGTGGCCGGACCGGCAGATCGGCCTGTTCGCTCTCCTCTCCGCGGGCCTGCTGGTCTACGGCACACACCGGCGGCTGCGCGCCATTCGCGGTGCCTGACTCCCCTCCCGGGTGTGGGTCAGATGCCCAGGACGGCTTTCGCCGTCAGGAAGTAGATGACCAGGCCGGTGGCGTCCACCAGGGTGGTGACCATCGGGGCGGAGACGACAGCCGGGTCGATCCGCAGCCGCTTGGCCAGCAGCGGCATGCTGCCGCCGATGGTCGCCGCCCAACCGCAGATGAGCACCAGGGTGATGCCGACCACCAAGGCGATCTTCGCGCTGACGACCACCGTGCCCACCACCAGACCGAGCAATGCCAGCAGCGACCCCAGGACCAGACCCACCTGGCATTCGCGCCAGATCACCTTCAGCAGGTCCGAGCCGCGGACCTCGCCGACCGCCAGGGCGCGTACGCAGGCGGTGGCGGCCTGGGCGCCGGCATTGCCGCCCGCCCCGATGAGCATAGGGATGAACAAGGCGAGGGCGGCGACCTGCTCCAAGGTGGCCTCGAACGCCCGCGTCACGCCGACCGTGAGGGTCGCCGCGACCAGCAGCAGGCAGAGCCACAGCGCCCGGTAGCGGGCGAGCTGCCACACGGAGGCGGCCATGTAGTGGCCCGCCCAGGGGGCCGCACCGGCCTGACGGGCGACATCCTCGGTGTCAGCCGCCTCGATGACCTCCACGGCATCGTCGATGGTGAACAGCCCGACGAGCCGGTCCTCGCTGTCGACGACGGGCAGGTTCAGGTCGTTGGTCTCCCGCATCAGGCGTGCCGCGGACTCGGCGGAACCGGTGGCGTACGCGGAGGCCGGCTCGGTCACGACCAGCTTGGAGATCATCATGTCCGGCGCGTTGAGCACCAGCTCACGCAGCTCCACGATGCCGGTCAGCCGGCGGCCGGAGTCCACCACGGGCAGCGTGTAGACCGTCTCCGCGTCCGCCCCCTTCGCCCGTACGGTCCGCAGTGCCTGCTCGACGGTCAGATCCTGCGGCAGCGCCACCGCCTCGGGGGTCATATAGCGGCCGACCGAGCCCTCCGGATAGCCGAGCAGCGCGGACGTCATCCGCCGCTCGTGCACGCTCAGCCCGGCCAGCACCCGCCTGACGACCTTGGCAGGGGCCTCCCGCAGCATCCGGGCCCGGTCATCCGGGTCCATGCCCTCGACGAGATCCAGGAAGGACCGGTCACGCAGCCCTTCCAGGATCGCCTGCTGGTCAACCGGCTCCAGCTCCTCGAACACCGCCAGCGCCTGGTCTTTGTGCAGCAGCCGGAACGCCACCCCGGCGTCGACCGCGTCCATACGGGCCAGCTCATCGGCGATCACATGCGGCGGGTGCGTCTCCAGCCACTCCTGGGCGGCATCCAGCCGGTGATCCTTGACGATGTCCTGCAAGGACTCGGCCGGCTCCGCGCTCGGCTCGTAGGGCAGGTGCGACTGCGGCATGACAAGTCCTCAGCACAAACAGTGGGATCGAACACCGGGCAGGAAACGCACACAAGCACCGATCGACACTCCGCTCCTACAGCAGCGGAAAGACGGCACTACGCGGCGAGTACACCTACGAGATGAACGCCCTTGTGGTGTGCCCGGAGTGCGGCCACGAATGGGTTCCCGCCGAGAGCGGTGCTGAGGGTGGGGACGCCGGTGGGGAGCGGGTTGTCAAGGACGCTGTCGGCAATGTGCTGCAGGATGGCGACACTGTGGTCGTAGTAAAGGCCCTCAAGGTCAAGGGGAGCCCCTCGGGGATCAAGGCCGGCACCAAGGTGCGCAACATCCGGTTGATCGACGCGGTCGCGGGCCACGACATCGACTGCAAGATCGACGGTTTCGGGGCGATGCAGCTCAAGTCCAGCGTGGTCAAGAAAGCCTGATCCGCGACGCAGAGGACAGCAGGGGCGCAGCCAGATGAGGAATTGCGTAATTTCGCAATTGCCTACATGCTGTATCGGTCGTGCTATGTAGCCGCGGGCACGACACTCAGCTGTGCCTCGCCGTGCGGGGCGGTGAGACATGAGGGTCGAGGGTGTTCGTGCCGGTTCCGCTGTACCAGGCCAAGGCCGAGTTCTTCCGGATGCTCGGCCATCCGGTGCGCATCCGGGTTCTGGAGCTGCTGCAGGACGGGCCGATGCCGGTGCGGGAGCTGCTGGCGGCGATCGAGGTGGAGCCGTCGGCGCTGTCGCAGCAGCTGGCGGTGCTGCGCCGCTCGGGGATCGTGATCTCCACCCGTGAGGGTTCTACGGTGGTCTACGCACTGGCGGGCGGCGATGTCGCCGACCTGATGCGCGCCGCGCGGCGGATCTTGACCGAGATGCTGGCCGGGCAGAACAAGCTGCTGGCCGAGCTGCGGGAAGCCGAGGTCTCCGCCAAGTGAGTACCGTGCTCGGCCGGGCGTGGGCTGTTGTCCGACGGGCCTGCCCTCTCCTGCCCTCCCGCGCCGATCTGGCAGCGATGGGGCGCAATCCGCGCCGGGATCTGCTGGCCGGTCTGACCGTGGCGATCGTCGCGCTGCCGCTCGCGTTGGGCTTCGGGGTCTCCTCGGGGCTGGGCGCGGAGGCGGGGCTGGCGACCGCTGTGGTCGCGGGCGCGCTGGCGGCGGTGTTCGGCGGATCGAATCTGCAGGTGTCGGGGCCGACCGGCGCCATGACGGTCGTCCTCGTCCCGATCGTGGCCCAGTACGGGCCGGGCGGGGTGCTCACGGTCGGGCTGATCGCCGGCCTGATGCTGGTCGCGCTCGCGGTGGCTCGCGCCGGGCGGTACATGCAGTACGTGCCGGCGCCGGTGGTGGAGGGCTTTACCCTCGGCATTGCGTGTGTGATCGGGCTGCAGCAGGTGCCGAACGCGCTTGGGGTGGCGAAGCCGGAGGGCGACAAGGTCCTGGTCGTGACCTGGCGCGCGGTGGAGGAGTTCGTACGCACTCCGAACTGGACAGCCGTTGGCCTTGCGCTCGCCGTCGTCGCCGTGATGCTCGTCGGTGCCCGTTGGCGTCCCACCATCCCGTTCTCGATCGTCGCGGTGATCGCTGCGACCGTCGTCGCGCAGGTATTCCATCTGGATGCAGCCGCGCCGATCGGTGACCTGCCGGCCGGGCTGCCCGCGCCGTCGCTCGCCTTCCTGGACGTCGCCGCGCTCGGCTCGCTGCTCGCGCCCGCGGTCGCGGTGGCCGCGCTCGCCGCGCTGGAGTCGCTGCTGTCGGCATCGGTGGCGGATGGCATGACGGTGGGGCAGAAGCACGATCCGGACAAGGAGCTGTTGGGGCAGGGCCTGGCCAATCTGGCCGCGCCGCTGTTCGGTGGCGTTCCGGCGACCGGTGCCATTGCCCGTACCGCGGTCAACGTCCGCTCCGGGGCGAGTTCTCGGCTGGCTTCGCTCACGCATGCCGCGGTGCTCGCGGTGATTGTCTTCGCGGCTGCGCCGCTGGTCTCCCGTATCCCGCTGGCCGCGCTGGCGGGGGTGCTGCTGGCGACCGCGATCAAGATGGTCGAGGTCGGCTCGATATGTGCCATGGTCAAGGCCACCCGCTCGGACGCCGTGGTGCTGGTGCTGACCGCCGTGGCGACGCTGGCCCTGGACCTGGTGTACGCGGTCATCATCGGGCTGCTGGTGGCGGGGGCGCTGGCGCTGCGTGCCGTCGCCAAGCAGGCCCGCCTCGACCAGGTCTCCTTCCAGCCCCACCTGCCCGGTCAGGACAGTGCGGAGGAGCACGCGCTGCTGGCCGAGCACATCGTCGCCTACCGGATTGACGGCCCGCTGTTCTTCGCCGGTGCTCACCGCTTCTTGCTGGAGCTGGCCGAGGTGGCGGATGTGCGGGTGGTGATCCTGCGGATGTCGCGGGTGACCACGATCGATGCCACCGGGGCGCTGGTGCTCAAGGACGCGGTGCAGAAGCTGAACCGGCGCGGGATCGCCGTGATGACGTCCGGGATACGGCCCGGCCAGCGCCAAGTCCTCGACTCCGTCGGCGCCTTGGACCTGCTGCGTCACGAGGGGCGGGAGTACGCCACCACGCCCGAGGCCATCGTGGGCGCACGTACCCACCTCCAGTGCGCCGGCGTCTTCCCCGTCCCCGCCCAAGAGAGCCCACCCGGCCCTGTGATCGCCGAGGAGTCACCCCGATGAGCACCGTCCCCCGCATGATCGATGTCTCCGGCGAGGAGGCCCTCTACCTCCTCGAAGGCGCCTGTCAGGGGCGGCTGATGTACGACCAGCGGGGCGTCACCGCCGTACGCCCCGCCTCCCATGTCCTGGAGTACGGGCGGCTGATCGTCCGTGCACCGGCTCCCACCGCCTCCCTGTTCGGACGGGTGACGGTGACCTATCACGCCGACCAGATCCACCCCGTGACGGGGAGCGGCTGGGCGGTGACCGCCTCCGGCCTGGCCGAGGTCATCACCAACGAGGACGAGGCCGCCCACTACCGGCGCACCCTGCCCGGCTGGACGCACGGCCCGCACGACTCCCTGCTGCGCATCCATCCGCAGACCGTCAACGGCTACCGCTTCGCCCGCCCCTCCTCCGCCTCGAATGCGGCGTCCGGCGCGGGGAGGCCACGTTCCCGGTGAAGTTTCCCGCCTGGCGGCCGCATCGCCATGAGCTGACCATCCCGGCCGTCCCGAGCTCGGTCCGACTCGCTCGCCAAGAAGCCGAGCGGGCGTATGCATCCTGGGGCTTCAATCCCAGCCACCCAGTGCTCGGGCCCTCCCTGTTGGTGCTCAGCGAGCTGGTCACCAACAGCGTGCGCCACGCCGCCCCGCTCTCGCCCCAGCTCACTGTCATCTGCTCCGCAGGCCCGAGAACGATCGCCTTCGGCGTCTATGACCACCATCCCGGCCCGCTCGACCCGCAGTGCTTTCCGCAGAGCCCGGGAGGGCTGGCCACCGTCGCCGAAGTGATCACCGACTTGGACGGCACCTGGACGGTACATCCCGACGAATATGGGGGCGGCAAGACCGTGTGGATCACTCTGCCGTTGTGACCTCCACCGCCGAGGGACCCTATGAACCACGGCCCCGTGCCGAGGAAGGTGCGCAACCACACCATGACGCTTCAGTGGCGCTGCACTGCCCGTGACCGTATGTGCGTTCTGTCGCTCGCTGGATACCTGGGCTCGGAGGAGGCCGGCCGCTTCGGCGGCGCTCTCGGCTGGGCGCTCGCCCGGGGAAGAGGCCCGGTCGTCCTCGACCTCACCGCCCTGGACGGCTGGTCCGCGGCCGGACAGCTGGCGATCGCCGAGGCCGCTCGGCAACTGGCCGCACAGGAACGGTCGCTGGAGCTCGCGGCGATTCCCGCCGACGGTTCCCTCGTCCCCGACGGGGAGTGTCCGCCGATCCCCGTTCACCACGATCTGGAAGCCGCCCTGGCCTCTCACAGCGCGTCGGAAGCCGGGCCGGCCAACGGGCCGGGCAGGCGGCGGGAATGGCGCACCGCGAACTGGTGCGGTGACACTCAGCCGGTCCTGTCCTGACCGGTGGGCCGCCCCATCGCGCTCCGGGCGCCGAGCCGGTGGATGACTCGCCGGCGCACCAGCTCGTACTCCTCGCAGTAGCGGGCCGGCGGCCCTGCCGGACGGGGCACCAAGCGGCCGGAGGAAACGGTCTCCTCGGGGCCGAACTGCTCGCGGGTCAGCTCCAGTTCTGTCCCTGCGGGAAGGCGGTTCCACCAGTGATAGCCGCGCTGCTGTCCGTACGCAAACGCCTCACCCAGCATCAGATCGCCGCCGAGCAGGTCGTGCACAATCAGGGCCGTGATCCCGCAATGGCGGCGGGCGGGATTGCCGGGATGCCAAAGCGGGCGGTCGTCGGGGGGAGCAGGTGTCGGCAGCCCAGCTTGCGCGGAAGGCACGGTCGAGATCGATCAGGTTCCACGGTCCCATGCCGCACAGCTTGGCGGTCGGCGCTGACATCGCGGAAGAGCGGAACTCGCCTCACATCGCGCTGCCGTCTGCGGGGGTGGTGCCCGGCAGCAGCGGCGGGAGACCCGCTGCTGCCGGGCGTGTCCCCCCTCCCCTCCGCACCAGGGAGGAGGTCTCAGCCCTGGGAGGCGAGAGCGTCCAGGGCGGTGTCGAGGTCGGGGTGGATGCGCAGGGGTACGAGCTGGCCGGCCGTGAGGGCTGGGGTGGGGAGGTCCCCGATGCCACACAGGGCCAAGGGCTGCTCGGCGCTGCCGAGTCGGCGTGCGGCGTCCAGCACGGCGGCTTCGCCTTCGTCGCTCCAGCTGACGAGCCCGGTGACGTCCAAGAGGACGGGGCCGGTGGTGCGGGCCTGGACCCAGCTGATGGCACCGGTGAAACGGCCGGTGGTCTCGCCGCCGAGGTGACCGGTCAGGGTCAGCACGGTCACGTCGCGGTGGGTGGCGTACTGCCAGTCGAGACTCATGTGCGGACCTGTACGAGCGCGGCCGCGCACTTGAGCAGCGTGGTGCCCGTATCTCGCCACGAAGTGATCCGCACGAAGCTCCCTCCATAGACCTTGCTAATTGCTAATGTTAGCAATTAGCAAGGTCCACACCCTGACTGACCTGGGTGAGGATGTCTGCATGACGAACAAGACAGGATGGTTGCGATGTGCGGTGACACGGCTGGTGTCGCCGTCGAGGGCTGGGAGCGGCAGGGGGCTGGCCCGGTGACCGCGCCGCTGTATCAACTGAAGGCAGAGTTCTTCAAGACGCTGGGCCATCCGGTGCGGATCCGGGTGCTGGAGCTGCTAAGCGAGCGCGAGCATTCGGTGGCGGAGATGCTGCCGGTGGTAGGGCTGGAGCCGGCGCATCTGTCCCAGCAGCTCGCCGTGTTGCGCCGCGCAAATCTGGTCGTAACCCGCAAGCAGGGTTCGACCGTTTATTACTCGTTGACCAATCCTCAGGTGGCGGAGCTGCTGCTGGTGGCGCGGAAGATCCTGACCGGCGTACTGGCCGGGCAGGCCGAGCTGCTGGCGGATCTGCGGGCCGCCACGCCGGAGGAGAAGCCGCCAGGGGGCGCGTCGTCGTAGCCCATTGACGGCGGTTGCCCCTCGGCGCGGTACCTCTGCAGCGGCGAGGGGCCACCCCGTCCCCATCGTGAGGCCCCCGGGAAAGCTGACGGGCAA
>NZ_JBFAIP010000140.1:0-13209 GCF_040654775.1 Streptomyces sp. NPDC050636
GATGGGTCCTGCGGCACACCGCCGCGTGCGGGGACGATGAGGGATGCGGCGACATTCTTCATCGACATACTTCATCGGCTGGCTCGGGCAGGGTGGGTGGCCGTGGAGAGGTGCCAGAGAATGTGAGTCGTTATCGACGTTCAACTGGGTTCTCGCCGGGGCGGATCTGAAGCGGAGATTCACGGAAAGTCGTCGGGGCAGCCCGTGAAGCCGCCAACTCCCTCAACCTTCCCAGTTTCCTCAGGGAAAGCATTTCCTGTCGATTGCCCTGTGTCGTCGGCGATCGAGGTGCCGTTTACCAGGATCCCCATGCCAGGTCGTCGTCGGCGAGTGTGCCTTCTTTGGGCATGGTTGTGCGGAATCTTTTACTCATAACTCCCCCTGTGTACGAGCATAAGCAATTGCACTGAAGAGATGTGGTCCCCGGTTGGCTCGCCGTCGGGTGGTCGGCCTGGCGTGATGACCCGGTGGCGATGACGCCGCTTCATGGACCCCCGGAGCGGCGTGACGGCGTGGGTGGAGCGTCAGCAGGGCCGCCGTGCACCGCTGCTGACCTTCCGTGATGCGGAAGAATAGTTCTGTATGACGGTAGAATATGGGTGGATGGTGTACGTGTCAACGGCCGCTGTCGGGTGTGAGGGGATGTGGCGACTCCGGTTCCGGGGTGCCGATCAGGCCGAGAGCTGCGGCTTTCACGCCGGCCGCGAAGCGGCTCTCGGAGCCGAGCTTCTCCATGATTCCGGTGGTCATCCTGCGCAGGGTGCGGGAGGACACGCCCAGGGCGCGGGCGATCGAGTCGTCCTTGCTGCCGTTCGCCATCATCTTGATCACCGCGATCTCGCGCTCATTCATGGGCAGTTCGCGGGCGGGGCCGTGGTCGTCGTTGGCGCCGGCGCCGAGGTCCGGCGGCACCGTGCCGTGTACCCAGCAGTGTTCGAAGGTCTGGCGGAGCAGTAGGCAGATGTCGGGGCCACGGGCTTCCAGTGCGGCCATCTGCCCGTCGCGGGGCGGTGCGGACATGTAGGCGAGCGCGTTGTCCACCAGAATCATCCGGAACGGCAGGACGGAGGCGAGCCGCACCTCGCAGCCGGCCTGTTGGAGAGCCTCCAGGTGGGCGCGTCCGTGGGGCGGCCCCGTCATGGTGTTGAGGTGGATCGCCCGCATGGCCACGCCCCGGTCCAGGGCGGTCTGATTGCGTCCCATGCTCTCCTGGAGCATGCGCTGCGGCAGCGGGGAGCCCGGGTGCATGCTCAGGATTTCGTTCTGTGCCTTGATCCCGGCGCCGTGGAGTGCCGCCGTGATGGTGTCCTCGCCGATCAGCAGGTTGAGTTGGGTGTCGCTCTGCGCCCTGGCCTGCAAGGTCACAAGGTTCGATCCCAGGGCCGCCAGGGTCTGTGACAGTTCCTGGTTGAGGGCGAGCCGCTCGCGCAGCGCGTGTTGTTCCAGGGTCAGGAGCTGGGCCACGGCTGTCTCCGGCGGGACGGTGACGAACGTGCCGGCGCCGACGGCAGGGCGTATGAACCCCATGTCGAGCAAGAGGGCTTGCGCCGCCCCGAAGGCATCCTCGGTCAACTCCAGCTCTTTCCGGGCCAGGTCGGGATTCCAGTCCGTTCCGGCCATCATGTGGCGGAACAACTTATGGGCGTCTGCTGCCGTGTCCTGTTGCATGGGTACCTCGGGATCGTGCGGGGTCCGGGCATCGTTTCCACCCGCGTATTCATTGAACATTTGACGTGGGGCCGATGCTTCCCGCGGGCCTTCCGCGGCTCGGGCGAGCACGCTAACGCATGGGTCCGTTTGAGGACATGGCACCGTTTGGCCACGGTCTGCTCTGGACTCCGTCCGGTCTCGTTGGAAATGATCAGGACGTCGACACCCGCTGTGCGCCGAGAGGGCGAGCGGGGTGGTCGTCCGGCATTCGCGCGATCCCCTATGCCCTCCCGGGAATTGGATCGCCGTCACCCGGAATCAACATTCTCTTGGTGCAGCAATGGTGCTGCCAGGGTGTCACTTTGGGAATTTCGGAGGCGTCCACGCCCCGGCCCAAACCGAAGCCGGTTCTTTGAATTACGGGGGAAGGGGAGGACTGCGCGATGGCATGGACCACACTGCCGGAACGCGTCGCCGAACATGCCGAGCTGCGCCCGGACGCACCGGCTCTGCTCTGGCACGGGCGAGAGGTCGGGTATGCGGCACTGCGCGGCATGTCCGAAGCGGCAAGGAAGAATCTGGAGTCCCTCGGCCTGCCGGCCTCGCGACCCGTCGCCCTGGTGGCGAAGAAGTCGCCGGAAGCCGTCGCGGTCCTGCTGGCCTGTATGGGGATCCGTCAGCCCGTGCTGATCCCTTCCGCCGAACTGGGCGAGGACTCGCTGCGTGCACTCCTGGCACATGCCGGAGCCCAACGGCTGCCGGATCCAGGGGAGTTGGTCTCGTCCGGTCCGGTGCCATGCCTTGAGCCGAGCGTCCCGCGTAACGGGCCCAGGGTGCCGCAGGACACCGCACTCCTGCTGACCACGTCCGGATCGACCGGGCTGCCGAAGGCGGTGCCGATTCCGGCGGCCGCACTGGACCGCTTCACCGAGTGGGCCGGGGAGCGGTTCGGGATCGGCCCCGGCACCACCGTGCTCAACTACGCCCCGCTCAACTTCGATCTGTGTCTGCTGGACATCTGGACGACGCTCGCCCGAGGCGGCTGCGCGACTCTCGTGGACCAGGACCTCGCGGTCAATCCGGCGCACCTTCTCACGCTGTTCCAGGCCCGGCCGGTCCAGGTGGTGCAGGGCGTACCGATGCTCTTCCAACTGCTGGCCCAGGCGGCCGGGCACGCCCACGACGGTGAGTTCGAGCGGGTCGAGCACATCCTGCTCACCGGCGACGCGATCTCCGAGAAGGGGCTCGCCGCACTGCCCGCGCTCTTCCCCAAGGCCGCTCTGCACAACGTCTACGGGTGTACGGAGACCAACGACAGCTTCGCCCATGAGATCGATGCGGCAGCCGATCGGCAGCGTTACGGTTCACTGCCGATCGGCCGCCCGATCCCCGGAGTCGAGGCTCTGGTACTGGACGAGGACGGGTCCGTGCTGACCGGGCCCGGCCGAGGTGAGCTCCTGGTCCGCACGCCGTTCCAGGCCGTCGGATACCTCGACGCCGCGCTGGACGACGGTGTGTTCGTCCCGCATCCCGACGGCACCTCCCAAGAGCGCTGCTACCGCACCGGCGACCTGGTACGCCGCCACCCGGACGGGACCCTGACGCTGGAAGGCCGCCGCGACTTCGTGGTCAAGGTCCGTGGCGTACGGATCAACACCGCGGAGGTCGAGGAGGCGCTGCGCGGACACCAAGAGGTCGTCGACGCCGCGGTTCTCGCACTCCCCGACGAGCGGGCGGGCAAGCGGCTGCACGCGGTCGTGCAGCGCACCGAGGGCTCGGCGCTGAACGGTCTGCGGCTGCGTGAACACGTGGCGAAGGTGCTGCCCAGAGTCGGCATCCCGGCCACGTTCGAGCTGCTGGACACGCCGCTGCCGAGGACGTCCACGGGAAAGCTCGACCGCAAGGCGGCCCTGCGACATCTGCGCGGGCAGGCCGCATGACTCCCGCAGGGCTGACAACAGCAGCTGCGGACCCGTCACCACCTTTGGAGGCCGACATGGCGCGTATCGACGACATCAAGAAGTACCTGGTCGAGGAGTTCCTGCTGGACATCCCCGCAGACGAACTGGCCGAGGACTACGACCTGCTGGCCAACGGCGTGATCGACAGCCTGGGCCTGCTCACCCTGGTCAGCTGGCTGGAGGACAGGTACCGGCTGGACATCGACGCGATGGAGATCGCCCCCGACAACTTCCGCTCCGCAGGGGACATCAACGCGTTCGTGGCGTCCGCGGACACACCGGCGGGGGCCAAGTAGCCGTGACAGACCTGCTCCACAGTCTCGTCGCCCGGACCCGGCCGGTGGACACCGAGACCTGGGACGACTTCTGGGACCGGCTGCAGCGCAAGGAACTGCACACCGGGGAGGCGCTGGCGGTGATCTCCTCGCTGTCCACGCGGATGCCGGACGCCCGGACCGTCGCGGCGTTCCTCACCTCGCTCGAAGGACGGCGTGCACAGGCGCCGGCTCCGTGGCCCGGCACCGTCAATGTGGTCGGCACCGGAGGCGGCCCCGCCACCTTCAACCTCACCACCGCCTCGGTGCTGGTCGCGGCCGCGATGGACGTCAAGGTCGTCAAGACCGGATCGCGCGGCTATCGCAGCCGCTTCGGCTCCCTCGACATCCTTGAGCGGCTCGGCGTTCCCACCGCGGCTTCGTACGCCGAGTGTGAGGACCTGCTCGACGCCTACGGCATCGCTTTTGCCGGCGGGTTCGTCTATCCGGCGGAGCTGACCCGGCTTGCGCGCGCCATCCTCCCGTACGGGATGAAGCAGGTCGGCCGGATCGTGAACGTACTCGGCCCCTTCCTGGCGGCCGCCCCGGTGAGTGTCCGGCTGACCGGAGTCTCCGATGCCGCTCTCTTCCCGCGCCTCGCCGAGGTTGCGGATGCCCTGCCCGAGCGTGACATCTGGCTGATCCGCAACGAGCTCGGCGTGGACGAGCTGGTCAGCTTCGCCGAGAACACCATCCGCACCGGGCCCGCACAGGCCCCCCTGCGGATCGCACCCGGCTCCATGGACGGGATGCGGCTGGACGGCGGTTCGCTGGACGACCTGCTCCCGGTGTACGAGGACGAGTCACCGGTCGGCCAACTGCTCGCGCTGCTCGGCGGGGAAGGGCCGGCCGCCGCCGTGCAGAGCATCTGCCTCAACGCGGCCGCCGCAGCCGTCGCTTCCGGCGCCCGCACGCAGTGGGCGGACGCCTATTCGGCGGCGGAGAAGGCGATGTTCGACGGTGCCGCCGTCGAGCTGGTCGATCGTCTGCGCCGGCACCGGCGCGCGTCGCGGAGGCAGGTGGCCGGTGTCGGTTGAAAGGAACGCCGCTGAAGCCGTGGCAGCGGGCGCCGTGGCAGAGGACGCAGTGAAAGAGGACGCAGTGAAACAGGGCGCCGTGAAGGAGGGCGCTGTGAAATGGGGCGCTCGTGGCACGACGGTGTCGCAGTCCGCAGACAGGACGTTCTTCACGGCCCGCGGCCCGTCGGATCCGGGGCTCGCGCTCTTCCTGAACGCGGGAGACCCGGGTTTGGACCAACTGCTGGAACTCGTCCTGCTCCTGGACGACGCCGAGGTGGACTGCCTGGAGCTGGCCGTGCCGTTTCCCGACTCGGTCACCGACGGCCCGGTCATCCGGCGTTCCGCCCGTAGAGCGCTGGACAACGGGGTCGACCTCGATGCGGTCCTGGAATTCATCGGACGCGTCCGGCCCCGGCTGCGGCACACCAAGGTGGCGCTGCTCGCCGACTGGCGGCACTCGGTGCGGCCGGTGGGGATCGAGGAGTTCCTGCGCCGGTCCCACGACTGCGGGACGGACGCGGTGCTGCTGCACGGACTGCCGCCGCGGGCCGGCGCGCGCTATCTGGAGGCCGCAGAACGGACCGGGCAGCCGATCGTCACCAGCTGTTACGCCGGCTCAGGGCCCGACGTGCTCGCGCAGGCCGCACGCCATGCGACCGCGTATCTCTACCTGGTGGCCCACTACGGGCGCTCGGGCACCGCCCCGGCCCCCGACGCACGGACGCTCAAGCCGGTCCTGACCGCCTTGCGGGCCATGACGGCGGCGCCGGTCGCGGTGGGCTTCGGGGTGCGGACCGGCGAGGACGTACGGGCGATGGGCGCACTCGGCGCCGACGCCGCGATCGTCGGAACCGCCCTGGTGGACCGCATCGAACAGGCTCAGCGGTCCGGCGGAGATCTTCTGGCCGAGGTCGAGCGGTTCGTC
Organism: Streptomyces sp. NPDC050636; assembly: GCF_040654775.1. Taxonomy (NCBI): domain Bacteria; kingdom Bacillati; phylum Actinomycetota; class Actinomycetes; order Kitasatosporales; family Streptomycetaceae; genus Streptomyces; species Streptomyces sp. NPDC050636. Next base: position 5,870 of record NZ_JBFAIP010000140.1, read on the forward strand.
ACCGCTCTGCGTTCGGCACCGGTGCGCTGACCGACTCGGCGCCACCGCGACACGGACGACAGCGAGGAGGAAAACCCATGATCATTCGCAAGCTCGACGAGGTGAAGACCGTGGACTGGGGGAACGGCGTCAGCCGCCGGTTCCTCCTGGAGTCCGACAACATGGGCTATTCGGTGACCGACACCATTGTCGCGGCCGGCACCAAGTCCCTGCTTGAGTACCGGCGCCACCTGGAAGCCTGCTACTGCATTTCGGGCCGTGGCGAAGTGGTCGACACGGCGGGCGAAAGCCATCCGATCGAGCCGGGCACGCTGTACGCCCTCGACCAGCACGACGCGCACTGGCTCATCGCCTGGCCGGATGAAGACCTCCGCCTGGTCTGCGTCTTCACACCGGCGCTGCAGGGCGACGAGATCCACACGCTGGACGGCGCGGCCTCCTCCCACTACTGAGCCGCGCACCGCGGCCGTACGAACACCATCCCACTAGGAGTCCCCTCGTGATCGAATGGTCGAGCGACCAGCGTGCGTTGCGCGACGGCCTCAGCCCGTGGTTCGAGAAGTTCGGTGATGACCACCTCCGTTACGACAAGGAGGCCGAGTTTCCCCGCACCCCTTGGGAGGCCGTGGCCGAATCCGGCCTGCTGCGCCTCCCGTTCGGGGAGGAATGGGGCGGGCTCGGGCAGTCCCTGCTCACCACCATGCACGTCCTGGAAGGGCTCGGGCACGGCTGTCGCAACGGCGGGCTCAACTTCTCCGTCACCACGCACATGGTCAGCGCCGGAGTCCCGCTGCAGTGTTTCGGTTCGGAGGAGTTGAAGCAGCGGTTCCTGCCGGGTGTCTGCGACGGCAGCACCATCGGGGCCCACGCGATCAGCGAACCGGGCAGCGGCTCCGACGCGATGAACATGCGTACCTCGGCCGTGCTCGACGGCGACCACTATGTGTTGAACGGCAGCAAGACCTTCGTCAGCAACGGCCCGGTCGCCGATCTGGTCGTCGTATACGCCAAAACGGACCCGACCGCCGGCCCGCTCGGGGTGACCGCCTTTCTGGTGGAGCGGGGCACTCCAGGCCTGACCGTCGGCAATCCGATCGAGAAGATGGGCCTCAAGGCGTCACCGTTGTGCGAGCTCTTCTTCGACGGCTGCCACGTGCCCAAGGAGAACGTGATCGGCCGGGTGGGCACCGGATTCCTGGTGCTGGACCATGTGATGAAGTGGGAAATCCTGTGCTGCTTCATCGTCGCCACGGGCGAAATGCAGCGCCGTCTGGAGAGCTGCGTCGAGTACGCCAGGGAGCGGACCGCGTTCGGGAAGCCCATCGGCGAGTTCCAGTCCGTGGCCAACAAGATCGTCGACATGAGGATCGGCCTGGAGACCTCCCGCAAATGGCTCTACGACACCGCTGCGAAGTTCTCCGCGGGACAGAAGGTCACGGTGGACCTGGCCACCGCGAAGCTGATCGCCAGCCGGGCCGCTCTCGACTCCGCGCTGAACGCCGTCCAGATCTTCGGCGGTAACGGCTACATGACCGAGTACGGCCTTGAACAGGAGTTGCGCGGGGCGGTCGCCGGAACCATCTACTCCGGCACGACGGAAGTCCAGTACAACCGGATCGCCACCATGCTCGGCCTGTGACCGGCTTTGTCGAACACGGCAGAAATACCCGCGGGAAGGCCGCAGGGAATCCCGCGGAAGCCCGTAGAAGTCCCGCAGGAAATCTCCAGGAATACGGAAGAAGGGCCATGCAGATGGAGCCGGACAAGGCGCTGGCCGCCACCGATTTCCTCGACCACCGCTCGCACGAGGTGCGCGCATTCGTCGCCGAGGCGCTGCCCGGTGGCGGAGACGACGACCAGGACAGGGCGGTCCGGCTGTACTACGCGGTCCGCGACGGGATCGGTTATGAAATCTACGGCGCCGACCTGTCCCGCGGGGCACTGACCGCGTCACAGGTCGTACGCACCGGCAAGGGGCTGTGCATCCACAAGTCGGTGCTGTACGCGTCGGCGCTGCGCGCGGTCGGAATACCGGCCCGGCTCGTCCTCACGGATGTGCGCAACCACCTTTCGTCCCCGGCGCTCCGTGAGTTCATCGGCGGGGACGTCTTCCACTATCACGCGCTCACCTCCGTCCGGCTGCACGGCCGCTGGATGCGTGCGACGCCCGTGTTCAACCGGCTGCTGTGCCGGCTCTACGGCATGCAGCCGCTGGACTTCGACGGCAGCGCCGACAGCGTCTACCACCCCTATGACAAACAGGGGAAAGCGCACATGGAGTTCGTCAGGGAGCACGGCGAATTCGACGATCTGCCGTACGAGCAGATCCTGGACGGAATGCGCAGCGCGCACCCGAAGATTTTCGTCCGCCCGGACCGCACCCGGTTCGCCAGCGGCTCCCTGGTCGCCGACGCCGCGTCCGACGACATATGACGAGATATCAATTCAGCTCGCGCACCAAGCCAACTACTGAGGAATGCCGACGTGGACACCATCAAGTACCAGCTCCGTGACGACCAGATACCCACCAGCTGGTACAACATCGCAGCCGACCTGCCGCATCTCGACCCGCCGCTTCACCCGGGGACCGGCGAGGCCGCCACGGTCGACGATCTGACCGGCATCATGCCCAAGGAACTCGCCGAGCAGGAGCTGAGCCTGGAGCGCGAGATCGAGATCCCCGGCACGGTGCGGCAGATCTACGCCCAGTGGCGTCCCGCTCCGCTGTTCCGGGCCCGTCGTCTGGAGCAGGCACTGGGCACCCCGGCCCGTATCTACTACAAGTACGAGGGCGGCAGCCCGGCCGGCAGCCACAAGCCCAACACCGGTATCGCCCAGGCCTTCTACAACAAGGAAGCAGGCATCCGCCGCCTCGCGACGGAGACCGGGGCGGGCCAGTGGGGCTCCTCGCTCGCGCTCGCCGGCGCCTTCTTCGGACTTCAGGTCAAGGTCTACATGGTGAAGGTGAGCTACCACCAGAAGCCCTACCGCAGGGCGCTGATGCACACCTACGGTGCCACCTGCGTACCCAGCCCCTCGACGGAGACGGAGGCCGGGCGCAGCATCCTGGCGGACGACCCGGACTGCTCCGGCAGCCTCGGCATCGCCACCTCGGAGGCGATCGAGGTCGCCATGAACGACCCGTTCACCAACTACGCGGGCGGCAGCGTGCTCAACCACGTCGCCCTGCACCAGACGGTCATCGGGCAGGAAGCCCTGCTCCAGATGGAGATGGCCGCCGACTACCCGGACATCGTGATCGGTTGTGCGGGCGGCGGCAGCAACCTGGCGGGGCTCACCTTCCCGTTCATCGGCGAGCAGCTGCGCGGAGGACGGCGGGTGCGGGTCATCGCGTCGGAGCCCGAGGCGTGCCCGACACTGACCAAGGGCCAGGTCGCCTACGACTTCGGGGACACCGCGCAGCTCACCCCGCTGCTCAAGATGCACACCCTGGGCCACTCCTTCGTGCCGCCGTCCATCCACGCGGGCGGCCTGCGCTATCACGGCATCGCGCCGCTGGTGAGCCAGACACTGCAGGACGGACTGATGGAGGCGCGCGCCGTGCCGCAGACCTCGTGCTTCGAGGCCGGACTGACCTTCGCCAGAAACGAGGGCATTGTGCCGGCCCCCGAGTCCACCCACGCCATCCGCGTCGCCATCGACGAGGCGCTGCGCTGCCGGGAGGAGGGCCGGTCCCAGGCCATTCTGTTCGGGCTGTCCGGGCATGGGCACTTCGACCTGGCCGCGTACGAGAAGTACCTGGGCGGCGAGTTGGTGGACGAGGGCTACGACGAGGAGCTGGTGGCCCGTTCGCTGGCCCGTATCCCCGCTCCCTTCGGCCAGGACTGATCTCCGTGCGGCTGAAGGTGTGCGGGCTCACCTGCACGAGCGAGCTCAGACTGCTGGCCGGCTCCCCGGTGAACATGGTCGGGCTCTGGCACGGCGTCCCGGACGGGAAGGCCGACCTCCCGCTCGGGACGCTGTCCGAGCTGGCCGCCGTGGCCACGGAGCGTGGCCTGGAGCCGGTCCTGGTCACGCTGCTCGACGACCCGGAGCAACTCCGTGCGGTGGTGGCTGCATCGGGCATCCGCCGCGTTCAGCTGCACGGCTACACCACGCCGCGGCAGGTCGCCGCGGTCCGGGCGGCGCTGCCCGGCGTCGGGCTGGTCAAGGTGCTGCATGTCCGTCGCGGCAAAGTGCTGGAGAAGCCTTTCGTGGCGGCCTTCGAGCGGGCGGGAACGGACCTGTTCCTGTTCGACTCGGTGGCCGACGACGGCCGGATCGGCAGTACCGGCAGGCCACTTGACGCCGCCGCGGTGGCCCCCGTGCTGGAGTCCGTGCGCATCCCGTTTCTGCTGGCCGGTGGTCTGACCGCGGCCGTCGCCGGGGACCACGGCGCGGCACTGCGGCACGACGGATTCCTCGGCGTCGACGTGGACAGCGGCGCGCGCAGGCCCGACGGGACGCTCGCGCCGCTGCTGATCGACGGGATCCGGCACGCCTGGAGCACCGAGCGCAAGCACCGCAGAGAGGAACACCGCAGAGAGGAACACCGCCATGCCGTCACCGTCGGCTGACCGTCCCGACTCCGGGCTCGTGGAGGGCGGCCGGTTCGGTTCGGCGCTGCTCTCGGCCGCCACCCCCGTGATCATGGAACTCAAGCGGCACAGCGCGCACGGGGCCGACCTGTTCCGCGGCCGCCCGGTCGCCGAGCTGGTGCAGCGCTACACAGCGCTCGGAGCGCCCGCACTGTCCGTGGTCACCGGTTCTTGGTTCGGCGGCACCCAGGAGCTCCTGGACGAGGTGGCCGCAGCCACCCGCCTGCCCATCCTGGTGAAGGACTTCTTCACCAAGGAGAAGCAGATCGCGCGGGCCTCCGCCGCAGGAGCGTCCGCGGTCCTGCTCACCGCCACCGTGTTGCCGCGCACTGTCCTGCCACGGCTGATCGAGGCGTGCCTGGAACACGGCCTGACCCCGTTCGTGGAGGTCACCTCACAGGACGAGCTGTCCTCGCTGGTACATGCGCAAGCCTGTGTCGTCGCCGTCAACAACAAGGACATCCGGCAGCGCGAACGGGACCCGGGCGACCTGGGGCGCAGCCGCCGGCTGCTGCGGCCGGTGCTGGCCACCGGCACCGCGGTCCCGGTCAGCGCCAGCGGGATCGCGACCCCGGGTGACGCGGCGGGCCTGCTGTCCGAGGGCTACCGGGGCCTGTTGATCGGTACCGGCCTGCTGCGCGCCGCCGACCTCGATGCCTGGTTCGGCGAGCTGGCCGTCCTCATGAGCCGGAGCCAGGAGCGCGTCACGGACCAGCGGCAGGACAGCGTCCGATGACCGAGAACCCCGGCCTCTCGCTGCGCGCCGCCCTCGACGACCTGAGGGCGGCGGACCCCGGCTCGCTGCGCCTGCACACCGAGCCGATGCCGGCGGCGGCGGTGGCGGCGCACTTCGCCGCCGCCCACGCGGGGGTACCGGCCGTCGGGGTGTCCCGCAGCGAACCCGTCGTCCAGTACACCGCCATCAAGGACTCCGGGCTGCCGGTCCTGCTCGGCATGTACGGAGACGCATCACGGCTGTCCCGCTGGCTGCCGGGCCTGCCCACACGCACGGCCCCGGACTCGGTGGCCGGGCTGCTCACCGCAGCGTCCCGTACTGCTGCCCGTCAGGTGGCCGATGCCCCCTGCCAGGAAGTGGTGGCCACCGGCAAGGACATCGACCTCCACCGACTGCCGGTACTCAGCGCCACCCCCAGGGACGCGGGCCCCTACCTGACAGCCGCCCTGATCCACGCCCGGGACCCGGCCACCGGAGATTCCGCGCTGTCCTGCCACCGGATGCTGGTCCTGGACTCCGGACGACTCACGGTCTGGATGGTGCCGGGCCGCCGGCTCGGCGCGCTCCACCAGCGGGCCCTGGCCCGCGGCGAGCGGCTGCCGGTCACCGTCAGCATCGGAGTCCCCCCGGCCGCCATGGTGGCGTCCGCGGTCAACACCGCGTTCCTCCCGGCGGGGCTGGGCAAACTCGCTCTCGCCGGGGCATTGGCGGGGGAGAGCGTGGAGCTGGTTCCCGGGGTGACGCAGCCGGTCTCCGCCCTTGCCAGGTCCGAGATCGTCATCGAGGGCTACCTCGACGACACGGTCGCGGACGAGGCGCTCGACGGCGCCGAGCCCGACCTCTCACTGCCGGAGTTCCTCGGATACGACGGACGGGCGCGAGCCGGCCTCCCCGTACTGACGGCTACGGCGATCACCACCCGGCGCGACCCCGTCTACCAGGCGGTCATCGGGCCGGGACGCGAGCAGTCGCACATCCTGGGAACGGCCGGCGCCCTCTCCGTCGCGATGTCCCTGCCCGACAGCCCCGCAGTCACCGTCCGCGATCTGCACTTCGCCGCGGCCGGAGGCGGAATGCTGCTGCTGACCGCCGCGGTACACAAGGAGTCCGCCCGGGGGGACACCGCTCTCACGGGCATCGCACATGAGATTCTGCGGCAGCACCCCTTCGTCAAACTGGTCGTCCTCACCGACGAGGATGTCGCCGTGTCCTGTGCGGAAGACGTGCTGTGGGCCATGGCCACCCGTTCCAACCTGGGCGCCGACTGCACGCAGTGGACGGACCTCGGGCCCGTACCGATGGACCCCTCCCAGACGGAGATCTGGGCACGGCACAGGGCGGCCGGCGCCGAAGCGCGGCCGGCGGGACGGGCGGCGCTGGACGCGACCACGCCGTTCGCCCTTCGTCGGATGACCCGCCGCAGTTTCGCCGCGCCCTCGCCCGGCTGACCGGACCGCACCGGCCGACGCTGGCCGGTGCAGGCCATGTCCGCTCTTGACCCCGGAGCAACACCCTTTCCGCGCCCGGGCGTCGCTAAGGTCTGAGCCGACTGGTGCCCCAAGGGCTGCAACAGGATTCGACGCATCGATGCGGTTCGATGCCGTCTCCGACCGGCAACAACGCTCCTCGCTCCGACCATCCGGGCTCCGACCGTCCCGGCTCCGAACTTCCGGGCTCCGGGCGTCGGCGACGTGAGCGCGTGAGCACGTACGAATCCGCATTCATTCCACAGCGAGTAAACGAACAGAACTGGACGTTGCGCGGGCGTCGTCAGCGAAGGAAGACGGGGAAATGCCGAAGAGCTCCGAGAATCTGTACGGCGCGCAGCCGGACGGTCCGACACGCCGCCACACGTTCCTCAGCGAGGACGAGGACCGCGCCATCGTCGAGTGGAACCAGCAGTTGGTGTTCTGGCGTGGGGTGTTGTCGGGGTTGCCGGATCAGTTGGATTTGCCGGTGGATCGGCCGCGTCCGGTGCGGGCGAGTTTTCGTGGTGGGTCGGTGCC
>NZ_JBFAIP010000141.1:0-13048 GCF_040654775.1 Streptomyces sp. NPDC050636
GGTACATCACCGACTGAACCCGACGCCCCATACGCGGAGCCGCCCGACGGACGGCTCCGCACGCACGCCACCCGGCGGCCGGTCGACCGGCGTGGCCCGGGCCGGCCGCCACCGCCGACCGCGAGGCCGGTGGTCGCCGGTCGTCGAGCCCCTGACAGCCTCCTGCCGAGTGAGTCCTCCGCCGAGCCGTGGCCGTGGCCGTGGCCGTGCGCGGAGGCAGGCGTGCGGGAGACGGGGTGATCTGGCACATACCTGTCGGGCATCCCCTAGCGGTCGTCGGTGAGTCGGGTGCGATAGGCGAGGGTGAGGTAGGGAAGGGCGAAGCGGGCGCGTCTGTTCGAGGTGATCCGGGTGCGGATGAGGTGCTCTAAGTCCCGTTCAAATGTGAGCTGTTGGGGCCGGGCAGCGGTGATGTAGTACGAGTGGGACCGGTAAAGGTCGAGCAGTGAGTCGTGGGTGTGTTGAGCGACGTGGGGAAACTCCTTCCGGACGGCAGGTGTGAAGGGCTGTTGCATGATCGGGCCTTTGACTTCGGTCTTTCCCGTACGGTCGTAGCGGGCGAGGAGCGCGGTGAGTTCGGCGGCCCATGGCGTGGTCTCGTCCCTGACGATCCATAGGGCAACGAAGCATCCACCGGGCTTGAGGACTCGGGCGATTTCGGCATGGGCGCGGTGCGGGGCGAACCAGTGGTATGCCTCGCCGGTGACGACGGCTTCGACGCTGTGGTCGGGCAGCGGGATGTCCTCGGCGGTTCCGTGGACTACCTGTGTCCCCGTGGTCTGACGCCAGTGGTGGCGCATTCTCGCGTCGGGTTCGATCGCCACGCAGTCATGGCCGAGTGCGGTCAATTGTCGGCTGAGGATGCCGGTGCCGGCACCGAGGTCGGCAACGCGGAGCGGTGGGGGACCGAGTGCCCACCTGAGCGCCTCGGTGGCGTACCTCGGGCGGGACCGGTCGTAGAGGCCGGCGACCTCACCGAAGCACATGCTGAAGACCGACTCATGCGCTGCCATCCATGCCCCTTCCACAGACCGTTCCCCGTTCCACAGATTCCTCGGACCGGTTTCCGGGCGAAGGACCGGTTTCCGGGCGAACGAAGTGCATCGGAACACCGCTGCCGTTGGCCGAGCGCGGGGGAGCGGACCGGTTCAGTCTGCCGGTGCCGGTAAGGCCGATCAAGGCGGTGTCTGAGACGAGGCGTGTGGGAGGGAGGACGCGACGAGCGGGACGCCGGATGGGGGCTCGGACGGCGACTACGAGTGGGTCCGGTGAACGTGCCAGGCGCTCCGATCGGGGCCGTCGCACTCCCCGTTCGGGTGCCTTCCGTGGGCGGTGTTCCTGTGTGAAGGCCATCGCTGCTCGGGCGGCGGGCGGCGGGCGGCGGTCGGCGTTCAGGGGGAGGGGAAGTCGTCTCGGTCCAGGGCGTAGACGGTGCAGGGGCGGCCGAGGACGGTGTCCTCGCGTAGGGGCGTGAATCCGAGACGCTGGGCGACGGCAGATGAGGCAGTGTTGCCGTGGTGGATCATGGCGGTGATCTGCTTGAGCCCCAGCGGCCCGAAACCCCACGCGAGAACGGCTTGGGCTGCTTCCGTGGCGTAGCCCCGGCCCCAGTGCGTGCGGGCGAAGGTCCAGCCGATCTCAGTCTCGCCGAACTGCTCCCACCAGTTCAGGCCGCAGCGTCCGATCGCCTCGCCGGTGCTTCTCAGTTCGACGGCGCACAGTCCGTGGCCGCGCTGGGTCCACTGCTGGTGGACGTCGTGCAGGCGCGCTGCGGCTTCCTGGTGGGTGTAGCCGCCGACGAACTGGTTGACGTCCTTGTCGGCGTGCAGGTGCACCCACCAGTCGGTGTCGGTGTCGGTGTCGGTGAGCGGGCGCAGTCGGAGGCGTTTCGTCGTGATCACTGTCGTTCAGTCCTTGCTGTACATGGGGTGTTGGTGGCCGTGCGCTACTTGGTCGGCAAGGGCTGTGCCGGTGCCGGTGCTGGTGCCGCGGGAACCTTGTCTGTCCCGTGCCGGTGGATGACGGCGTGTGCCGCCTCCGCTGCCACGATGGCGAGTGCGATGAACACCGAGCCGACGGCGCCGAGCCAGTGTGCGCCGAACCATGCCATCCCGACCTGCCCGACCAGGGGCGCAACGGAGACACCGATGTAGACCATGGCCGAGGCGAGGCCGGTGAGCAGTGGTACCGCCGTCGGCATGGCGGTGATCAGGCGATGGGTCTGAGGTGCCAGAAGTCCCCATCCGCAGACGCCCCATACGAGGAGTGCCGCGACGGTGGAGGGCAGGTGTGCGCTCGTCCATGGCAGCAGCGCGAAGTCGATCGCGGCCACGGTGATCGAGGTGTTGATGATGCGGCGACCGCCGAAGCGGTCGATCAGACCGCCCGAGGCGAGTGTTCCGACGGTGGCGGCCAGGCCCCACACGAAGAGCAGGGCGGCGAGGATGGTGCCGCTGCCGCCGGTAGCGCGGTCGAGGCTCTCGCCGATGAAGGAGTAGACGGTGTACAGGCCGGTATAGGCGAGGAGTGTGGTCAGCAGGACCAGGCCGATGCGGCGGTCGGCGAGCGGGGCGACGCGCGTGCGCAGCGGGACCGCCGGGGGTGTGGGGATCGCGGGCAGGAGCAGGGCGATACCCACGGCGGCCAGCACTCCGAGCGCGGAGACGAACAGCATGGTGGCGCGCCAGTTGCCGGTGAGGCTGCCGATCGCCGTGCCGATGGGCGCACCGAGTGCGGTCGCGGCGCTGAGGCCGGTCATGACGGTGGCGATGGCGCGGCCGCGACGCTCCGGTGGCGCGAGCGCGGCAGCTGCGGCGACGGCGGCGGGAGTGACCATGGCACCGCCGAGCCCGGCGAGCGCCCGCGAGGCCAGGGCCACACCGAAGACGGGGACGAAGGCCGTTACGAGGTTGCCCGCAGTGAAGATCGCAAACCCGACGGGAAACAGCATGCGGCGCGGCCAGCGCGCGGTGAGCGCGGCCATGACGGGACCGAGCACGGCGTAGGTCAAGGCGTAGGCGGTGAGCAGCCAGCCGGCGGTACCGACGGGGACACCGAGGGAGTCCGCTGCGTCCGGCAGGATGCCGGCGATGACGAAGCTGTCGGTGCCTATGGCGAACATTCCGGCGGCAAGGACGACAAGTGATCGGTACACGACGGAGGGACCTCCAGGATGGTAGATGTAACAGAAATAGTTACGACAATGGTCCGAAGAAAGGCCGGTCCATGCGGACCAGCCGGGTGGGACTGGAGTTCAGGATCCAGGCTTCAGGCAACCGTCTCCCTCAGCACGTCGGCGACGGTGACATCGGCCAATTCAGCCTTCATCGTCTCCTCCGCACGGCTGTACGCCTCCCGCAGCACAGGTGGGAGGCCGCGACCGACGGGGCACTCCTGGTTGGGAGTTGCGGCGTGTAGCGCGATGAGCGGATCAGGCTCAACGGCCAGGTAGACGTCCCTCAGTGTGATCGACTCTGGGGCGCGAGCCAGCCTCCAGCCCGCGCCCTGGCCGCGCTGCGAGACGACCAGGCCCGCGTCGCGCAGGCTGCCGAGTGTGCGACGGATGACGACGGGGTTGGTGTTGACGCTGACGGCGATCTGATCGGACGTCACGATGCCGTCGGGCCGCTTGGGGCAGACCAGCGCCATCCAGGTCAGCGCGTGCGTGGCCACGGTCATGCGACTGTTCGCGCTCATGGAACCTCCCGTTACCCGTAGTGGCCGATGCCGCCCCGTGTCGCAACCAATTCTGTTACGACAGGCCTGTGTGTGTCCAGTCCTGCCCGCGGTGTGGTGCCCCGAGCTGTGCGGATCGCCGCAGAGACCGCTGTACTGGACACCAAGAAGGTCAGCACCGTCTACGAAGGCGGGCTCGCCCGGCTGATCCACTTGCGCGGCGGGCAGCGGAAGGTAGCCGCCAACTCCTGCGGTGCATCCGCCCGGCAGGAGACGGGGTCGCCGATCATCGAAGAGGGGGGCACCCAACTCCGTTAATTCAGAGGGAGGTTGGCAACTTCGGGAGAGGTTGTGCTGAGGTGCGGCAACTGGCAACTGGCAACTGGCAACTGGCAACTGGCATCGGTCTCGATCCCGGACACTGCGGAGGTCTGGACCACGGCGTGCCCCATGGCGCCGGGATGCGGCCCGTTTTCCGGCGCGGCGCCGCCGATGCTGACTTTGTGCTGACTTGCTGACCATCAAAGACCCTCTGACCTGCAACGATGTCTTGCCATGCGTCTTTGGCTTCCACTGGCGCCGGGTTTGGGGCAGCGTTGCGGGTGCAGTGGGATGGCCTGCATCTATGCAGCTCAGAGGTGGTGTAGAGCGGTTTGGTGCATGTGCATGTGTCGCCGCCTGTCACCACCTCTGTTCGAGGCGCTGCACGGCCTCCATCGGCTCCTGGGAGACTTGTCCTGCCGAGGCCCCCTGCTGCTGGCGGTCGATGACGCGCACCTCGCGGACGCCCCGTCGATGCGGTTTCTCGCCTATGCGGCAAGGCGACTCGCCTCGATGCCGGTCTTGCTCGTGATCTGCACGGCAACGGGACAACCGGCGCTCGACGAAGCCTCGCGACATGACCTCGCCGTATCGGCACACCGTATCGAGCTGACCGGGCTGCCCCCGGCGGACGCGACCCGGCTGCTGCAACAGTCCGCCAGCGCCCCGATCGACGAGGACTTCGCCGCTGCCTGCCATCAGGCGACCGGCGGAAACCCCCTGCTGCTCCAGGCGCTGCTGTGCACGCTCAAAGGTCCCGACGGCAGGCTGCCCACCGAGATCAGGGTCAAAGACGTACTGGAGCTCAGCTCTCCCAAGCTCGCTGACCATCTGCGCCGGAAGCTGCACGCCAGCCCCGAGGCCGAGCGAATCGCGCAGGCCGTGGCGATCCTGGGCGACAACGCGGAATTCCGCCAGGTCTCGGCGCTGGTGGCGACGGACCTCCGGTCCACCGCCCACGCCCTCGACACGCTGGTGCGGCTGAAGATCCTGCGCAACACCTACCCGCTGGCGTTCACGCATTCCCTGGTGCGGAACACGGTGCTGGAGGACATGTCCGTCGGCGCGCGCATCACCGCCCACGGCGAAGCCGCCCGGCTGCTGCACGAGGCTCACGCCCCGGATGATCAGGTCGCCGCCCACCTGCTCAAGGCCGGTGCAGCCACGCCATGGGCGGTCGACACGTTGCGGCGGGCGGCCGGGCGTGCGATGGGCCGAGGGGCGCCCGACGTATCGGCAACCTACCTGCGCCACGCTCTCACCCAGCCGCTCGTCGCCGATCAGCGCGCGAAGGTGCTGTGCGAGCTGGGCAACGCCGAGCTGGCCTTCGACTCGGCCGCGGGCATCGCGCGCCTTCGCACCGCGTTGGACGAGACGACGGACCCGCGCGACGCCGCGAACGCGGCCCTGAACCTCATCCCTCGCCTGGCCGCGGACTCGACCCACGAAGCCATCGCAACAGCCGATCGCGTGGCGAAACGCCTGCCGGCTGAGGAACGCGACCTCGGCTGGCACCTCCGCTGTATGGCTTTCATAGCCGCCTACACCGACCTGGCCACCGCAGCGGAGGCCCGCGTCCGGCGGGACGAGCTGTGTGCGGATGTCCCTGACAGCCCCCAGTTGCGGCGCGCCCGGCTCACCTTCCTGGCCGTGCGTGAAGCGCTGGAGGGCGGATCGCGCGAGGATGCGGTGCGCTATGCCAGGGACGCGATCGCGAAGGCGGATCTGACCGTGTTCGAGCGCCCTTATCTCTACGCGCTGTCCGTCCTGATCCGCGCCGACGAACTCGACCAGGTCGAACAGCTCTGCCGCGGTGTCGAGCAGGAGGCACGAGCGAGCGGCTACCTACGACCAACCGCGATCGTCCTGCTGGCGCGCGGGTTGACCGCCTCGTTCGCCGGGCGGTACGCGGAAGCGGCCGAACTTCTGCAGTCGTCCCTCGACCTGTTCGACGAGTGGGACACCTCCCACAGCGACCCCGACGCGCCGGGCTGCGCAGCCGCCCTCGTCGAAGTGCTCACCATCCGAGGGAGATTCGACGAAGCGTGGCAGGTCCTCTCCCGAAGGGACCTGCTGGGAGACGTCCCGACGTTGCTCCCGTACAGCTTCGTACTGATCGCTCGCGGAAATCTCCGCGTACGGACCGGCGACGTCGAGGCCGGACTGCACGACCTGCTGGAGTGCGGGCGCCGCGTGACCGCCTGGAAGGTGACCAATCCCGCGGTCTTCCCCTGGCGGTCCGCCGCAGCCCAGGCATACCTCGCGCTCGGGCAGCACGACCGCGCCCGGACCCTCGCCGAAAGCGAGCTGGAGTCGGCGCGCCGGTGGGGCACCGAACGTGCCATCGGGACCGCGCTGCGCGTATCGGCCATGGCTCGCGATGACAGCGAGGCGCACGGGCTGCTGACCGAAGCGCTCGCCACGCTGCGGAACTCACCGGCCAAACACCAACTGGCGCTGACCTTGCTCGACCTTGCCGCCCTGAACCGGCGGAGCCGCGAACCCGAGGCGGCGCGGAGCCATCTGCTGGAGGCCACCGCACTGGTGCGGGAGTGCGACGCAGAACCGCTCGCCACGCGGCTGCACCAGGAGCTGATCACCGCCGGGGTCGACCACCCGACGGCAACCGGCGTGGGTGGGCGCCTCACCGACCAGGAAGGGCGGATCGCCGCACTGGCGACGAAGGGCCTGACGAACCGACAGATCGCCAGTGCGCTCTACGTGACCCTGCGGACTGTCGAGTTCCACCTGACCAGTGTGTACCGCAAGTTCGGCATCGACGGCCGGCCCCAGCTCGCCGAAGCCATGGGCCAATACGGCCATCGCTCCCAACCGTGACCGAGACTCTCACTGAGGAGCCGGTACCGGCGCCAGCGACTGACGACATGCAGACCCAGCAGCTCAATGCCTCGGTGACCACCAGATCGTCGTGGTCCGGACCTCCAGCGTGAGGCATGTGAACGGAGTCTCGCCGACCACGTCGTAACACCGGAGACCGTCAGACCCGCCGGCTGATCGGCGGGAAGCGGACGGGTAGGCCGGCCAGAGCCCGGTGGAAGGGGCCCTGCCGCCATTCCAACTTCTCAACCGGGATTTCCAGTTCGATGTCGGGGAGCCGGTCGAGGAGCTTCTCCAGGGCGACCGCGGCGATCACCCGGGCGGGGCCCTTCGCCGGGCAGGTGTGCGGGCCCGCGCTCCACGCGAGGTGCGCGCGGTTGCCGGTTCGGCGTTCGCCGCCGAGGCCCGGGTCGGTGTTCGCGGCGGCTAGGCTGATGAGGATGGGCTCACCCTCGCACACGAGGGTTCCGTCGAGCTCCTGGTCGTGGATCGGATAGTGGACGGCGTAGTTCGCCATCGGCGGGTCGGTCCACAGCACCTGGTCGATGGCGTCCTCGACGGGCATGGTGCCGCGTGCGAGATCACCGGCGAACCGGTCGTCGGACAGCAGCAGCCGCAAGCCGTTGCAGATCAGGTTCAGCTGGGGCTCGGTGCCCACGCCCATGAGCACCACCAGCTGGTGCGTCATCTCCTCGTCGGTCAGCCCGGCGGGATGGGCCATCAGCCAGGACGTCACGTCCGGCCCCGGCTCCGCCCGCTTGAGTGCCACCAGCTCGGCGACGCCCTCGGCCAGCACCGCGTTCGCCTTCTCGGAGCCGGCGTCGGCGTCGAAGATCCCGGACATGCCCTCGACCAGCTTGTCCCCGGTGACGGGCGGGCAGCCGAAGAGCTCGTTGAAGACCAGCAGGGGCAGGACGGCACCGTACTCGTGGAGGAGATCCGCCCGTCCCTTGGGGCCGATCCGGTCGATGAGGGTGTCGGCGCTGTGCTCCACGTGGCGCCTGAGCGCGTCGGGGTCCACGCGGCCCAGGCTGTCGGTGATGGCGCCGCGCAGTCGGCTGTGCTCGTCGCCGTCGGTCCACAGGGCGTTCGGCCGGTACGTCATCATCGGCACGACCGGGCTGTCCGCCGGCACCGTCCCGTCGGCGAGAACCCGCCATCGACGCGGGTCCTTGGAGAAGCGCTCGGGACTGCGCAGTACCTCCAGAGCGGTGTCGTAGCCGATGACCAGAGAAGCGCGTACGCCGGGCGCTATCTCCACGGGCGCGACGGAGCCGTGGACGCGCAGTCGGGTGTACGACGCCATGGGGTCGGCGGCGAACTCCGGGCCGTACAGCCGCTCCACCGTACGTGCGTCGGCGTGCGCCGGGCAGTCGGGAGGAGGCGCCGCGTCGTGTGCGGGCCGGGGTGTCGTCATTCTTGCTCCTGAGGGGTGCGGGTCTGGAGGTACTCGATGAGGGAGATCAGCGCTCCGGCACCGGACGTGGCTTCCCGCGCGTCGCAGGTGACCAGGGGGGTTTCCGGGAGCAGGTCGAGAGCCTCGCGGATCTCCTCCTCGGGGAACACCGGAGCGCCGTCGAACTGGTTGACGGCGACCGCGTACGGCACCCCGAGCTCTTCCAGCAGGCCCATGATGTCGAAGGACTGGTCGAGCCTTCGGGTGTCCGTCAGCACCAGTGCGCCGAGAGCTCCGTTCAGCATGTCCTTCCACAGCTGGGTGAAGCGCTTCTGCCCGGGGGCGCCGAAGAGATACAGCACCAGGGACTCGTTGAGCGTGAGGCGGCCGAAGTCCATGGCCACGGTCGTCGTGGTCTTGTCGGGGACGCCCGCGAGGTCGTCGACGAGCTCGCCGGCCTGCGTCATGGTCTCTTCGGTGCGCAGCGGCCGGATCTCGGAGAGGGTGCCGACGAACGTGGTCTTGCCGACGGCGAAGTGGCCGACGATGAGGATCTTGATCGCGGTCGTGACCGTGTCCGAGACGTAGACCGGGGTGACCGGGTCGACCGGATCAAAAACGGGAGCGGAGCCCATCCAGCACCTCCTGCAGGAGTCGGGCGTCGGGCAGTTGTGCCTTGGGGACGGGAGGCTGGACGTGGACATGGCCGCTGTCGACGAGGTCGCTGAGCAGGACCTTGGTGACGCTCATCGGCAGAGCGAGATGACCGGCAACTTCGGCGACCGACAGTGCCCCGGGTCGGCACAGTTCGATCACATGCCGTTTCTCCGGGCTCAGCCCGTTCAGGGGACGGTCGTGTACGGCCGTCACCAGCGCCACGAGGTCCAGTGTGTTGCGCGTCGGATGGGCGCGCCCCTCCGTGACGACGTACGGCCGTACGAGTCCTCTGTCATGCCGGGGGCGCGGCGGGGTCATGCCGTACCGGAGTCGTCCGGCCTGCCGGGTACGGACTGAGGCCGTGGCAGACTGGTCAGCTCCTTGCCCAGCCGGTCGACCAACTTGTGCATGCTGTAGGTGACGGCTTCCATGTCGACGTCCTGGCCGGCCGAGACCGCCAGATAGGCGCCCGCGCCGGCGGCCACCAGGAAGACGTACCCGTCGACGAACTCGACCAGTGTCTGCTGCCACGGCGAGGTCTCCAGCCCGCAGAACTCGGCGGTACTGCGACTGATGGACTGCAGTCCGGACAACGCCGCGGCCTGCCGCTCGGCCTCGTCGCGCTTGATGCCATGGGAGTGGGCGCGGAGCATCCCGTCCGCGGAGAGCAGGATCGCGTGGCGGGCTTCTGGGACCTTCAGGACCTCGTCGAGCATCCATCCGAGTTCGTTGGTCATCTGGCCGGTCATTCCTGGGGGGTTCCTTCGCTGTCGGGGGAGGAGCCGCGGCCGGAGCGGGTGCCGCGGGCGAACGCGCCCATACGGGAGGCGGTCTCGGCGGCGGGGCGGACCAGCGCGGGAGCGGAGACCGGGGCCTCGGGGCCGCCGTCGGCTGCCTGGCGCTGCTGCGTGCATCGGCGGCGCTTGGGCAGGCCACCCGCGGTGGACGGCGGCGCTGCCTCCGCTTCGGATGCGCCGGGGGAGGCCGGCTCCGGGGCGGGCGACGTCTCGGCTCCCAGCGCGGGGATGGGTGGGCCCATGAAACGCACCCGGTTGAGGAGCGCGTTAGGGAGAAAGAGCACGGCCCGCACACCGCCGTACGGGGACTGCGTGTTGACCGAGACGCTGAATCCGTACCGGGCGGCGAGTGCGCCGATGACGGCGAAGCCGAACTGAGGCGGGTTGCCGAGCTTGTTGATGTCGATGTCCACCAGGCCGGACAGACGCCGACCGGCTTCCTCGGTTTCGCGCGCGTCCATGCCGATGCCGGCGTCGTCGACGACGATGCTGACGCCGTTGTGGGCGGGCTGGATGCCGACTTCGACAGTGGTGTTGGGCCGGGAGTGCCGCGCCGCGTTGTCCAGCAGCTCGGCGACCGCGAGGACGACCGGCTCGACGGCCCGGCTCACGACGTCCATGTCGACGCGCGAGTGCACCTTGACGCGTCGGTAGTCCCGAATCCTCGATGTCGCACCGCGTACGACGTCGAGCAGCGGTGACGCGGTCCGCTGCCGTCCGGGCCACGAGCCGCAGAGCATGGCGATGGCTTGCGCCCTCCGGCCGAACTGCGCATTGGCGTGATCGATCTCCAGGAGGTCCCGGAGCACATCGGGGTCGTCGTGCCGGTCCTGCATGTCGGAGATCGACACCTGCTGCTCGTTCGCCAATGCCTGCAGGGCACGCATCGCCGACTTCAGTGTCGCCTTCGCCGACCTGTCCGCCCGGGATCGCGTGGCCTCGGCGGCCCCGGTGAACTGCTCGACGATCTGCTGCAGGTTCCTTCCGTACGTCGTTCCGGCGAGATCCGCATCGAGAGGCTCGGGCACGGGTGCGCTGCCGTGGGGCGCCTCGACCAGTGCGGGAAGCCGAACCTCGGAGAGGTGTCGGACCTCCTCCTCCCGGGCGAGCAGGCCGGCTTGGTGGATCGTCAGTCGACGGCGCAGGGCGGCGGTGATCCGGAACTGGCGTACCAGCAGCGACACTTCGGCGAGCGTGACCGCGGCGAGGCACCAGAACACCGCCTCCGGTATGTGTTGTGTCATCAGGTCCTCGTGAAGGGGGGAGTACGACAGGCGCGGAGGCAGCGGGACATGCGGGAACCGGCTCTGATGGCCCATCGGATTTCGATCGGCCGGGCCGGACGCGGCACCGTGGCGGTGGGTGATGCCAGGGAACACCTGCGTCCCCTCCGGTGGTCCGCGCCCGCAGGTGAGGGCGTTGCCGGCCCTTGGCATTGCCACACTCATCGCGTATTGCCGGTAGGTGTTCGGCAATGTCGACCGGTGAACGGAAGTTTTGTCCCGGATGAGCGCGACGTCAAGGGGTGTGTGGCTGCTAACCGCACGCAGGCACGACGGCGGCCATCAGTAGCCTCCCGGGCTGCCCGCTCCCGTACGACGGGATCTGTGCTCAGCGCGGCATCGGCGAGCAGATGGATGTGCCAGTCGGTCCGGACAGTGCCGTCACCCTGCTGATCACCATGGGCGACAACCCCGAACGCCGCCGTCGGTAAGGACGGCGAGGGCGACGGTGTGTACGGCGTCGCGGAGCGTCGCCGAGAAGTGGGTGGCGGTGGGATGATCGAGGACGTCGGTCCGACGCGGGTCCTGCAGGCGGCGCACTCGACCACGGGTCCGGCGGTGCCGCGCAGGCGGAGGGGGAGGCCGAGGAGAGCGCGCCGGTGGTGGCCGGTGCGGCTCAGGTAGTTGCGGTCGCCGCCGCAGCCGGGGCAGAAGAACTCGCCGTCGCCGACCGTGCGCCAGGTCGTGCGCACTCCCCATACGCGTTGCACTCATCCCGCCGGTGGCTCCGTCCGATGCTCCGGGCACGGACTGCCGCCGGCTGGGGACTCTTCGGCAACGGCGCCGTGTGATCGTGATGTTGAGGATGGTTTCCTACTCGGAGTGTCGGTTCGTGTCCGGCTCCTTCATCGCCTCAGTCCTTCTGCACAAGCAGGTCCTGGACGCGGGCGCGGACCTCGTCCGTGGCGAGACCGCGGATCGTCAGCGTCGTACGGCGGCACCACGTCGTCGACGGTCTGGGCCCACTCGTGGTCGCGCGCGTAGACGACCTGTGCCCAGATCTCCGGGCCGTCGGGGTGGATCCGCTCGCCCAGGGCCGGGTCCTCGCTGACCAGGTGCGCGATGTCGAAGGACAGAGCCCCGTAGTGGGTGGCGAGGTGGCGCGCGGTCTGCGGGTCCATCCGCGCGCCCGCCCCCGGGTTGGTCAGCAGCCGGTCCACGACCGCGTCGGGGGCGGCGAGGCCGGGCAGCGGTACCCGTCGTGTCAGGTGGGAGACCGGCTTCATATCGCCGGAGAGCGAGTGGTGCGGCTGCGCCACTTTCCGCAGCACCGTACGGCCGATGTGGCGGTAGGTCGTCCACTTGCCGCCGGCGACCGACAGCATGCCGCCGCGCCCTTCGGTGACGACCGTCTCGCGCTTGGCCGACTCCACCCCGCCCGGCCCGCCGGGCAGTACCCGCAGACCCGCGAAGGCGTACGTGATCAGGTCGCGCGACAGGTGCTCGTCGCGCACCGACAGCGCGGCCTCGTCCAGGATCTGCTGGATGTCGGCCTCGGTGGCGCGCACGTCCGCCGGGTCGCCCTCGTACGTCTCGTCGGTGGTGCCCAGCAGCAGCTGGTCCTCCCACGGTAGGGCGAAGGTGATGCGGTACTTGTCGATCGGGGTGGCCATCGCGGCCTTCCACGGGGCCTTGCCCCGGAGGACGACGTGGGCGCCCTTGGAGAGGCGGATGCTGGGGGCCGCGCCCCTGTCCTCCATGCGCCGCAGGTGGTCCACCCACGGACCGGTGGCGTTGATGACCAGGCGTGCGTCGACGCCGAACTCGGTGCCGTCCAGGCGGTCTTGCAGGTCCGCGCCCGTCACCCGGCCGTGGGTGAAGCGCAGGCCCGTGACCTCGGCGTGGTTGATGACGACCGCACCGGACTGGACGGGCCGCGCGCACGGTCATGACGGCCACGCGCGCGTCGTTCATCTGGTGGTCGCCGTAGACCGCGACCGCCTTGAGGTTGTCGGTGCGCAGGCCGGGGTTGTCGGCTGCGACCTTGGCGGGGGAGATGAGCCGGCCGACGCCGTCGCCGAAGGCCGACAACATCGAGTACGTGAAGACGCCCGCGCCGAGCTTGGCGGCGCCGTGCGGGC
>NZ_JBFAIP010000142.1:0-13006 GCF_040654775.1 Streptomyces sp. NPDC050636
GGTGGAGTGTCGCAATCCACACCGAACCCAGAAGGCCCTCACCCGTTCAAGCACCCAGCACGCGTGTCACCAACGTGCCGGGACAGCACAACTAGTGCTGCTGGAGCAGAACTACGTCCACCTGCCCCTGAAAATGGCGATGTACGCGATCAACCCGGTGCAGCGGCTTCGGGTGTTGCGGCGACAACTGGAGCGGCAGACCGACGACACCATGCCGCCGGAGTGGTTCTTCCACTCCGAACTGTCGAAGGTCTTCCACTCGGTCCGGGACCTGCACACCAACTACCAACTGCCCGCCCCGTTCAACCGGAAGATCGCCTTTCTGCCGTTCCTCGTCGAGGAATGCACCGGCCCGCAGGGCCCACGGTTCCTGGTCACCCACACCACACAGAACTTCTCCGCCCCCGGCTTCACACCGGGCGTGGAGGTCACGCACTGGAGCGGCGTCCCGATCGAGCAGGCCGTGGAACTCAACGCCGCCCGCTTCGCCGGCAGCAACACGGCCGCGCGGCGGAGCCGGGGCGTGCAGTCCCTGACCGTGCGCTCGCTCAAGGCCCACCTGCCGCCGTTTGAAGAGTGGGTGACCGTCAGCTACACCGACGCCGACGGCACCAAGCGGGAGTTGCGGGAGAACTGGGTGGTGGAGAACCTGCCGCCCATGGCCGACGCGGACTCGCTCAGTGAGACTGCGCTCGCCATGGGACTGGACATTGAAGCCGACGAGACCCGCCGAGCCAATGCCTTGCTCTTCGCGCCGCACGTCATCAGTCAGGAACGGGACGCCGCCGCCGGTCAACTCCCCGTCGCCGCAGCGGGCGAGGTCGCGAGCATGATGCCAGGGGTCTTCCGGGCCCGGACCGCCCAGACTCCTTTGGGCGCCTTCGGGCACATTCGTATCTTCACGTTCCGCGTCGAGGACCCCGCCGCCTTCGTTGAAGAGTTCGTCCGGCTCATCGGCCAACTGCCTCAGCACGGCCTGATCGTCGACGTGCGCGACAACGGCGGGGGCGCCGTCGCCGCATCCGAGCTCACTCTCCAGACCCTGACACCCCGCCGGGTCGTCCCCGAACCGTTCCAGTTCATCAACACCCCGCTCAACCTGCGCATCTGCCGCCAGCGCGCCAATCTCGCCCCCTGGCTGTCCTCGATGGAGCAGGCCGTGGAGATCGGTGCGACCTTCTCCGGCGCGTTCCCCCTCACCCCGGAAACCAGCACCAACGCGATCGGCCAGCAATACTTCGGCCCGGTCGTCCTGATCACCAACGCCCGCTGCTACTCCGCGACCGACGTGTTCGCCGCCGGCTTCCAGGACCATCGGATCGGCACCGTGCTCGGAACGGATGACAACACCGGAGCCGGTGGCGCCAACGTCTGGACACACGACCAGATCAGCTCATTCCTCCCTCAGGATGCGCAGTCGCCCTACCGGCCCCTGCCGAACGGGGCGGGCATGCGGGTGGCCATTCGCCGGTCGCTACGGGTCGGCAAGCAGGCCGGCACACCGCTGGAGGACCTGGGCGTCGTGCCGAATGAACGCCACCAAATGACCCGCCGGGACCTGCTCGAAGACAACGCCGACCTGCTGGCTCGCGCCGGCGAGCTCCTCAAGGCCCAACCTGTACGGGCTTTGGCCATCACAGATGCCGCGCAAGCCGACGGCACCCTGCACCTCAAGCTCAAAACCACCAAGGTTGACCGGGTGGACGTCTATCTTGATCAGCGGCCCCGTACGTCGGTGGACCTCGCCGACGGACAGTCCGACATCACGGTTCCAGGTGCCACCGCCGCGCAGTCCGTGCGAGTGGAGGGATTCGCCGACGGAGAGCTCGTCGCCAGCTGCACCAAGCAACTGGCGTAGCCATTACGACTTCGTACGCGATAGGCGGCGCCTTCGGCGTGAGTGAGTCGCCGGCGCTCTGCCGAATCGGGTGGATGGACCGCGCCGCAGTGCCGGAGAGTGCTCTATCCGGTGGCCTCTCCTCGGATCGGACGACGCGAAGTCCTATGCCCGCCTCATAGAAAAGCTCACAGGCTACGCGTCGCCAATGCCTGACTCTCTGACGAAGCAGTGAGGCCTTGCGCTACTCCGTTTGCGGGGGGCTTCCAGCAGACACATGGTGGATACAGGGGCAAGTGGCCGTACCGGCGGCGCAGAGGTTGTTGCGCCGGCTGTCGACTCAGGGTCCGCTGATGCGTGGAGCTGACATGCACCGGCCCTCCATCGGTGCTGCCCGCCCCCATGGGGGCAAGGAGGCACGATGGTCGAGCTTTCCAACGTGCGATTCGGCAAGCCCAACGATGACGTGAAGTCCGCTCAGTCCGCTCAGTCCACTCAGAACGCTCAGAACGCCCTGACTGCTGTGGGATTCACTATCCCTACTGGAGCCACGGGGGCTGTTCGGAGATGAGACGAGGCAGGTACGGGGATATCTCGCGTGTCCTAGAGGCAAATCCTGACCTGCCACCCCATCCCTACTGAAGGAGAGCCATGCCTGCGCAAGAGCCGTTTCCCGGAGCAACGTTCTTCCACAAAGGACAACGCAGTCCCGTTATTACCGCGATGGGGAAGCGCCTTGTTGCGGAAGAGTGCGGGCGGTACCAGTCGGGTCCCGGCCCTGAATGGACGGATACCGACCGTGAGTCCTATGCGGCCTGGCAGCGCAAGCTCCGGTTCTCGGGCAGCGCTGCTGACGGCACACCTGGCAAGGAGTCGTGGGATCGACTCCGGGTGCCGGCGACAAGTGGTGACGGAAGCCGCGCCTCCTCTCCCGTTCCTGGGCACGGGGTGACGACCGCTTATCGCAAGACGGGGCCCCATTGGAGCCTGGGCTACCACACCGGCGCAGACTACGCCGCCGATCACGGCACGCCCTGCGTCGCGGTACGCAGTGGTTCCGTCCGTATCGGGCGCGATGAAAGCTTCGGCAAGTACCTCGTACTGACCTCTGGCGGGTTCGACTACTGGTACTGCCATCTCTCCGAGCGGGTTGTCACCAGTGGTTCCGCTCGGGCTGGGCAAAAGATCGCCAAAGTTGGCGAGACCGGAAATGCCCATGGCCCCCACCTGCACTTCGAGAAGCGCCCTGCCGGGGCGGGGTTTGGGTCTGACGTAGCTCCCAACTGGTAGCAGGAAATCCATAGGCAACAGGAAATCCATATTCGCAAAGGGCGGACCACACTCGCTCGCCTTCGTCCGCACGCAGCCGTGTCCCCAGCGGTGTTCCTGAACCCGGTCGCCGTCGTTGTCCAGCGTGTTTACGCGGTCCGCTCCGCTTGGCGAGGAGCCGGCCCAGCGGTGCTGCAGGCGACGATCTCCCGTAGGCCGCCAACGGTGGTTCCGGTGCCTGCGTCGCGCTCCCGCCGGGCGGGGTGATCCAGATGCCTCGGTCGAGGCGCGGCGCGAAAATGTATATAGACCGTGGCTGACCGGGAGGACTCCGTGACAGCTAGCGACGGGAATACCTCCAACTCAACCCCCGCAACGCCGAGCTGGCGATCATGCAATGGATGCGCTGCTGTGCTCGTCCAAGAGTCGGTGCCTCTGATCCAAGAGTCGGTGCCTCTGATCCATGAGTCGGTGCCTCTGACTCAATCGGCATTCCGTCCGGAAGGAGACTCTCATGTACGGGCATGCGCGAACA
This sequence comes from Streptomyces sp. NPDC050636, assembly GCF_040654775.1. Classification (NCBI taxonomy): domain Bacteria; kingdom Bacillati; phylum Actinomycetota; class Actinomycetes; order Kitasatosporales; family Streptomycetaceae; genus Streptomyces; species Streptomyces sp. NPDC050636. The sequence goes on from NZ_JBFAIP010000142.1 coordinate 3,642, forward strand.
ATCACCGACCACAAGCCTATCCCCATGATCAAGGTAAGCGTCTATCGTAATGATCTGTCTCTCATTCGCCACAGCTACACCAACGACGAGGGCCGATACGACGTGGAGATCCCCCAAGGCGAATCGGTCACTGTACGGTTCGACACACATTACTCGCTCAACAACGCGACGGACTGGCATCCTTCAGTGGTCGTCAATGTGATCGCCGGCGACGACGTTTCCTTGGACCGCTATCTTCTCAGAAATGGTCAGGATGCCGATCACGCATCGGCCATGGACGCTCTCAACGGATATCTGCTCGCTGCGTCCTGCAGTGACGTCAAGCCGGACGCCGACTACGCCCGTACAGCAGAGGCGCGCCTCGGGATGCTCAAGCAACACAGTCAGGTGCTCATCGAAATCCAGGAAAGGCTCCGGCAGCATTTCCACGAACAGGCCTAGCGCTCTGTTCCGATTTCCGTGGGTACAAAAACGGCTAACACAATGAGCCGGTGTGCTGCTGGTGAGTGTGACCGGCAGGCGAGTTGAGCGTCGTCCGGCTCTTGGGGCGTCACCGTGGATCGTGTCGGACGAACACTGCATCGGCGAACCAGCCGAAGTCGCTGACCAGGAGGAAACCTGCCTTCAGGCCTAGTCGGCGCGGCCCGTCGCAGCCACCGTCACGCCCAGGCCGATCATCGCGAAGCCGCCCGCCCCGCCGACCATCGACAGGCGACGGTCCGAGCGGGCGAACCAGGAACGGGCCGCTGCGGCACCCAGGCCCCACAGGGTGTCCGTGATCAGGCCGATGGTGACCGGGACCAGGCCCAACAGCATCATCTGGAGGGGGATATGGCCCGCCGAGTGGTCCACGAACTGCGGCAGCACCGCCGCGAAGAAGACGATGCCCTTCGGGTTTGTGACGCCCACGAAAATCCCGTCCAGGATCGTGCGTAGATCGCCACGCCGCTCACCCGCCGGTGCCACCATGTCCGCCGCGCGCATCTCCTTGCGGCGCCGGAACGCCTGCACGCCCAGGTAGACGAGATACGCCGCTCCGGCCAGCTTCACGCCCATGAACACTGCCGCCGAGCTCTCCACCAGCGCGCCGAGGCCCCACGCCACAGCGATCACCAGGACGTACGAACCGACCAAGTTGCCGAGGACCGTCGCGAGCGCCGTGCGGCGGCCGTGTGCAAGAGCTCTACCGATCACGAACAGCACACTCGGCCCCGGAATCACGATCACCAGTAGCGACATCGCCGCGAACGCCAGAATGCTCTCCGTGGACACCATTTGTCCGTCACCTCCTGAACTGCATTTCGGGGGGCCATACAAACAGATGGCGGACCGTCCGCTCCAGGCTCATCCACATGCCGATATCACCGGGCACCGACGGACGCTGCCCCCGGCGCGGAACCACGCGGAAACTCCGTGGCCGACCGCTCGCCCCGGCCCGTACGATCCGCCCATGGCCGAGGACTTGGGTAAGAACATGGCGGCGGAGAGGGGCCGGGAGGCATGCTGGCGGGGGCGGAACGTCGGCTTCACTCCTCTGGAGACCGATGACGCCGAGCTGCTGCAGACGTGGCGGTCCGACCCGACGGCCGCCCATGAGATCGGCTTCTGGCCGCGCGCCCTGTCCTCGCTCCGCGACCGCATCGAGCGCGACATCGACAATCAAGACCGCGACGACTTCCTCGTCCTGCTGCCCGACGGCACCCCCATCGGCCACATAGCCCTCATCGCCCAGGACTTCGCCGACGGCACGGCCGAGGCATACCTCATGCTGGCCCCGCAGAACCGCGGCCAGGGCCACGGTAAGGACGCCCTCGACGCGCTGGCCGACCTGGCCTTCGGCGAACTCCCCCTGCACCGCCTCGAAGCGGTCACCCACACCGAGAACGCCGCAGCCCTCACCGTCCTCGCCGCCTCGGGCTTCGTCCGCGAGGGCGTACGCCGCTCGGCCTGCCTGCACCGCGGCCGCCGCTACGACCTCACGCTCCTGTCCCTGCTCCGCGCCGAGTGGGAGGCGCTGGAACGGCCCAGGTCCTGGGACCATGACCTCCCCAGGCCGGTCACACCTCAAAGCCCGTGAACCGTACTCGGTATCGGCGTGGGCCGTTGAGCGGTGACACGGAGAACGGGTGACACGGAGAACGGGTGGCGCGAGGGGCGTGGCGGGCTCGGGGCCTACGAACGAAGGTCTCCAGCACCGGGCGGTCGGCTCCGACGAGGAACAACCTTCACGAGGCGCCTTTGCCGGGGCCGTTGCCCTGTCGGCGGTGTGGCGGACTGCTGTGCATCTGGCGTCGACCACTACGGCCCGTGGGAGACCGCGTCTCCATCGAATGGCTTCTCTGTCGGCGCCTCGCAGGCAGACGTAGTGGCGCTGGGACGCGTCTCTTCGCTCATGTAGCTCGTTGTCCTCGCCATATCAAGAACAGGTCGGTCCGTCGCTCATCGACACCCCCGAAGCCAACTGCGCTGTTAGCGTTGCCCCTTGATCGAGGGGAGCAAGGACAACACATGGCACCAACTATGTTTCGTATCGGCGGGGATCTAGGCGTGCGGCGGCTCGGGTTCGGGGCCATGCACTTGCCAACCGAGCCGGGCACCGCCCGGGAGACCTCTCTCGCGGTTGCCCGGAGGGCCGTCGAACTGGGTGTCACGCTGATCGACACCGCATATATGTATGGCTGGGGAGCCAACGAGGAGCTTCTCGCCGAGGCTCTGCATCCCTATCCGGACGGGCTGCTCATCACGACCAAGGTCGGCATCGTGCGATCGGAGTCCTCCGGCGAGTGGGGACTCGACGGGCGGCCGGCTGCCCTGCGCGCTCAGGTCGAGCAGGCCCTGCGCCGGCTGCGCGTCGAGCGGATCGAGCTGCTCCAGCTGCACCGCATCGATCCGGAGACACCGCTCGCCGATCAGCTCGGCACGCTTCGGGACCTTCAGAGGGAGGGCAAGATCGACCGGATCGGGCTGTCCGAGGTCACCGTCGGCGAACTTGACCAGGCACGGGGAATCATCGACGTCGCGAGCGTGCAGAACCGCTACAACCTCCTCGACCGCGAACACGAGTCCGTGCTCGCGGCCTGCGAGGCGGCGGGGATCGCGTTCCTGCCCTGGCGCCCAGTCGCCTGGGGGAATTCAGGGGCAGAGGCCGAGATCGCCGCCGTGGCGGCCGAGCTCGGCGCCACTCCCACACAGGTCGCGCTCGCCTGGCTCCTCGGGCACTCGCCGGTCATCCTTCCGATCCCGGGAACTGCCCGAACGGATCACCTGGAGGAGAACCTCGCCGCAGAAGGTCTCGCACTGAGCCTGCCCCACCGTGATCGCCTCGACCGACTGGCCGCGTCGGCATAGGGCTCTGCCTCTGCCGTCATGATCGGAGCCAGATGAGGAGTGAGGCGGCGGTGATGGTGCCCTGGAAGACGTATCCGTGCTCGTCATAGCGGGTAGCGACGGCTCGGCGCTGTTTCGCCGCGTGAACCCCACCACCTGCGGGGGCCTTGTGGCCCTTCTTTGTCTTTTCCGGTCTTTTCCGGTCTTTTCCGGGGTCACATGCCGATGCCACGCCTCCGCAGGTACGCGCGGATCTTGCGGTTGCTGTATGCCTTGTCTGCACCCATGCTGCCCGAGGTGCGGCGCGGACGGCCGCGTCCGCTGCGAGAGACACGGCCGCGTGGAGACCCTTGCTGAACCCCCGGTGAACCCCCGGCGCCTCAGCCGCCGTCTTCCGGTGAAACGTAGGAGACGTAGATGGCGTCCGGCTTCGGCCCCTGCCGGTAAGCCGCCGATTCCTGCGGCTTGTAGGAGCCCTTGTAGTCCACCCACGGCTCCGGTCCCTCCGTTTGCAGCCCGTAGGCGTCGTGGAGATGAACCTGGCTGCTGACCGCGGTCACGCCGATCAGCCCCATCACCACGAGAATGAGGAGCCACGCCCCGCTCTGTGTGCGATCCATGCGGCCGATCATCCCATCTCGCCTTCCAGCGGCGTCAGTTGGGCGAGGGTAAGGGCAAGGGCCCCAGCCGAACAGGGCGGGTGGGACCCTCGCTGTGAAGGGTGAGGTGCGGGTGGGGCGGGTGGGGGCTGTCCAGGACGTCCTGAGCTCGCACGAACTGCACTGTCTGGCAGGGAACTTCACCCGGGTCACGGGGGGTGCCTCGGCGAGCCCCGACGCCCGCACCGGTCCCGATGCCCGCCCGGAGCGGCTCGAAGCGTTCCTCCGACAGGTCCTCGACCAGACTGGAGTCGGGCGCATCGACGCCGCGGACCTGCAGACCATGGCACACAACGTCGCACAACGTCTGCCCAGCCCTTCTCATCCGACGAGGGCGAAGGCACTGTCGGGTCGAGCCGGGAAAGGAGAGCGCAGGGAGGCGGGACACTGGAGGCGGGACACTAAAGGGATGAGCGTGGTGATCGATGTTTCGGACGTTCCCCTGGACCGCATCTCCTTCGGGGTTTCTCCGCTTGCCGAGCTGGGAGCGGCCCTCCATGTCCTGGCCGAACCCTCTCACCATCCCAGCCTCCTCGAATGGGCCACGGAGACCAGGGCCGGCCTCCCGCCGGACCTGGCCGACAGGCTGTACGAAGCGGACATCCTCTGGCGCTCCACGCGATCGGATCTGTTCCTGCCCGGCATCGCGGCGGCGGACCTCAAGGAGGAGCTGGACGCATGGGAGCGGCTGGACGACAACGCCTTCGTTGTCGCCGTGGTGGAGGTCTCCTGTGCCACCTCGTTCACGCACCCCAAGCCCTCTCCCCTCCACCGTGCGGAGGACCGCCGGCGGGCCCGGGAGCTCGCCGCCGGGCGTGGACTGCGTCAGGCGGCGTTCGTCGACCGGCTGCTGGAGGAACCGCAGAAGGTACGAGCCTGGCTGCGCCGGTTGCTGGAGGAATGCGAGGAGACCTTCTTCGGGGAGGTCTGGCAGCGGGTGCGACGTCAGTTGGTGGCCGATGCCCGGCACAAGAACGAAGTCCTCAAGCACCACGGGCTGAAGCAGGCTGTCACCGCGGTATCCCCTGCCATCACTCTTGACGCCGAGCGCGGCCGTCTTGTGGTCGACAAGTTGCAGGACGGCCGGGTGAGGGCCTCCCACACCGGTGTTCTCTTCCTGCCCACGGCCTTCGGATGGCCACATCTCGTCGTCCGGGACGCCCACGGTGACCGGCCGGTCCTCCAATACCCGGTCGCCGTGCCCGACATGCCACCCACCCTGTCGCTGACCACCGTCCAGCAGCGCCTGGAAGCCGTTGCCCATCCCCTTCGGCTGCGCCTTTGCCGGACGCTTGCCCGTGGGCCCCACTCGACGACGGAACTGGCGGATGCCAATGACCTCACCGCGCCTGAGGTGTCCCGGCATCTCGCTGTGCTGAAGAAGGCCGGCCTTACCCGCACCCGACGCGAAGGGCGCTACGTGCTCCACGAGCTCGACATCGACCTGGTCGGCCGCCTTGGCGCCGACCTGCTGGGGAACGCGCTGCGATAGGTGCTGTCCGTGCTGACCGTGATGACCGGCTGATCATGCTGACCGGCTGATCATGGCGGAGCCACCAGCGGATCGAGGCGGTGGTGACGGTGCCGCGGTAGACGTAGGCCCGTTTGTCGTAGCGGGTGGCGACGGCCGGGAGGTCTTGCGTCGGTTGATCGTCCGCTCGGCTTCGTTGCGGCGTTTGCAGAACTCGGTCAGGCAGGTCAGGCAGGTCAGGCAGGTCAGGCAGGTCAGGCAGGTCAGGCCACGGTATCCCCGTCCGCACACGGGACAGGATCGCGTCGATCACCAGGCGTGATCGTTCCACCGGCCACTGAGAGGCGTGGACGCCCGGCGCGGGTGGGCGCTTGGCGGCGACCCTCGGCCGTGCAGGTCATTCGGTGCTTCTCGCGCCACGTGTGGGCGGTGTAGTGGCTGGGTCGCCGCAACGACGGCCTACCGCAGTCCGGGCGCAGCACCGTGTGGTGCCCCTGACTCCCACCGGTATGATAACCCTACGCTTCTTCGTGACTACGGAAAGTGGCCAGATATGGGCGAATGCGGTTCGGCAGTAGTGACCGGAGTCACGGTAGCCCTACCAGCGATCTCCTATAGCCAGGAGGAGTACGCGCTACTGGAGGAGGACGAGACCCGTCGGCGGCTCGTCGACCGAATCGCCGCGAGCTCCGGCATCTCACGGCGTCATGTGGCGGTGAGCCCACTGCTCGACGACGTCAAGAACTGGTCCACGGCCGCGCGGATGCGCCACTACCAGGAGGAGGCACTTCCACTCTGCAAGGACGCCGTGGCCTCGGCGCTGACCGAGACCGGCATCGATCCGGCCGACGTCGGCCTGGTGTGCGTGACGTCCTCCACCGGATACGCCGCGCCGGGCCTGGACACCCGGTTGGCCCGGGACGTGGGCATGTCGCCGACGGTGGAGCGGCTCCTGGTGGGGCACATGGGCTGCTTGGCGGCTCTGCCGGCGCTCGCCGCGTGCGCCAACTTCGTACGCACTCAGCGGCGGTCTGCCGTGCTGGTGAACGCGGAACTGTCGTCGCTGCACCTGCAGCCACCCCCCTGGGACACCGGCCAACGGGTGGTGAACGCACTGTTCGGCGACGCCGTCACCGCCACCGTCATCCAGCCGGAGCGGCCCGCCGAGGTCGGCCACGGCCTGCAGGTCGTGGACGTGGCCGCGCACACGGACACCGAGCACGAGGACTACATGTCGCTCACGGTCGGGGACCACGGGTTCCGGATGGGCCTGTCTCCGCGCGTGCCCGAGGTCCTCGAACGCCACTTGCCGCCCATGGTCGGCGACCTGCTGGCGCGTCATTCGCTCAGCCTCGCCGACGTGCGCTGGTGGGCGGTGCACCCGGGTGGACCGCGCATCCTCGACGCCGCCGCGATCAGCCTCAGCCTTCCTCCCGAGGCCCTGGCCGCCTCCCGGCACGTGCTGCGGGAACACGGCAACTGCGCCTCCGCGAGCCTGCCCTTGGTGGTGAAGGAGCTGCAGCTCCGGTCTCCGCTGGCACCCGAGCAATACGGCCTGGCCCTGGCCTTCGGCCCCGGGCTGACCCTGTACACGGTTCTGTTCCTCGGCGTCTGACCGCGCGAAGGGAACAAAGGTCCGAGGAGACCGGCAGGAATCACCGTGTCCTTCGCTGCCAACGCCACCGCAGCAGCCGGCAGCCCGCCCCCGGGCCGGGGCACGGGAAGCGGCCCGACCGCTCACGACCCGACCGCTCACAGCTCGCCGCTCTCGACTCGCCGCTCTCGGACGACCCCCGGTCCGCCGCCACGTACCCATGCCGCTCGCCGTGCTGCTAGCCGTGGCGGCCGCCATCCCGGTCGACGGAGGTGTCGCCGACTTGCACTGCGGCCCGTAACTGCGGGTAAGTGATCAGTTTCACTCGGTATGGGACCCCGCCCGCAGTCCATGCCGGTCTCCCGACTGCCATCATCCCTACCGATGCGGGATTCAGTTGACTCCGCACGGACCGAAATGACAGCGAAAACAGGGGTATTGGCGTGAGACTAGCGTGGTCGCGGTGGGTTGTGCCAAGGCGGGCGGGCACCGGCGCGGGTTCCGTTCCGGGCGGGCCGGCGGTGGCTCGCCGCTCGTTCGCGACGAGGCGTTTCGCGGCGGTCGGCGCGGCCGCCGTGCTCCTCGGCCAGCTCCTCGGCGGGCTCCCCGCCGAGGCGCAGGCCAGCGCCGTCGCCTTGCCAGGATCGGCGTTCCCCCTCGTCCTCGACGTGGACTTGACGCCGAATCCCGTGTGCAGTGGAGCCGTACGCGGCCGGGTGCAGATCTACGACCCCGCCGCGGCGAAGGCCGGAGCCACCGTGGAGTGGCGCATACGCGCCGGCGAGAAGCAGCTGGCCGGCGGGCGCCTCGACATGGCCGCCAATGTCGGCACGGCCAAGTTCAGCATCCCCTTCGACCGGGTGCCCGCAGCCGAGACCGCCCTACAGGTCGACGCCCGCATCGCCGCCTCGTCCGGCGGCCATGCATCCGGGCGCTACGGCAAGGTCTGGCGGGACACGATCCGCCGCGGGTGCGACCCGGTGCGGGTGGCGTCCGTCGGTGACTCCGTGGTCTGGGGGCAGGGCCTGGACCACGACCAGAAGTTCCCTTACCTGACAGGTCAGTTGCTCGGCCGTGAGACCGGCCGGGGCCATCAGAACATGGACTACTCGATCTCCGGCGCGGTGCTCGACGCGCCCGAGCTGCCCGCGGGCAACGATGACGCGGCCTGTCTGCACACGACGGAGAAACAGGACCCGGACGGCGACGGGGAGATGGAGTTCGGCGAGGTCACCCAGCAAATGCCGGACGTGTTCTGCCAGTTGGAAAAGGCGGGTGCGCAGGCGCGGGCGGGCGGCTACGGGCTCGATCTGGTCGTGATCAACGGGTGCATCAACGACCTCGATCCCTTCTTCGGCATCGGCGTCGGCATCACCCCCGGCTCGAAGAACCTGCCCGAGGCAGTGAAGCGCGAGTGCTCGGGCGTCGGGGCGGCAGCGGAGAACCCGGCCAAGGACGTGCCCTACTTCAGCGGCGCGAAGGTCGGATACGGCGGACGCGGGATGCGGGCGGCGATCGAGAAGGCCCACTCCCTGCCGGGGCGGCCGAAGGTGATCGTGGCCGACTTCTACTACGCGCTGAGCCGCAGCAGTTCTCCGATCCCGGTGAAGACCTGTTCGACCCCGGGAGTCGCCGGTGCGCGGTTGACCTTCTGCAGGGGCGCCCTCGGCAGTGTGGCCGAGCGCTACGAGCAGTACACACAACTGGCCAATGCCGCCTACCGTCAGGCGGCGGTCGCCGCCAACGAGGCGTCCACGGACGGTCCGTACGCGGTTGCGGCCGACGGACTGTTCACCGTGGACAATGCCCTTCTCACCCGGGACTCCAAAGTCTGGAACACTCCGGTGACCGACCCGGCCTTCCCGCTGCGCACGCGGGCCTGCCCCGAGCTCAGCTCGACTCCGGCGCAGTGTTTGAGTGCGGCCGTCGCTCACCCCGACATCGAGGGTGCCCGGCAGTACGCCGACGCCTTTCTCCTCAACCCGAGCGTTCGCGAGTGGTTCCACCTCCCCCGGCAGGGACCCCGGGCGCAGCTCAACGTCCCGAAGAACACGCACGTCGGCAGTGAGGTGCGCATGTCGGTGACGGTGAACGGAAAGCCGCCCGCCGCCGGGTATCGCTACCACTGGTACTTCGGCGACGGTACGCAGCGCGAGACCGACGAGGCGACCGTCACCCATGCCTACGACCGTAAGGGGCCCTGGCTGGCACGCCTCGTGATGATGGGTCAGGACGGAAGGAAGGTCCTGGTCGAAGCCACCCGGGCCATCACCGCGGACTGAAGGCTCCGGACCGAGGGGCGGCTCGCAGGCGC
>NZ_JBFAIP010000143.1:0-12730 GCF_040654775.1 Streptomyces sp. NPDC050636
GGCGGGAGCAGCGCTACTCCTACCAGGAGGAGCCGGGGGAGGGCCCCGAGCTCTGAGTGTGACCGCTAAAGGGGCGGGTGGGCGGCGGGGAAGGGGCGGGTGGCTGAGCCGGCCGGGCCGCCGGTCGCTGTCAGTGACGTCTGCTAAGACTGATGCTGTGAGCAGTGAGAACGGGCCGGACCCGGGGGAGCGGGGCGAGCAGCTGGCGCTGATCCGGGAGACCGTGCGCAAGGCGAAAGCGCCACGGGCCAAGCCGCGGACGTGGCGGGGGGCGGAGCTGGCGGGGGAGCTGCCGGTGGCGCGGGTGCTGGTCGACAAGGGGCCGGTGCACCTCGACAAGCTCTGGGACTACGCCGTGCCCGCGGAGATGGACGCCGAGGCGCAGCCCGGAGTGCGGGTGCGGGTGCGGTTCGGGGCGGGGACCGGCAAGGTGCGCGACGGCCGGCGCGAGGGCGGGGGGCTGCTCGACGGGTACATCGTGGAGCGCATCGCCGAGTCCGACTACCGCGGGCCGCTGGCGGCGATCGCGCAGGTCGTCTCGCCGGAGCCGGTGCTCAGCCCGCCGCTGCTGGCGCTGTGCCGGGCGGTGGCCGACCGCTACGCCGGTTCGCTCGCCGATGTGCTGCAGCTGGCCGTTCCGCCCCGCAATGCGAAAGCTGAGGCGGAGCGGTTCCCGGCGCCGCCGCCACCGCCTGCGGTGCCCGCTCTGGCGAGCTGGTCCCGTTACCCGGACGGGCCCGCGTTCCTGGACGTGCTGGCGCACGGCGGTTCGCCGCGCGCCGTATGGACCGCGCTCCCGGGGCCGCACTGGCCGTGGGAGCTGGCCGCCGCGGTGGCCGCGGCCCTGGCGTCCGGGCGGGGTGCCCTGGTCGTGATGCCGGACGGACGGTCGGCGGCCCGGGTGGATGCGGCGCTGACCGAGCTGGTGGGCGCGGGGCTGCACACCGTCCTGGTGGCGGATTCGGGCCCCGAGGAGCGGTACCGGCGCTGGCTGGCGATACGCCGGGGCGCGGTGCGGGCCGTCGTGGGCACCCGCGCCGCCATGTACGCACCGGTGGCGGACCTGGGGCTCGTCGCCATCTGGGACGACGGGAACTCCAGCCACAGCGACACCAACGCCCCGCACCCGCACGCCCGTGACGTACTCCTGCTCCGCGCCGTGCACGAGAAGGCGGCATGCCTGATCGGTGACCTGGGGCGCACGGTGGAGGCCACCCAGCTCGTGGAGAACGGGTGGGCACGGCCACTGGAGGCCGCGCGCGAACAGGTGCGCACGGCCGCGCCGTTGATCCGTACGGTCGACGACATGGAGGCGGCGCGCGATGAGGCGGCGCGCGCCGCCCGGCTGCCCTCGCTCGCCTGGCAGACGGCGCGCGCGGGACTGGCACGGGGACCGGTCCTGGTGCAGGTACCGCGCCGGGGGTACGTACCGCGGCTGGCCTGCGAGCGGTGCCGCGAGCCCGCGCGGTGCCGGCACTGCGCCGGGCCCCTGGAGGCGCAGAGCAGCGACAGTGCGCTGTGCTGCGGTTGGTGCGGGCAGGAGGCACCGGACTGGCACTGCGTGGAGTGCGGGAACACTCGGCTGCGGGCGCAGATCGTCGGCGCGAGGCGCACGGCGGAGGAGCTCGGGCGGGCATTCCCGGAAGTGCCCGTGCGCACCTCCGGTCGTGATCACATCCTCGACACCGTGCCCGACCGGCCCGCCCTCGTCGTCTCCACGCCGGGCGCGGAGCCGGTCGCGGAGGGCGGATACGCCGCCGCCCTGCTGCTGGACGGCTGGGCGCTGCTGGGGCGGCCGGATCTGCGGGCGGGGGAGGAGGCGCTGCGCCGCTGGCTGGGCGCCGCCTCGTTGGTCCGCGGGCAGGGGGAGGGCGGCACGGTCGCGGTGATCGCGGAGCCGACGCTGCGGCCCGTACAGGCCCTGGTGCGCTGGGATCCGGCCGGTCACGCGGTCCGGGAGCTGTCCGAGCGCGCCGAGCTGGGCTTCCCCCCGGTGTCCCGGATGGCCTCGGTCGCCGGCCGTGCCGAGGATGTCGCCGAACTGCTGAGGGCGGCCGAACTCCCCGAGGGCGCCGAGGTGTTGGGGCCGGTTCCGATACCCGTGCCGGATGCGGGGCGCCCCCGCAAGCCGGGCGATCCTCCCGCTGGGGGTCCCCCCGGCCGAAGGCTGGGGGACTTCGGCCGGGGGGACCCCCATCCGGGCGGGGAGTGGCAGCGCGCTCTCGTACGGGTCCGGACCGGCCAGGGCGCGGCGCTCGCCGCAGCGCTCAAGGCCGCCCGTGCGGCCCGGCTGGTCAAACGGGAGGGGGAGCCGGTACGGGTGCGGATCGACCCGCCCGACCTTGGGTGAGACCGCCAGGTGCCGGTTCCGGGGCGGGGCCGGATGGCACCGCGGCCGGTCATCCGCCCGCCGGACATGGCGCCGCCCCGGGACCGTTGTCGGCGGGCGGTCCCGGGGCGTTGGCGAGCGTCGGCGAGGTCCCCGCCGGTGTCGGCGTTCAGCCGTTGCGGGGGCCGGGGAAGGCGCCGGGACGGGCCTCGTCCCTGGTGGCCGCTGTCGGCTGGGAGGGCATGGAACGGGCGGCGGGAACCGACGGTGTGGCGGGCAGGCCCGCGGCCACGGTCACCGTGCGGGCCACGCTGGCCTCGGACGAACGGGCCGTCGGCTCACCGCTGTCGGCGGCGGGCTGGCTGGCGGCCCGGCGGGCACCGTAACGGCGGTGCACCGCTTGTTTGGTGACGCCCAGCGCCGAGCCCACCGCATCCCAGGAGAACCCCAGCGAACGGTCGAAGTCGACCGCCGCCGTGACAAGTGTTTCGACGCTGTCCCGCAGCTCCTGCGCGAGGCGCACCGTCGGGGCGGGCGCCCGCCCGTAGACGACGAAGCCCGCAGAGGGCCCGGTCCGCCGCGGCCGGTAGACGTTGCCGAGCTGAGCGGTCAGGGTGCGCAGCGCGTCCACCTGCCGGCGGACCCGCTCGATGTCCCGCACCAGGAGATGCAGGCTGGCGCGCGCCTGGGCGTCGTGGGTTGCGTGGTCGGCCATGAGCAAGCCTCTCGAACCGGCGTGGAAAAGGAAGGTGAAAAGGATCGGGCCGCCAAAGCGGCCCGGTAAAAGGTCAATGCTGCTTGACCAACGCGACAGCAGCGGCTCTGGTCACGGTATGGGGGCGTACGAGCTTCAGTGCGGGGCGCGGACCCGTTCGTACGCCCCCTGGAGCCACGGCCCATGACCTGGGCCGGACTTACTCGTCCAGCCCCCTAGACTGGTGCGTCGTTCCGCTGCGTGTGAGAGGTAGTGCGCCACCCATGAGGCTTGTCTTCGCCGGCACCCCAGAGGTCGCCGTACCCGCCCTCGATGCCCTGATCGCCTCGGACCTGCATGAGGTCGTGGCCGTCGTGACCAGGCCCGACGCCCCCGCCGGCCGCGGTCGGAAGCTGGTCGCCAGCCCCGTCGCGGAGCGCGCGGAGGAGGCCGGCATCGAGGTGCTCAAGCCCGTCAAGCCGCGGGACGAGGACTTCCTGGCCCGCCTGCGGGAGATCGCGCCGGACTGCTGCCCGGTGGTCGCCTACGGGGCGCTGCTGCCGAAGTCCGCGCTCGACATTCCCGCCAAGGGGTGGGTCAACCTGCACTTCTCGTTGCTGCCCGCGTGGCGCGGTGCGGCGCCCGTCCAGCATGCGGTGCTCGCGGGCGACGAGGTGACGGGCGCCTCGACCTTCCAGATCGAGCAGGGGCTGGACTCCGGCCCGGTCTACGGCGTGTTGACCGAGGAGGTCCGGCCGACGGACACCAGCGGCGATCTGCTCACCCGGCTGGCGTTCGCCGGCGCCGGGCTGCTCGTCGCGACGATGGACGGCATTGAGGACGGTTCCCTCAAGGCGGTCCCGCAGCCGGACGGGGGCATCTCCCTCGCGCCGAAGATCGAGGTCGAGGACGCCAAGGTGGACTGGACGGCACCGGCGCTGCGGGTGGACCGGGTGATCCGCGGCTGCGCGCCCGCGCCCGGCGCGTGGTCGGTCTTCCGCGGCGAACGCCTCAAGCTGATGTCGGCCGCCTCCGCCGCGGCCCACACCGACCTGGACCTCGCGCCCGGCGAACTCGCCGTCACGAAAAAGGCGGTGTACGTCGGCACCGGCAGCCACCCCGTCGAACTCGGCTGGGTCCAGCCGCAGGGCAAGAAGCCGATGAAGGGCGCCGACTGGGCGCGCGGCGTACGCATCGAGCACGGCGAACGACTGGGCGACTAGGGCCCGTCCGATGGGTCATGGCCGGGCCCGCGGACCTTCCGACCCTGATCCGCCGGACACGTCCCAGGGCCCGTCCGGCGGCCCGCGCGCACGCCCGCCCGTCCCAGCGCGTGCCGTGCCGCGCCGCCACGTAGGCTGGGACGGACCTCTCGATCTCGTAGCCGGAGCACCTTTTCTGTGAGTCAGCAGCCGCGTCGCCGTCCCCACAAGCCCTACCGCCGCCCGCAGAAGGACCCGGTCAGGATCCTCGCTTTCGAGGCACTGCGGGCCGTGGACGAGCGGGACGCGTACGCGAATCTCGTTCTGCCGCCGTTGCTGCGCAAGGCGCGTGAGGGCGGTGACTTCGACAGCCGGGACGCGGCGCTGGCGACGGAGCTGGTGTACGGGACGCTGCGACGGCAGGGCACCTACGACGCGATCGTCGCGCGGTGTGTGGACCGGCCGCTGCGGGAGGTCGACCCGCCGGTCCTGGACGTGCTGACGCTCGGGGCGCACCAGCTGCTCGGTACCCGGATCCCGACGCATGCCGCGGTCAGTTCGAGCGTGGAGCTGGCGCGGGTCGTGCTGGGCGACGGGCGGGCCAAGTTCGTCAACGCGGTGCTGCGCAAGGTCGCGGCCCATGACATGGACGGCTGGTTGGCGGAGGTCGCCCCGGACTACGACGAGGATCCCGAGGAGCACCTCGGCATTGTGCACGCCCATCCGCGCTGGATCGTCTCGGCGCTGTGGGACGCCCTCGGTGGTGGCCGGGCCGGCATCGAGGACCTGCTGGAGGCCGACAACGAGCGGCCCGAGGTGACGCTGGTGGCGCGGCCGGGCCGGTCCACCGCCGAGGAGCTGCTGGCCGCCGTCGGCGAGGACAGCGCGCTGCCGGGCCGCTGGTCCCCGTACGCGGTGCGGCTCGCGGAGGGCGGCGAGCCGGGCGCGCTGGACGCGGTGCGCGAGGGACGGGCCGGCGTACAGGACGAGGGCAGTCAGCTGGTGGCGCTCGCGCTGGCGAACGCGCCCGTCGAGGGTCCCGACCGCGCCTGGCTGGACGGCTGTGCGGGTCCTGGCGGCAAGGCGGCGCTGCTGGGCGCGCTCGCGGCGCAGCGCGGCGCCGCCCTGCTGGCGTCGGAGAAGCAGCCGCACCGCGCGCGGCTGGTGGCGCGGGCGCTCGACGGCAACCCCGGCCCGTATCAGGTCATCGCCGCCGACGGCACCAGGCCCGCCTGGCGGCCGGGCGCCTTCGACCGTGTGCTGGTCGACGTGCCGTGCACCGGCCTGGGCGCGCTGCGTCGCCGCCCTGAGGCGCGCTGGCGGCGCCGCCCCGAGGACCTGGACGGTTTCGCACCGCTCCAGCGGGAGCTGCTCCGGCAGGCGCTGGCGGCCGTACGGGTCGGCGGTGTCGTCGGCTATGCGACGTGCTCGCCGCACCCGGCCGAGACCCGGGCCGTGGTGGACGACATCCTCAAGGGACGCGGTGGCCCGGCGGTGGACGTGGAGTGGATCGACGCACGGCCGTTGATGCCGGGCGTGCCCGCGCTCGGCGACGGGCCGGATGTCCAGCTGTGGCCGCATCTGCACGGCACGGACGCGATGTATCTGGCGCTGCTGCGGCGTACGGGCTGAGCCCGGGGGCGCCGGTCGGCCGGGCGCCGGCCGACCGCGTTCCCGATCCCGCTTCGGGGCGGCGGGCCGGGCAGGACATACTGGGGGGCATGGCCTTGATCAACCCCAGCATTCTGTCCGCCGACTTCGCCCGCCTCGCCGAGGAGGCGAGGGCCGTCGAGGGCGCCGACTGGCTGCACGTCGACGTCATGGACAACCACTTCGTCCCGAATCTCACCCTCGGCGTGCCGATCGTCGAGTCGCTGAGCAAGGCGACGGACACCCCCCTTGATCTGCATCTGATGATCCAGGACCCGGACCGCTGGGCGCCGCAGTACGTCGAGGCCGGGGCCGGCTCCGTGACCTTTCACGCGGAGGCGGCGGCAGCGCCGGTGCGCCTCGCGCGGGAGATCCGGGCGCTGGGTGCCCGGGCGTCGATGGCGCTCAAGCCGGCCACGCCGATCGAGCCGTTCGAGGATCTGCTGCCCGAGCTCGACATGCTGTTGATCATGACCGTGGAGCCCGGCTTCGGAGGCCAGGCGTTCCTCGACATCATGCTGCCGAAGATCCGCCGGACCCGTGAGCTGATCTCCCGGCACGGTCTGCAGTTGTGGCTCCAGGTGGACGGCGGGGTCTCGGCATCGACCATCGAGCGGTGCGCGGAGGCCGGCGCCGATGTGTTCGTCGCGGGTTCCGCGGTGTACGGCGCGGACGATCCGGCCAAGGCGGTCCGGGACCTGCGCGAAAAGGCCGAAGCGGCGACGGCGAACGGCTGGGGCTGCGCGCACTGAGCTCATCGCTCATCGCCCTTGCATGGGCGCTGACGGCCGTCCGTCGGTGAGTGCACCCGGTCCGTACCGGCGGCCAGCGCCATGGATTGTCCCTGTCGCAACCGAGCGTTCACGACCGTCAGGGTGGTCATGGTCCCCGCCGACCTCGGGTTTCTGCAAGGATGAGCAAAGACTCGATCAGATGCGCCAAAGGGGAGAAATTCGTGGTAGCCAGCCGCCCGCAGTCGGGAATGGGCCCTGCCGAGCTGGTGCAGGCCGCGGCCATGGCCCGCCGTTTCTATCTGGAGGGCAAGTCCAAAATCCAGATCGCGGAGGAATTCGGCGTCAGCCGGTTCAAGGTCGCACGGGTGCTGGAGACGGCCCTGGAACGTGATCTCGTACGGATCGAGATCCGGGTGCCCTCCGAACTGGACGCCGAACGCTCCGACGCCCTGCGAGCCCGGTACGGCCTGCGGCACGCGGTCGTCGTCGAGTCGCCCGCGGACGCTTCCGAGGACGCCGCCGACCCGGAGAACCTCGGCGAGGTCGCGGCCGACCTCCTGGGCGAGCTGGTCGCCGAGGGCGATGTGCTGGGCCTGGCCTGGGGCCGGTCGACGATTCACATGGCGGCGGCGCTGCACCGGCTGCCGCCCTGCACCGTCGTGCAGCTGACCGGCGTGTACGACGCGGGCACCGCCGACCGCGGCTCGGTCGAGGCGGTGCGCCGCGCGGCCGATGTCTCCGGCGGCGAGGCGCACCCGATCTACGCGCCGATGCTGCTGCCCGACCCGGCGACCGCGGCCGCGCTGCGCGGCCAGACCGGTATCGCCCGTGCGTTTGACTACTTCGACAAGGTCACCGTCGCCTGTGTCTCCATCGGCTCCTGGGAGCCGGGCGTCTCGACCGTCTACGACATGCTGACGGAGGAGGAGCGGGAGCACTACGCCTCGCTCGGTGCCGCCGCCGAGATGTCCGCGCACCTCTTCGACGCCGACGGCCGCCGCATCGGCCGGGACCTCGGCGAGCGCTGCATCACCGTCGAGGCGGACCGGCTGCGCCGTATCCCCGAGGTCGTCGCGATCGCCGGCGGCCGCCGCAAGGCCGCGGCGATCGGTGCGGTGCTGCGCTCCGGGCTGGTGACGAGCCTGGTGACGGACACCGCCGCCGCAGACCACCTGCTCCTGGAGACCGGCCCCGGGCCGCGCCCCGCCCTCGACCGGGCGGACCCCGACGGGGCGTGATGCAGACGGGGCGTGACGCACACGGGGCGTGACACACGGCCCAGGTCCTGTCCGCGACGATCCGCCGGACCGGACCAGGGCCGGACCTCGTCCCCGGTAATTCCCGTACGCCATCCCCGTACACCGCGGCGGCGGTCATCAACGCGCAGCGTGGGCCCGGCTGTGACAGCATCGGCGCCATGATGATCCGCTCCAGCCCGCGCTGGGCCACCGCCGTGGTCGGCGTGCTGCTCGCCGGGCTGCTGCTGGTGCTGGCGGGTTGTTCCACGGGCGGTGGCGACAAGGGGAGTTCGGACGGATCGCGGCCGCCCGGCGGGAGCGTCGCCGGTACCCGTTCGCCCGGCGCGTCCGGCGTACCGGACTGGGCGAAGGGGATGCCGGTCGTCGCGGTCGGCGAGCTGCCCTCCCAGGCGCGGGACACCCTGCGGCTCATCGACGCCGGCGGGCCGTTCCCGTACCCGAAGGACGGGTCCGTCTTCGGCAACTACGAACGGCTGCTGCCCCGTCAGCCGCGCGGCCACTACCACGAGTACACGGTCCGTACGCCCGGATCGCGGGACCGCGGAGCCCGGCGCCTCATCACCGGCGAGAGCCATGAGACGTACTACACCGACGACCACTACCGAACTTTCAAGGCGGTACTGCGATGACGGGTTCCGTTCCTGCCGTGCCCCGGCCGCTCGCGGCGGTGCTCGACGGCAGCACACCGCCGGGCGTTCTGTCCTGGCCCGCGGACCGCTCCGTGGCGGACGCGCTGGCCGCCGCGCGGGACGCCGGCTGGAGCGGCGCCGCCCTGGATCTCGAAGGGACCGCGGACAAGGCCGAGTTCATGGAGCGGTGCGCCCGCTCACTGCGGCTGCCGGACTGGTTCGGCCGCAACTGGGACGCGCTCGCCGACTGCCTCACCGATCTGTCCTGGTGCCCCGCCGACGGTGGCCGGCTGCTCGTGGTGACCGGCTGGCAGGGATATGCCTCCGCTGTCCCGGACGACTGGAGCATCGTCGAGGGAGTGCTCGCGGATGCGGTGGGCTACTGGCGCGACAAGGACACCGGGCTGGCCGTGATCATGGCTCGGGGACGGGCGCGGACGGGCGGGTAGCCGCAGGGCCGGGCGAAGCCCGGCAGCCGCTGCCGGGGCCTGCTTGGCGGATCACACACACGGCCCACGGCATGGTCGGACAATCGCATGAGTCCTGGTCAGGGCCCGTATCCTGGAGGTATGCGATTCCTGAATCCGAAGAACGGCGCCCTCGAAGAGAGTTCTTCGGTGCCCTACGACCTGACGTACGACGATGTGTTCATGGTGCCCGGCCGCTCCGCGGTGGGCTCCCGGCAGGGCGTGGATCTGTCCGCGCACGACGGCAGCGGCACCACCATTCCTCTTGTGGTCGCCAACATGACGGCGATCGCCGGGCGCCGGATGGCCGAGACCGTCGCCCGCCGTGGCGGCTTGGTCGTCATTCCGCAGGACATCCCGCTTGACGTCGTCACCGACGTCGTGACCTGGGTCAAGCGCCGTCATCTCGTCCTGGACACGCCGATCGTGCTGTCCCCGATCGCGACCGTCGCGGACGCCCTGTCGCTGCTGCCCAAGCGGGCGCACGGCGCGGGCATCGTCGTCGAGAGCGGCCGCCCGATCGGTGTCGTCACCGAGCACGACCTCGCGGGCGTGGACCGCTTCACCCAGGTGTCCGAGGTCATGTCCAAGGACCTGCTGGTCCTGGACGCGGACATCGACCCCCGGGAGGCCTTCAACCGCCTCGACACCGCCAACCGCAAGCTGGCCCCCGCGGTCGACGCGGACGGGAAGCTGGTCGGCATCCTGACCCGTAAGGGCGCGCTCCGCGCCACTCTCTACACCCCCGCCACCGACGCCCACGGCAAGCTGCGGATCGCCGCCGCCGTCGGTATCAACGGCGATGTGGCCGGCAAGGCCAAGGCGCTGCTGGACGCCGGCGTGGACACGCTCGTCGTGGACACCGCGCACGGCCACCAGGAGTCCATGATCAGCGCGGTCCAGGCCGTCCGGGCGCTGAACCCGCAGGTCCCGATCGTGGCGGGCAACATCGTCGCCGCCGAGGGCGTACGCGACCTCATCGAGGCCGGCGCGGACATCATCAAGGTCGGCGTCGGACCGGGCGCCATGTGCACGACCCGGATGATGACCGGTGTCGGCCGTCCGCAGTTCTCCGCGGTGCTGGAGTGCGCCGCCGAGGCCAAGAAGTTCGGCAAGCACGTATGGGCCGACGGCGGCGTCCGTCACCCCCGCGATGTCGCGATGGCGCTGGCCGCGGGCGCGTCCAACGTCATGATCGGCTCGTGGTTCGCCGGCACCCTGGAGTCGCCCGGCGACCTCCAGCACACCGCGGACGGGCGCCCGTACAAGGAGAGCTTCGGTATGGCCTCCGCGCGTGCGGTGCGCAACCGTACGAGCGAGGAGTCGGCCTACGACCGGGCCCGCAAGGGGCTCTTCGAGGAGGGCATCTCCACCTCCCGGATGTTCGTCGACCCGGCACGCCCCGGCGTCGAGGACCTGATCGACTCGATCATCGCGGGCGTCCGCAGCTCCTGCACCTACGCGGGCGCGGGCTCCGTGGAGGAGTTCGCCGAGAAGGCGGTCGTCGGCGTGCAGAGCGCCGCCGGTTACGCCGAGGGCAAGCCGCTGCACGACAGCTGGAACTGACGCGCCACAGGCCGCGCACCGGCCCCGCACCGATTCGGTGCGGGGCCGGTCGCGTATGCGGGCACCCGCAGCGCTCACCCGCTGTGTCCACCCGCTGTGTCCACCCCTTGGACATTCCGCCGACGACCGTGCGATCGGTGCCCTGGCGCGCAATGAAACACCGCCCGCCGCGACGGTGCGCAACGATCGGCCGTGGTTGCGCAAGGAACCCGCATTACGGCAGGTCAGGGCCGGGCCGTAAGGTCATGCGCTAGTACGTGGAGTGGCGGTGACCGCCTGCTCGGCGGTCGCCTGCTGCGGGTTGTGTGATGTGTGCTGCCCGCATGCCGATCGCCGCGGTCGCCCGTCATCCGACCGGCAGCGATAAAGGAGCCACCCCAGTGTTGGAGCACGGCGCACCCCCGCCCGTAGGGGACCGGGATACCCGGCCGCCCACTCCCGGAGGCCTCGGCCCCCGGCTGATGCGCCGCAAGCCGGTCGAGCGGCTGGTCGCCGAGGGCGGCAAGGGCGAGGGCGGCATGCTCCGCCGCTCGATGGGTGTGTGGCAGCTGACCATGATCAGCATCGGTGCCACCCTCGGCACCGGCATCTTCGTGGTGCTCGGCGAGGCCGTCCCGGACGCCGGGCCCGCTGTCATCCTCGCCTTCGTCATCGCCGGCATCACCGCCCTGTTCTCGGCGCTGTCCTACGCGGAGCTGGCCGGCACCATCCCGGTCTCCGGATCGTCCTACTCGTACGCCTACGCCACCCTCGGCGAGCTGGTCGCCTGGGTCTGCGGCTGGTGTCTGATCCTGGAGTACGGCGTCTCGGTCGCGGCCGTCGCCGTCGGCTGGGGCCAGTATCTGAACGAATTCCTCGGCGGCACCTTCGGGTTCACCATCCCCGACGCGCTGTCCCAGCCGCCCGGTGACGGCGGCGTCTTCAACCTCCCGGCCCTGCTGGTCGTGATGCTGGCGATGGTGTTCCTGCTGGGCGGTGCCAAGGAGAGCGCCCGCGCCAACACCATCATGGTGGCCGTCAAGATCGTCGCGCTGCTGCTGTTCTGCGGTGTGGCCGTGCAGGGCGTGCGGTCCGGGAACTACGCCAACTTCATGCCGCTGGGCATGGCGGGCGTCAGCGCCGCCGGCGCGACCCTGTTCTTCTCCTACATCGGCTTCGACGCCGCCTCCACGGCCGGTGAAGAGGCCAAGAACCCGCAGCGCGACCTGCCGCGCGCGATCATGCTCTCGCTGGTCATCGTCACCGCGCTGTACTGCCTGGTCGCGGCCATCGCCGTGGGCGCGATGCCGTGGCAGAAGTTCGAGGGCTCGGAGGCCGCGCTGGCCGGGATCATGAAGGACGTCACGGGCCAGGGCTTCTGGGCCGTACTCCTCGCCTTCGGCGCGGTCATCGCCATCGCCAGCGTCGTACTGACCGTGCTCTACGGCCAGACCCGCATCCTCTTCGCGATGTCCCGGGACGGCCTGGTGCCGAAGGTGTTCTCCAAGGTGCACCCCAAGAGCGGAGCGCCGCGCGCCAACACCGTGATCGTCTCGGTGTTCTGCGGGGTGCTCGCCGCGGCGGTGCCGCTGGGCCAGCTGGCCGACGCCACCAGCATCGGCACCCTCTTCGCCTTCGCGCTGGTCAATGTCGCGGTGATCGTGCTGCGTCGCACCCGGCCGGAGATGCCGCGCTCCTTCCGTACGCCGCTCTCCCCGCTGTTCCCGGCGATCGGCTTTCTGCTCTGCGTCTACATGATGGGCAGCCTCGACGTCGTGACCTGGGTGGTCTTCGGTGTCTGGATGGCCATCGGCCTTGTGGTCTACTTCGGATACGGCATGCGCCGGTCCCGATTGGCCACAGCAGAGAAGTGATTCACCCGCAGTGCGACTGAACGATCTCGACGAACGCATCGTCCACGCCCTCGCCGAGGACGCCCGGCGCAGCTATGCCGACATCGGCCAGGAGGTCGGTCTGTCCGCACCGGCCGTCAAACGCCGGGTGGACCGGCTGCGGGCCGACGGCGCCATCACCGGGTTCACCGTACGGGTCGATCCGGCGGCGCTCGGCTGGGAGACCGAGGGGTTCATCGAGCTCTACTGCAGCCGCAACACTGCGCCCGAGGCGATCCACCGCGGTCTGTCGCGCTACCCGGAAGTGGGGGGGGGGCGGCCCCCCGCCGCCGCGACGGGGGGGCGGGGATTTTGGAGGTGTGCCGAGG
>NZ_JBFAIP010000144.1:0-12302 GCF_040654775.1 Streptomyces sp. NPDC050636
GGCCCGGATGAGGGTCCGGGCCGCGTCACCGTGGACATCCTCCCAGATCATCCACGCGGCCCGGATGAGGGTCCGGGCCGCGTCACCGTGGACGGCCATCGTGGCGAGGCCGGTGAAGGCGCGGGTGTAGTCGGCAAGCTCGCGCGGCTGGCGGACGTTGATCGACGCGGTCAGCGTTTCGACCACGGTGTGGTGGTCGTCGTAGAGGTAGAACCCCTCGAGCGGCCACACGGTGCGCTCGGCGCCGAGAGGGATGATGCCGAGGGAGACCGAGGGCAGCGGCATCACGGTGAGCAGGTGTGCGAGTTGGCCGGCCATCCTCTCGGCGGTGCCGATCTTCGTACGCAGCACCCACTCCTCGATGAGGACGACGAAGCGGTGGCCGCCTTCGTACAGGAAGCGGGAGCGGGCCAGGCGGGCGGCGACGGCGTCGGGGATGTCGTCGGGGGTTCCCTGGAAGTTGGTGATGGAGCGAATCAGGGCCTCGGCGTAGCCGGCGGTCTGGAAGAAGCCGGGGATCACGTTGGAGGTGTAGGCGCGGCAGAGGCGGGCGGCAGCGTTGCGGGCTAGGACGTCTTGCTGTGCCAGGTAGGGCCAGGCGCACGGCGAGGGCTTCGCTCGCGGCCTGGGCGCTGGAGGAGGGGGAGGCGGGCATGGCTGTCCGTGTTGGTCAGACGGTGTACTTCTCGTGCAGGACGGCGCGCTGCCACACCGCCTCGAACGCGGCCGCACACAGCGCCGCAGTATCCGGGTTATCGGTGCGTTCCTTGGCCGCCCAGTCGCCGTCTCCGGTGAAGTGGTTGAACTGCACGGCCTTGCCGTCCAGGAGCCAGAAGTCGGCGCCCGGCAGGGCGAGGTCGGCGGTCTGGCGGCGGGGCAGCCAGCGCACGTCCTCCCCGGCCTGCACGTTGAGCACGGTGATGGCGTGCTCGTAGCGGATGTAGTCGGTGACCGGCATGGCCGACTCCGGCATATCGGCCATCGGTCATGCAGCGGACCGGCCATGACCGATGCGACACGCCTCGGGGAGAAGAACAGCGTCGCCATCGCCTCCAGCGAGTCCTTCGGCGGCTGGACCAAGACCTTCACCGACTCGCGCCTCTGCGCGGCCATCGTCGACCGCCTCACCTTTAACGGCACCATCATCGAGACCGGCACCGACTCATACCGCCTCGCCAGCGCCCAAGCCCGAGTCGAAGAACCAGCCACCGCCGGCTGACGACTGCAGGTTCCGTCTCATCAGACCACCGCTCTCCGGGACGGCGGTCCGCTGCTGCGAGACAACTCGGGCTACGCGGGGAGCAGAACGATCCCCCACCGGGCGGGCGCCGTTCCACAGTAGTGACCATGCTTAAGCGAGTAGCCGTCCTGTCTGACATCCACGGAGTCCTGCCCGCTCTACAGGCAGTGCTCGACGAACCAGAGGTGCGCGCTGCGGACCGCGTCGTACTCACCGGCGACATCACAGCCGGCCCGCAACCAGCCCAGGTACTGGACCTGTTGACCGCCCTTGGAGACCGTATCGCCTGGGTCAGTGGGAACGCCGACCGCGAGCTCCTCGAATACCGCCGCGGCCAGCGCGACACCATCCCCGACCCGATCGCTCCCTGGGCTGCCGAACAACTACGCACGGATCACCTCGAACTCCTCGCCCGCTTGCCACAATCACTCTCCCTGCCCCTGCAAGGCATGGGGAGAGTCCTGTTCTGCCACGCCACCCCTCGGGATGATGAGGAAGTCGTCCTGGTCGACTCCCGTCTCGACCGCTGGCAAGAAGTATTCAGCGAGCTCGACGCCGACGTCCGCACGGTGGTCCTCGGCCACACCCACATGCCGTTCGTCCGCCTCGTCCACGGCCGACTCGTCATCAACCCCGGCAGCGTCGGCATGCCCTACGGGCGCACCGGAGCCCACTGGGCGCTCCTGGGTCCCGGCGTCGAACTGCGGACCACGAACTTCGATATCGAGGCCGCGATCACCCAAGTGACCCAGGTCTCCTCCTACGCCGAAATCACCCAGTGGGCCGACTACTTCCTCCGAGCGCAGGCAACCGATGCCGATGCTCTCGCAGCATTCGGTCCACGGGACGGACGCAGTGACACCACGTGACAGACATCCACAAAGTCGGTGGCTGGCTGCCGGTTCAGCCCCTTCGTGACGTCAAAACTGGTGAACAACTTGATGACGACTGATCGCTAACTGCTGCTCGAACTCATCGACAAACGCTGTCTCTGACAGTGAATGAAGCCACCGTGAGGACCCCACCGACATCACTTGGGCGGCGCAAGGTGCGCGGGCCACTGGAGGCAGCTCTGGCGGGCGGGGAGCGGCTGTACGGACAGCGGATGGCCGGCTTCGACCTCGCGGTTCTGGACGAAGGGCGCATGACCGCAGGGGATATCGGTCGGCCCTGGACTGTGATCCACGACAACGCCCGCATGCCCGTCGGCTTCCGGTTCTAGCTGACCACGACCCCGAAGATCCTGGCCTCGCCCAGGCCGCAGCGCGGGAAGGACGGACAGGAGCTGGTGATCGCCTCGATGGATGGCTCCCGAGGTCACTCGCGATCCACCTCTTCGATCTCACAGCGGGACTTGCTGCGGCGGCCGGTCATGGTCCCCTTGGTGATCTGGTCGCCTCGGACAGGCCGACCTTCTCGGTCACCTCCCTCAAGGTCAGGGTCTCGCGCAGGACCTGGACCTCGCCTTTTGCGAGTTTGATCGGCGTTACGGTCTGCCGTTGGAACTCGGAAACGAGCGTCGTCCCGCTAGAGACGGGAGGCAAGCTCAGCCGGTGCGGCTTCCCGGCTCCGGCCACGGCCCGTCGATGGCCGACCCGCAGTCCCGTGGGAGGTGAGCGACCACCAGCGCAGCGGCCTGCTGCGGCGTTGCCACTTCGCCAAGGAGGTCCTCGTATCGCGGCGCGTACACCCGGTAAGGCCCGCCGCACGCAATGAAGGGCAGGTCGTTGCTCCAGGGGAACTGCGTGTTCCTGCGGAAGGTGAGGCACCCGTGGCTCGGGAACGGGAACAGAACCCTCCAGTACAGAACGCCAGGACACGGGAGACCAGACGGAGCCATGACCGCGGTCGTCCGTTTTCACTACGGTGCCCGGAGCACGGAGAGTCGGCGGTCCAGTGCCGCCAGCGCCGAGTCCGGGGTGTGCCGGCCCATCAGGACCTGCATGTTGAGCCCGTCGGTGAAGGCGATCAGGGCTTCCGCCTCCTGGTCGGCGTCGGCGTCGGAACGGATGTCGCCGGATGCCTGCGCCGTGCGGAGCAGAAGGGCGATGAGTTCCGCGAGGCCCTCGTACTGCTTGCGCTGGACGGCTGCCAGGCCGGGGGTGACGGCCGCGTGCGCAGCGAAGGCGAGCCAGACCCGGGTCTCCGCGAGGCTCTCTTCGTCGTGCGGCACGATGCCGGCGAGTGTGTGTTCAAGCATGGTCGCGGCCGCGTCCGGGTCGACGGAGTCGGCGATCCTGCCTCGCACCCGTGCGCTGACCCGCTGGTTCATGTCCTCCACGACGGAGACGATCATCTCCTCCTTACCGGAGAAGCACCGCTGCACGGCTCCCACCGAGACACCGGCCCGAGCCGCGACGTCGCGCATGGTCACCCCCTCAAGTCCTCGCTCACTGACGAGGGCGAAGGCCGCTGTCACGACCTGACGCCGTCGGCTGTCGTAATCCACCTGTCTGGGCATGCCCACGAGTCTATGTGATACGTTCGTATTGATACGTTCGTATCGAATAAATTGAGTGCGACGGCCGGAGGAATCGGCATGACCGTGAGGCGTACGAGGCAGCAGGGCGGCACCAGTCGGCAGCGCGCCAGCTGGCTGCTGGGGGCGATTTTGTTCGTGCAGGGTTTCGGGTCGGCCCTGAGCGAGGCATTGTGGAACACCAGCTTCGGTGTCGCGGGACTGCTCAGAGGGGCGGGACTGCCGCAGTGGACCGACCTGGCGCTCGGAGCCGCCGGCGCGGTGCTCCTCGGCTGGGCGCTGGTCGCACGCGGCGCGGGACGGCGAGCGCATGCCTGAGCCGACGAACGTCCCCTCGCCTGGCGGGACTTCACCCGAGCGCGTCCCGGCCCGTGCTGTCAGCCGGCGGGGTCTGTTACGGGCCGGGACACTTGTCGCCGGGGCAGGGGCGGGCGCCGCGGCGGGAAGCGTGCTCACCACGTACGCCAGGCGTGAGGGAGACACAGCCCGGAACCGGCCGGCCTTCCTCCTCGTGCACGGCGCCAACAGCAACGCCTACGCCTTCGCCCCCCTGATCACCGCACTCGCCCTGGCGGGCCACCGCGCTCTGGCGGTGGATCTCCCGGGCCATGGAGCGCAGGGAAACTTCCCGCTCTCGTACCAAGCGCCACAGGACATGTCGGCGTTCGCGACCGCGCCCTCCCCGGTCCTGGCCCGGACAACCCTGGAGGACAACACCCGCCATGTCGCCAGCGTCGTGCGCCGTATGGCCCGGCAGGGGCCGGTCGTCCTGGTCGGCCACAGCATGGGCGGCGCCACGATCACCCGGGTGGGCAATCAACTACCGGATGCAATAGCACGGTTGGTGTACCTGTCGGCGTTCTGCTGCGTCCGGATGCGCAGCATCCTCGACTGCTTCTTGGTCCCGGAGGGAAGAACGACACTGCTCCCCACGATTCCGAGCGTGGGGAATCCCGAGCGGACCGGAGTCCTGCGCAACAACTGGCGCTCCGTGGACGCCGGCTTCATCGCCAAGGCGAAGGCCGCCTTCGCGGCGGACTACGACGACATGGCATTCCGCAACGCGCTCAACACATTCGAGCCGGACGAATCGGCCTCGCTCATCAATGACGACGCCCGCGGCCACCCGGCGACCTGGGGCCGTATCCCCCGCAGCTACGTCCGCTTCACCCTCGACCGCAGTCTTCCGCTCGCCCTCCAAGACCGGATGATCAAGGAGGCCGACACGGCAACTCCAGACAACCGATTCGATGTCCACTCCTTGCGGGCCCCGCACCTGGGCCCTCTCGGCCCAGCCCCGTTGGCTGCCGTCCTTGCCGGGCTGGCCTGACAGGGCGTTCCGCCGGGGGCGGGACCGCGGGGTCATGCCCACGCACGGGCGGCTGACCCTCCAAGACGACCGGTTCCAGGGTGGCCAAGATGCAGGTGAAGGACAGTCCGGGGACACCGACTGTCATCGCCTGCGCGGTCAGCTCGGTCACGTGCGAGCTGACGTTGCGCAGGGCGGCCGCTTCGCCATCGCGCACCGCCACCGCTTCAGCAGGCGTGGGACCGGCTGCACGTGCGGCTGACGCGATGAGCAGCCTGGAGCGACCGGCGGGACGTTCTCGGCCGCGTGAGCTCCGGGGGTCAGCTGCCCATCTTGGCGGAGTTGATCACTATCCATGCGACGGTGAGCAGCGCCATCGCACCGACGTAAAGACCAACTGCCTTCCCACCACGTACGCAGATCCCCGCCAGGCCGATCACCAACGCGACCGGAGCAGAGAGCAGCGGGGTCCAGAAGACCAGCGGGGAGTACTCGCGGATCTCGACCGCCACCACCAGGGAGCCGATGAAGAAGGTGAATGCGGCGTACAGGAACAGTGCGATCCCGCCGAATATCCGGGGCAGGAGGGACCGTGGGTCGGAGGTGGCAAGGGCGGTGGGGCCGGACATTGTCATGGAGCGAACGTATTCGGGGCCGAGGGCCCCAGGCATCCGTGCGGGTACTCAGATGCGAGGACGAAACACGGATCAGTCACAGCTGTCCTGTGCCCTCGAAGGCTAAGCATGTGTCATCGAAGTTTGAGCGGGGCTGAGTCAAGCATGGCCCTGCGGCGCATCGGTGTCGGCGTGTTTCCGTGGCTCGAACACCGTGTTCCACGCCGTGGTCAACACCGTGACGGCGTTGCCGTCCACCAGGTGCGGTGCGCCGAGGGCCATAGCGGTATCAAGCAGCGCGCCCAGGGCTGTCTCCCATGGGTCTGCCAGGACCTGATCGCCGTCGTCATCGAAGGTGAAGGACCCTGCGCTCCCTCGGTCCTGGGCGCCTCTGCTGACCACTTTCCAGATCAGAGAGAAACCGTGCCCGATCGGTGATTCCGAGGGGCTGGCCTCGGGGATTGCCAGGGTGAACGCATGTTCCTGGTCTCGGTAGGGCGCGGCTTCTGGCTGTTCTGCGAGCCACCGGTCCCATGCCTTGCTGTACTCCCGCTCGGCTGCGGGACGACGAGCAGATGCAAGTGCCCGCGCACCTTCCTCATCCAGCGCGCTTGCGACCTCGATGACGCGCACGACCGCGTCGCCGTTGGGACCGAAAAGCGCAGATGGGGAAAGCTCCTCCAGCAGGTCGACGGCGATGGCGCGCGTGTAGTCGGCGTGCGAAGCCAGGCCCTCGGCGGCTCGTGCCATCGCGGCACGCTCCTCGTCTGTCGTTGGAGGCACCACTCGCACCCGGAAAAGCCGCCCCGGCCAATTGGTGACAGGCACTCGCTCCAGCACGTGATCGACCACGATCCACGGCGGAGTGAACACGGGCAGCGTCAGCCTCACGCCGGCTGTTGCAGGCTTCAGGTAGGCAGGGGACTCGTCACTGGTGAAGACGAAGCCTGCCGTCGCGCGCAGATCCGCCAAGTCTTCCACCGGCACCCCCGAGTTCCTGTTCACTCAAACTTCGATGGCACGAACGTACTGGTCAACAAGCTTTGGTGACAACGACGGCTGCCGAGGCGCCGGCCGTTCGACGTCCTTGGGCGCCCCTACCAGGAGATGCCGGGCAAGGGCGGCCGCCGTTCTCCAGCTGCTGTCCTTCAGTCGCCACGGACTACGTGGATGCGGTTGTCATTGATGCGGTTCCAGTCCATGACGATCTGGACGCGAGCATGCACGGCTGGGTCGTGCGCTCTCAGCTGCACTGGAGGTTCGCCGCGGTACAGCTTGATCTCGCACTCTGTGTCGGCGAGGTAGTCCAGGGCGTGATACTCACCCGCCGCGCCGAAGGCCAGGCGATCCGCGGAATCGCCGCCGGAGTCGGCGTCTCAGTCGGTGTCTCAGTCGGCGTCGTACACAAGACTCTCAACCCCACTGACAGCCGAGACGGCTACTTTGCACCCTGGGGCACGGATAGGAGTTCAGGCCCGAGATGCGCTTGCTCAACGGGGACTTGCCTGATCAGCTATGCGGATGATCAGGGAAACGCTGTGGGAACGAGATCTCCATCAAAGGGGTTCCGCTTCGTCGTTCCTTGTGACGGAAGACCGCGTCGTCGTGCACGAGCGTCACACCCGCCTCGTCTGCTTGGACCGTGAAGACGGCTCCGTACGCTGGGATGCCCCCATAGGCACATGGCCGCGCGACCTCGTGATAGCCAACGGCCGTTGCCTGGTCCTGCCGCAGAGTCCCAACCAGCTGTCCTGCCTCGATCTCAGGACGGGGGCAGCGTTGTGGCACGTGGAGCTGCCTCGCTTCTCCGGGCATGTCGTCGCTTCCACAGACACTGTTCTCGTCGGTGGCTGGCGCGGCTACACCCCCCTGGCCGCGTTCGATCTCCGGGACGGGCGGCCTTTGTGGCAGACGCCGTTGCCTGCGCATACGGCGCTTCCAGTGTCGTGGGGCGGCGGTGTGCTGATGGGCCATGGTCCGGAGGCGTGGCTGATCGACCCACGCGACGGCAGTGAGATGGCTCGCTGGCAATTGCCCGAGCCGTTGGCTGACGGTGAGCTTCGCCCGGTGTTCACTGCCGTCGGCCCTGATCACTGTCTCGCGCGCCTGGGCCCGCGGTCCTTGATACGCCTTCAGTCGTCAGGCGCTGTCGATGAGCTCATCCGCCATGACGTTGACTTAGTTGCTGAGGATGCAGAGTTCGTCGGCGGCGTTGTGTGGTTGCGGGAGTCGCGCGCGGGCTACCTTGCCGCAGACCCCGACACCGGATCGACATTGTGGCGGGTAGATGTCGGACAGCCGCTGGTGAGCGGTGTGATTCGAGTAGATGACGGGTTCGTCGTGGCTAGCGAAGGTGCACTCTTCCGCCTGCGACCGGACGGCCAGATCATGGAGAGATCACCCCACGCACACAGGATCAGTGCCCTCCGAGATCTCGGCGCTGGAGAGATGATCGTTACGACCAGAGGAACGCTCAAGGCGCTTGACTTGGAGTCACGCAAGCCGGGTGAGTAGCCAGGAATAGTGCACGGCCGGATTCCACCCTCTCCGCAGTACAGAACGCCAGGACACGGGAGACCAAGCTGCACCCCCTCTGGCCGATCGCCCTCGTCCTGCACATACGGGAAACACCTCCGCACCCATGTTCCGCTACTCGGCTGTCACCTTCGACTGCCCGGACCCCGCCGAACTGGCCCGCTTCTACGGCGAGGCCCTCGGCCTGTCCACCGTCTTCTCCACTGACCACTTTGTCCTGCTCGGCCAGGAGGGCGCGGCCGGACTGGGATTCAACCGGTTGGCCGACTACCGCCGTCCCACCTGGCCGGACCCTTCTCAGGAAAAGCAGGCCCACATCGAACTGGGCGTCGATGACTTGGATGCCGCCCAAGCCCGGCTCCTCGCCCTGGGGGCCGTCATACCCGAATTCCAGCCGGACCCCGACCGGTGGCGGGTCCTGCTAGACCCCGCCGGCCACCCGTTCTGCATCTCCACCTTGGTCTGAGCACGAACCGCAAACCAATGACGACGATCGCGCCCCCGGTCAGACGCAGCGAACTCGCGCTGCCCGGCTGGGGGCGCGGAGTTTCAGCTCGTTGACCGCCCGTCCCGCTCTACAGTGATGCGCTTCTTGTACCGCTCCATATCGAAACCCGGGGCCGTCCGCCGCGTGCACCTCGGCGCAGGCGGCCGGCCTCCTGGTCCCGCTTCTCCGGGATCACATGCCGGATCCCGCGCTGACGCAGATAGGCGCGGGTTCTTCGATTGCTATACGCCTTGTCCGCACCCACGCCGGCAGGAGTGCGGCGGGGCGGCCCCAGGCCCAGCCGAGGGACACGAATCGTGTTCATCACCGGCTCGAACTGGGTGCAGTCCGCCCACTGCCCCGGCGTGATGATCAGCGACAGCGGGCGGCACTTGCCATCCGCCGCCAAGTGCAGCTTCGTGGTCAGTCCACCGCGGGAGCGACCGAGAGCTTCGCCCGCCGCACCGCCCCCTCCAAAAACGGGCACAGCCGCAAGTACACACACGCAAGAGGATCTTCCGGGTCGTGCAGGCCGATGCCGACGTGAAAGGCCGTATCGACTGGTCCATGGTGAGTGTGGACTCCACCGTGTGCCGTGCTCACCAGCACGCCGCCGGCGCACGCAAGCAGGTGCCGCGGAAACCCGGCAAGCGCGGTCGGCCCGCGCAGCCCGCCCGGATGAGGCCCTCGGCAGCCACGGCGGCAGTCCCACCGGTTTCAACCCGGCAGGCTACGCACGCAGGAACGAAGTCGAGCGGCTGATCAACCGGTTGACGACCAACCGGGCGGTGGCCACTCGCTTCGAGCAGAGGGCATACGTCTTCCACGGCACCGTGACCGTCGCAGCCTTTCGCCCCTGGCTTTGCGCATGACCCACCAGCCGGAACCTAGACCCGGAAGCGGCTGGGGAAGTCGTTGGCCTCCACCTTCCGGCGCAATTCCTCGTCGTCGGGATGTAGCTTCAGAGTCCTGTTGATCAGGGTCTCTTCGCTCTCCGTGTGATTCGGGTCCGGCACGCAGCACTCAACCGGGCATACCCCCTGGCACGGAATCACATCATAAAAACCGACACACTCCGAGCAGAGGTTCGGGTCGATCTCGTAGATCTCATTGCCCTCTTTGATCGCCTCGTTCGGGCATTCCGGCTCACATGCCCCACAGTTGATGCAATCTTCGGTGATCTCAATAGCCACTGCTGCTGGCCTCTTCTCTCGCTGACGCCCGGCCTGTCAGTTCAGCATTTGCAAGGCCGACTGCTGGGCATGCCGGGCGATGCGAGAGTTCACCCGTTCAGGTGAATCGCTTGGTTCCGCCGCGCCAGCCGCGCGGCGGGGCAGCCCCGCCGGTCTGTGCAGTTGACCTGGACGTCGTTACAACCTTCGCGGTGTCCGCGCTGCGCGGCAAGTGGAGTGCCGCTTTCCCGAAGCATCCTGCAGCGGCCTCAGCACGGTTGCGCTCCGGCTCACGGAGCAGTGGGCCGGAGCACAACCGTCCGCGCGACGCTACGACTTCGTGATGCGCACGGTCTCGCCGTCGCTGTCTGCGCTCAGGACTTCGATGCGGACGCCGGCCGCGTCGTCGGTGAAGGACTCACCGGCCCAGTAGGGGGCATCGTCCAGCGGGCGGCAGTTGGACGCCGGGGTGGCGTTCGGTTTGGCGTCCATGACCCGGATCGGCCCTTCACCGGTCTTCACGGAGGAGTCGACCTTGTAGACCAGCGCGCCTGTCGAGCAGACGCCGTCGTCCCCCTGGACCTTCCGTCGCGATTCGACGACGTACGCGGTGGTGGGGCCGGTGGGTACGACCGCCATCTTGGTGCCGGACCCGTACTCGACGGCGGTGAGGTCGACGGTGTCGCTGCCCGCCGAGGCCCGGCACACGACCTGGCTGTCGTCGGTCCAGCCGAGCTTCCAGGAGTGCCAGGCGAAGTACTGCGGTCCGGCGCCTCCTATCAGGCCCATCACGTCCCATCCGCCCACGAAGCGGTGTTCGTCGTCGCCCTTGTCGAAGGCGTACAGGTCGGGCAGCCCGAAGGTGTGGCCGGTCTCGTGAGCCACCACCTTCTTCCCCCAGTGCCACATGTCCTGGCCGAAGGTGACCGCCCACTTGACCTTGCTGCCGTCGGCGACGACGCCCTCCGTTCCCGGCTGGTACACATAGGTGGGGGTGTGGGAGATGGCCGAGGCTTTCTTCGTCGGTACGACGTAGACCATGTCGTACTGCGAGAAGTCCACGTCCGCGTCGGCCGCCGTGACCGCGTCCTTGACGTACGCCTCGTGCTGCTCGTGCGTCATCCCGCGCTCGTATCCGTAGTCGGTGGAGTTGTGCGGCATCCGCACCCAGCGCTGATGCTGGGTGATGTCGAGCCATGCCTTGCCGTACGAGGCGTCCCACAACCAGTCCGCGCCGGGCGTGAGTTGCGCCGCGTCGTCGGCCGCGGACTCGTCGCCGGCGACTGCATCAGGGAAGTCCACGAAGATCATGGCGACCTTGATGTTTCCTGACGGGCGCTTGAACACGGAGGAGTCCGTGTTGTGCCCTTCGTCGGTCCAGCCGGTGGTGCCGCGCAGGGCGCAGTCCGACGGACTGTCGGGGGCCGTGGCGCCGCGGGCGGATGGCGTCCCCGGAAGGAGCGGGAGAAGAAGCAGAAGCAGCGCGGCTGCCACAACGGGCAGCAGTATTCGGGGTATTCGGCGTGATGCCTTCAGGCGGTGGGGGCGCCTCATGGAGTCACAACCTCTCAAGTTCGGTGCGTGACAGTGCGTGCATAAGCATGAGGGAAGACACCCCCTGTCCGAAAGACATCGCCTGTCCATCACATTCACGCCATGGGAAAAGGAGGTACGGCATCTGCGTGTGGTGTGCGCAACCGTCGGGGTAGGCGCCCTCCGCCGGGCCGCCACGGCGCTGTCGCTGTCGCTGTCGCTGTCCAGCCGGGACTCAGCGCGCAGTTGCGCCGCACCGAGTCCATGCTGGGCGGCTGCTTCCGCGGCCGCCGCCAAGCCGGAGCCGAACCCATGGCCTTCGACGAGATGGTGCTCGCCCTGGGCCACGCCGTCCTGCCGCGCATCTAGGCGCTCCTCGCCAACGCCGCCTGCCCCTGGCTGGAAACTCCCTATGACACCACCATGTTCCGGCCTGGCGCCGGAACGGCCCGTTCGCAGCGCACGACGGCACGATCCTGCGCAGGGTCACAGCGAGCTACCTGAACACCTGCGCCGTCAGCCCGGCCTCCGCACACCCGCGCCGCCGGCATCCACATGCGGCTCGTCTGCTGACCCCTTGGTCTCCATCCACCACAGAGCGCGTTCCAAGCACCGCCGGGGGTGAGGCAGGCACTCATGTGAAGTGTTCGCGCGGGCGGTTCGGGGATCTTCCGGGCCCTCTCTGGAGCGGTCAGCCGCGGCCGGTGAACTGCTGTCCGACGCCGAGTCCGCGCAGGCTCGCGAGGACCTGCGGGTCCTGCGCGTCGAGCCAGTCGCACAGCTGCCTGAAGGAGACCATCCGGACGTCCTTGTGCTTCTCGTCGGCCATGTGCTTGATCGCCTCCTCGACGGCGTCCATGTAGATGCCGCCGTTCCACTGCTCGAAGTGGTTGCCGACGAAGAAGGGGGCCCGGTTCGTCTCGTACGCCCGCT
>NZ_JBFAIP010000145.1:0-11924 GCF_040654775.1 Streptomyces sp. NPDC050636
GCCGACCACGCAAAACGCTCGGCTGGGAAACCCCAGCTGAGCGTCTCGCTAAGCTCCTGGCGACAGCCAGTTGATCACCTGTGTTGCAACGACCCTTGGAATTCGCCTGAGGCCGGGGGCAGGTCCGCGGATGGGTTTGCGCTGCGTGCTTTTGGCCTGCGCGGTGCGTCCGTTAGGGCTTTCAGTAAGTGCTGTCTCCGGCAGGTGCGCCGCGCTCCGGGCCGGCGTGGTGGTCGCGGATGAAGGGGGTGCGCCAGCCCGGCGAGCGGCCGAGGGTTGTCAGGATCTTCTCCAGTGTGCCGGTGCCGTCGTCCGCAGCCAGTCCCGGCCGAAAGGCGCTGCCTGGGGCGAGCCGGGAGTCGCCGTCCGGGACGGCGCGGGCTATCGGCAGTGCGGCCTGCAGGAGTTCGGAGCCGGGTGCGTACGTGATGCCCAGGGTGCGGGCGACATCCCAGCTGTGCACCACGTAGTCGAGAAGGTGGAAGCCAATCGCGCGGGCGGCGGGGAAGGTCTGAGCCTGGGTGAATTCGGGGAGGGCGAACTCGCGGTCGGGGCTCTCCAGGGTTGTGAACGCGGCGATGACGTTCTCGGCTGCGTCGCCGTATTGCGTGACGGGATCCTCGCCGAGTGGCCGGACCGACCAGTGCGACAGGTCCCACCCGTGCCCGAGCGCTGCCGCCGCGAATCCGTGGTGCTGGGCGGTCATATGGGCGAGCAGGTCCGACAGTGTCCACGCCGAGCAGGGGGTTGGCCTGAGGAGATCGCCGGGGGTCATCCGGCGTATCAGGTTCACGCTGTCCCGGACCGCCTGGGCATTGAGGTGCCGGAGGCGTGCGAAGTCCGCGTGCGATGCGGGCGCATCCAGATGATTCATATGCATGTGCTTACGATCTGCGTGAGCACATGAATTGTCAACGGGTATTTTCTTGACCATGGTCGAGAACGCAGCCGACAGCGACACCACATCCAGGGGGCGGCCGACCCGTCCCGATCTGGCGGCGATGATCGTGCCCCTGGGCCGTGCGCTCATGGCAGCCGAGCAGCCGATCCTCGACGCGCACGGTCTGACGATGTGGGCGTACTCGGTACTGCTGCACCTCGACGAGTCACCGATCCGCACACAAGCGGCGCTGGCCGAGGCCATCCGGGCGGACAAGACCCGCATCATCCCCGTCCTCGACGATCTGGAGGCCCGTGAGCTGATCCGCCGTCAGCCGGATCCCAAGGACCGACGGGTTCGTCTGCTGTCGCTCACCGCCGAGGGCAGGCGGCTGCGGGATGCGGTACAGGCCGCGATCCAGCAAGGCGAGGAGCAACTGCTCACCCAGCTGCCGGCCGCCGACCGCGCCGGCTTCCTGAAGGGGCTGCAGGCCCTGTCCGAGCTGCCGGAACTGACGTCGCGGAAGACTGGACGGGGCTCGCCGCAATCCTCGTCTGGACCCGACGCCGACTAACTGACCGTTTCAGAATGAGGTCGCTGGCGCGGGATGGCGGCGGCTTCGGATGGGCAGGTGTGCGGTGTGTCCGGTGATCTTGTTCCTGATGCCCTGAGGGAGCGCATCGCGCCGCTCCTTCCGCCGCGTCCCGCACGGCGGGTTCATCATTCGGGGCGCTTGCCGGCGCCGGACCGGGCGGCCCTGGCGTGCATCGTCTACGTGCTGCGCAAGGGAGTTGCCTGGCGTGACGTGCCGGCGCAGGTCGTGGGCTGTTCGGGAGTGACGAGCTGGCGCCGGCTGCAGGACTGGACCGAGGCGGGCGTCCGGCCCCGCCTGCACCACGTGATCCTCACCGAGCTGCGGGTGGCCGGGGTCCTTGACATGGACGGCTGCGCCGTCGACGGCTCCCACATCAGGACACTCAAAGGGGGGACCATGTCGGCCCCTCGCCCGTCGACCGGGCCAGACCGGGGCCGAAACGCCATGTGATCGTCGACCGGCACGGCATTCCGCTGGCAGTGTCCCTCACCGGCGGCAACCGTCACGATGTCACCCAGCTCCTTCCGCTCCTGGACGCGATCCCGCATATCCCGGGGCTGCCCGGCCGCCCTCTCCACAGGCCCGGCCGGCTGTTCGCCGACCGGGGCTACGGCTTCGACAAGTACCGCCGTCTGCTGTGGAAGCGGGGCATCAAACCCGTCATCGCGCGCCGGGGAGACGTCCACGGGTCAGGGCTCGGCCGGACCAGATGGGTCGTGGAACGTACCTTTGCCTGGCTCCATCAGTTCAAATGGCTCCGCATCCGTTACGAACGCCGAGCCGACCTTCACCAGAGCCTGCTCGAACTCGCCTGCATCATCATCTGCCTCCGCCGACTACCCCAATCACCTTGAAACGATCAGTTAGACAAGGGTCGGAAACACGAACGGCACGTCGGTCAATTGTTCCGACAACTCCCACAGACGGCGGCCGGTCTCGGCATTGGCCGCCGCGGGGGACAACTGCACCCGCGTCGGTGCGCCGCGCAGCTCGGCCAGGCCGTCCGGCCCGATGAATTGCCCGCTCTCCACGTCGGGGGCGGTCGCCGCGTACAGCTGGGGCAGCGCTCCCTGGTCCGGGGACTGCGCGAGCGGAGTGAGGATGCGGCCGAACAGCACCTTCACCACGCCGACCGGCCCGCTCGTCTGCAGGTTGGTGGCGGTATAACCCGGGTGGGCGAGCAAGCTGCGCACCGGGCCGCCGGCCGCGGTCAGCCGCCGGTGGAGTTCCCATCCGAAGACAGCGTTGGCGAACTTCGACTGGTTGTAGAAGGCCATGGGCGAGTACTTGCGCTCGCCGGAGAGGTCGTCGAAGAAGAGGCGCCCCTGCCGGTGGTTGGTCGAACTCACCGTGACCACGCGGGGGTCGCGCCCGACGGTCAGCAGGTCGAGGAGCAACCCGGTGAGCGCGAAGTGGCCGAGATGGTTGGCGGCGAACTGCAACTCGTGGCCCTGCGCGCTGAGCGTCCGCGGCGGCGCCATCACGCCGGCGTTGTTGACGAGCACGTCCAGCCGCGGATGGTCGGTATGCAATTGATGAGCGAAGGCTCGGACCGAGTCGAGATCGGCCAGGTCGAGGTGGCGCACCTCGAGGCTGGCGCCCGGCTGATCGGCGGTGATCTCTGCGACCGCCCGGTGACCCTTTCCCTCGTCGCGTACCGCAAGGATCACGTGCCCGCCCTGGCGGACGAGCGCTCGGGTGGTCGCCAGGCCGAGGCCGCTGTTGGCCCCGGTGACGACGAACACCCGCTTGGTCTGGTCCGGAATCTGCTCGGCAGTCCAGCGCTGATGCTGTGTCATGCGGCATACGGTGCCTCTAGTGGCACTTGGTGTCAAGACGCGCCTAGGTGTCACACGAGGCATGGCGTTACCATCGTCCGGTGAGTACCCGCCCTGAAATCAGCATGGCCCAGCGCAAACGTCAGCTCGTCTCGGACGAACTGACCGAAGCGGCACTGCAGTTGCTAGCGCTGAAGGGGTTCGACGCGGTCACCATCGACGAGATCGTGACCACAGCCGGCGTGTCCAAGCGAACGTTCTTCCGGTACTTCGCGTCCAAGGAGGACGTGGTCGTCCAGTTCCTGGCCGACATGGGCACCGGCATTCGCGCAGAGTTGGCGGCCCGCCCCATCGAGGAGTGCCCCTCTGCGGCGCTGCAGCACGCCGTCTCGGTCCCCATCGCCGCCTGCGCCGACCACTCCGACAGAGCACTGCGAGTGGTTCAGCTGATTCTGCGTACCCCCGCCCTGCTCGCACGCTTCCTGGAGCGCCAGGCGCAGTGGCGCGACGACCTGACGGCGGAGTTGGCGCGCCGCCTGGGGCTCGACCCCGACACCGACCTGTACCCGCAGCTAGCCGCTGGGATGACTCTGACCGCCTTCAACACCGTGCTGCATCGGTGGAGCGACGACGGCAGTGCCGAGGACCCCTCCGAACTGACCAACCGGGCCTTCGCCATCATCGCCCCGGCGTTGGACGCCGTCGAACGGCGGACCTCTCCCGCGCACGTGCATCGCGGTGGATGAGTGAGCTGCTTCTGCAGCCGTCAAGGGGTGTCTGCTGGTGGGCGGTGTCTACCGATGTGCCACTGAGCCAACGACTGCGCTGGCTGGTCGCGTCGATCAGCAGGCACTTTCGCGAGGCCGACGGGCTTGCCGACAGCGCGGCGGTGCGCCAACTACCCACCCATTTTGAAACGATCAGTAAGGAGCTGGACCCGACGCCGACCAAGGAGACAGCCCCTAACGACCTCGCGGACGGCGAGCGTCAGGGCGTACCGACCTTCAGGCACTGGAGCTGACCGCCGACCGGATCCGCCAGTTCGAGCGGGCGGGGCATGCGCGAGGTCGTGATGGGGCGCATGGCGGGACGGTTCGGCCGGGTAGTCGGCGCCGGGCGGACTACGCCCCATGTTGGCCGTTGTTACGATCCTCCGCATGCACAGCGTAGAGACCGTGGTCGACGGAGCGGACGTGCGTCGGGTCGTCACTCTGGCCATCGACACCTTGCGGGATGCAGATCCCCGGGCTTGGGAGGCCAAGGCGGGAACGCTTGAGTGGACGTGTTGGGAGACGCTCGAGCATTTGGCCGATGACCTGTTCACCTACGCCGCGAGGTTTGGGCTCACCAAGCCGCCGATCTCCACGGTGTTGCCGTTCC
The DNA here is from genome assembly GCF_040654775.1 of Streptomyces sp. NPDC050636. Taxonomy (NCBI): domain Bacteria; kingdom Bacillati; phylum Actinomycetota; class Actinomycetes; order Kitasatosporales; family Streptomycetaceae; genus Streptomyces; species Streptomyces sp. NPDC050636. The sequence continues at coordinate 4,634 of NZ_JBFAIP010000145.1, forward strand.
GGACGGGCAGTGACCGAAGCGGTGGGCCGGCAAACGTCATCTTCGTTGAGCGCGCCTCGGGTCCCGAGGGCCTCCTGACCATCTTGGAAGCGTGTGGTGGTCTGCTCGCCTCCGTCCTCAGCACTGCCCCCTCGACCACCGTTGCTCACCACGTCTTTGGGCCCTCGGATCCAGAGGGCTTTGCCGCAATGGGCGTTGTGGAGACCCTCGTGCACACCCACGACATCGCTCAGGGGCTGAATCTGGAGTGGTCGCCGCCAAGGGAGCTGTGCGAACGGGTCCTGAAGAAGCTCTTTCCCCATGTTGTCATCGATCTTGATGTCTGGGAGATCCTGCTGTGGGCAACTGGACGCACCGCCCTCCCCGATCGCCCACGACTCACCGAGTGGCGCTGGTACGGCACCCAGGGCGCGTGAGCGCCTGTACCGATGCCATGCACCGGGCGTAGACCACTTCGGCCTGCGCCCGGACACCGGTGCGTCCTCCCCGTCGACCGTGACCACCTTCCGCATGCCCGTGTTGTCCCGTCTCAGTGAAGGTTGATCGTTCTCATTGAAGTCTGGTGACCTGTAGGTTCGTCTCACTGAAGTCTGAATGGCCGAACGTGCGGAGGCTGAGGTGGCCGAGACGATGGTGGACGAGGTGATGGCCGAGCTGGCCGAGCTTGAGGACCCGAAGGCACGCGAGGTGAACGAGAAACACGGTGACGATCACGGTGTGAACCTCAGCAAGCTGCGCGCGCTCGCGAAGCGGCTGAAGACCCAGCAGGAACTCGCGTGCCAGCTCTGGGAGACGGATGACACCGCGGCGAGACTGCTGGCGATCCTGATCTGCCGCCCGAAGGCGTTCGAGTGTGACGAGTTGGACGTCATGTTGCGCGAGGCGCGCACACCCAAGGTGCACGACTGGCTCGTGAACTATGTGGTGAAGAAGAACCCGCACTCGGAAGAGCTGCGCCTGGCCTGGTCCGCCGATCCGGATCCCGTGGTCGCGAGTGCCGGATGGGCGCTGACGACCGAACGCGTGACGAAGAAGCCCGAGGGCCTCGACCTCGCAGGACTGCTCGACGTCATCGAGACGGAGATGAAAGACGCCCCGGATCGCCTGCAGTGGGCGATGAACCACTGCCTGGCTCAGATCGGGATCGAGCACGCCGAGCACCGCACCCGTGCAATCGACATCGGTGAGCGCCTGGAGGTGCTCAAGGACTACCCGACTTCCCCGGGCTGCACGTCTCCGTTCGCACCCATCTGGATCACCGAGATGGTGCGTCGACAGCACGACAACTAGGAACGGTACCGGCGGCCTCACACGGGCTGCCAGGGTCAAGGCCAATAAGTAGCGAAGCGGCAATGAATCTGACCACTGCATCGGTTCGAGGCTGGGCGGAGACGATCCTGCACCAGCTCGGCGACCCCGCCGGCCACACACTGGACGTTACGACGACCGGTCCTGCCAGAGAGCCGAAAGATCTCGGTTCCGGTGCAGTGTTCGGATCACGGCTACGCCTGGACTGGGACGAACAGGCCAGTGAACCGGCCCTTGCTCACTCGGCTGATTCCACGGTCGTCGTCACACTCGCGTACCGCGATGGTTCCTCGATCTCCGTGCTTGTGGACCAGACCATGGGCGAGGCCGAAGCCGTGGCCCTGCTGGCCGATCAGCTGCAGGACAGTGTGCTGGAGAACACCGGCGGCGCTCCGGTTCCGCCGTGCCCGGGCCACGGGCACCCGGCGGTTGCGGAAGTAGTGAACGGCATCCCCTCCTGGGTGTGCCCGAAGGCCGGCGGATCACGTCCCATCCTCTCCAGCAGCGCTACGTAGGCTTCGCCAGCCCAACCGGGCTGCGCACTCCGCTGCCATGTGGCACCGTTCGACGGCTCTGATCCACCACTCAAGAACACTTTGATGGCAGGCCCCGGGCCTTTCCGGCGGATCCATCCGATGCTCTCCAGGTCCCGCCCAACGGCTCGGCGAGCGCCCCGGATTGGCAGGATTCGATCCGCCGGTGAGGGCCTACTACGCGTCGGCTGTCTCCGCCGAGTCCCGGGGTGTGCCTGCCGGCCGGCGCTCCGCCCAGCGCCGCTGGGCGAGTGGGTCAGCGTACGGTGCCGTCCCACTGCCAGTCCGTGCTCCGGGGCAGCCCGGGAAGCGGGGCGCGGCCCGTACACCACAGCAGAGTGTCGGACGGGCGGTGCCCGGAGGGGGCGTCGGGGAAGAGGCGGGCCAGGACGGCGGTGCTGGTGTCGTCGGGCAAGGCCCAGGGGATTCCGAGGGCGCGGGTGATGTCGTAGGTGTGGACGGCCAGTTCGGTGATGCCCATGGCGGCGAAACCGGTGGCGTCGGAGTGGCCCCAGGGGTGCCAGGCTCGTACGTCCGCAGCCGTGTCGCGGACGGTGGAGGTGAGGAGGGACGCCGCGATGCGGAGGCCGTCCAGGCAGGCGGGGATGGGGGCTTGGGGGTCGAGAGAGGCGAAGAGGGTGACGTAACGGTCGACGGGGCGGGCGATGAGAAGGCCCGCGTAGCCCGTCAGGCCGAGGGCGAGGTGGTCCAGGGTCTGGCGGCAGGTCCAGTCAAGGTCGTGGGCGAGGCGCGACCAGTCGTGGTCGGCTCCCTTCTGGAGGGCGGCCAGGCAGTCGTCGGTGGCGGTGGCGAGCAGGTCCGTCCATCGTGGGGTGGTAGCCGGAGGGGCCGGCGCGGGAGCGGTGGTGGCTGTCGGGGGCATGGTCATTTGCTGTCCGCCGGGTTCTTCAGGGCTTCGATCACACTCGCGTAGCTGTCGGAGCCGTGGCCTGCGGCCCGGGCCCGTTCCATGGTGGCTTTGAGGAGTTCGGGCAGGGCGTTGTCGATGCCGCGGGCCGCCGCGGCGTGGAGGAGATGGTCGATGGCCGCGATCTGTACGTCGACGGTGGCATCGTCACCCGGGTAGTGGCCGGCGTCGACCTGGGGCGCGTAAGTGGTCAGGAAACCGGCCACGGCGCTCAGCCAGCGGATCGCGAGGGGTGTGAAGGCCGTGGCCTCTGTCTTCTCCGCGCCGACCAGTGCGGTGCCGTGCAGCCAGCCGGTCATGGTGGACCACATCAGGCCGAGCAGGGCGGCATCGTAGAGGGAGGCCAGACCCGGGTCGGTGCCCAGGTGCAGAGGGTCGCCCAGGGACGCCAGTGTCGGACGATGCGCTTCGAAGACGGTGTGTGAACCGCTGTAGAGGAACATCATCTCGGGGCTGCCGACCCCCGGCGGGGTGGTCATGATCGCGCCGTCGAGGTAGTCGGCGGCGTGCGAGCGGGCCCATGCGGCAGCTTCGTGGGCCTGCTCCGGGGAACCGGAGGTGAGGTTGACCAGGGCCTTGCCCGCCAGGGAGCCCGCGGCGGGGTCGAGGGCGGCGTGCAGCGCTTCGTAGTCCAGTACGCAAGTGATGATCAGCGGGCTCGCCGCGATCGCCTCCTCGGGCGTCGCGGCCAGCTGGGCGCCTCGGTCGGCCAGCGGCTGCGCCTTGTGCGCCGAACGGTTCCACACGGTGGTCGGGTGGCCCCGCTCCAGCAATACGGTGGCCAGTGCCGAGCCCATCGAGCCCAATCCGATGACGGTCACGGCCGAGCGATCGAAATCCATGCCTCAACTCCCTGTCTGTCCGCACCTGGCGGTTGATCACGTAGGCACCATGCTCACAGCGTGCGGCGACCGGGAACAGTGACACCGGTGACGGCAACCGCCAAATTCCTGCCATACGCTGCAAGGCATGAATGCTGGTTCCGTCGCCGTGGTCGTGACCGAGGAAATCGGGGTCCCCTCATGGGACCTGTACGAGTTGAGCATCCCCTGCACCGTCTTCGGGAAGCCGCAGCCCGACCTGGCCGACCCCTGGTACGACCTGCGGCTGTGCAGTACGCAGGAGCCCTTTCAGGACGGTCCCGCGAACGGAACCGGACTGTCACTGCGGACCCGTTACGGGCTCGACGACCTTGTCGGCGCCGACACGGTCATCGTGCCCTCGGTACCCGATCCCTGCGTCGACGAGGGCAGACCGCTGCCCCAAGAGCTGATCACGGCCCTGCGCCACGCCTACGACGCAGGCGCCCGCATGGTCTCCCTGTGCACCGGCGCCTTCGCACTCGCCGAGGCAGGGCTGCTCGACGGCCGCCGCGCCACCGCCCACTGGATGCACACCGCTCAACTGGCCGCGCGCTACCCGAAGGTACAAGTCGACGACTCGGTGCTGTACGTGGACGACGGTGATGTGCTCACCAGCGCCGGCCTGACCGCCGGACTCGACCTCTGCCTCCATCTGGTACGCCGCGACCTGGGCCCGCATGTCGCCAACCAGCTGGCCCGCCGCATGGTGGTGCCCGCTCACCGGCCCGGCGGCCAGGCACAGTTCATCGACCTGCCCGTGCCCGCCACCGACGACCGGGGCCTGGGGCCCGTACTGGACTGGGCCCGGGCGAACCTCGACCAACCGCTGACGGTCGAGGACTTGGCGCAACGGGCCGCGGTGAGCCCGCGCACTCTCTACCGGCGGCTCCAAGCGGCCACCGGGTCGACTCCGCTGCAGTGGCTCCTCAACCAGCGTCTGCGACGGGCCCAGAGCCTGCTGGAATCGACAGACCTGCCGATCGCCAGGATCGGGGAACTGAGCGGCCTCGGCACAGCGAACAACCTCCGTCACCACTTCCTCAAACAGATCGGGGTGTCGCCGAGCGACTACCGACGGGCCTTCCCGCGGACGTAGCGGGCCACGACACCCGGGATGTGGGTCTCCCCCCGCCGCCGGGCAGAGCATCGACGCGGGCAAGAAGACTGCCGGCAGGAAGCGTCAGATATCGGGGAAGAGTGACATCACACGCGCCCGCCTCGCCCAGGGCGATCAGCTCATTCCTTCTGGTATTGCTTGGCGACCTCCTTGGCCAACTCCTGGGAGTTGCGCAGAGCCTGGTCGACGGACTGGGCCCCCGCGATGGCGTTGCTGATCTCGTTGGAGACCTTCGTGCCGAGATCGGAGAACTCGGGGATGCCGACGAACTGGATGCCGATCGTCGGCCGCGGCTGGAGGCCGGGGTTGCGTGGATCGGCGCCGGCGATCGAGTTGCGGGTCACATCCGCGAACGCGGATGCGGCGGCGCGGTACTGGGGGTTGGCGTAGGTGGAGGCGCGGGTGCCGGCGGGTACGTTGGCCCATCCGGTGGTCCGTCCGACGAGCTGCTGGTACTGCTTGCCCGAGGCCCAGGAGATGAACTTCCAGGCGTCGTCGGACTGTTCGGATGACTTCCGTACTCCCCAGGCCCAGGTGTAGAGCCAGCCTGAGCTGTTGGTCTTGTCGACCGGGGCGGGGACGTAGCCGACCTCGCCCTTCACCCGGGAGCCCGCTGCCTCCAGGGAACCGGCCGCGGCCGTGGAGTCGTACCACATGGCGGTCTTGCCATGGGTGAAGTCGTTGAGGCACTCGGCATACCCGGACTCGGCGGCGTTGGACTCGCCGTGCTTCCGGACCAGGTCGACGTAGAACTCGGTGGCGGATTTGAAGGCGGAGGAGGTGAGCTGTGCTTCCCAGTCCTTGGTGAACCACGTTCCGCCGAAGGTGTTGACGACCGTGGTGAGCGGTGCGATCACCTCACCCCAGCCCGCCTGGCCACGCAGACAGATGCCGTTCATGCCCGGCTGCGCGCCGTCGGTCTTCGCCGCCAGGTCGGCGACCTGCTGCCACGTGGGGTGGGCCGGCATGGTCAGACCCTCGGCGGCGAAGACGTCCTTGCGGTACATCAGGAAGGACGACTCACCGTAGAACGGCTCACCGTACAGCTTGCCGTCGTCCGCGGTCAGCGACTGCCGCATCGGCGCGAGGATGTCGGCCTGGTCGAACGTCTTGTCCTTCGAGGCGTACCCGTCCAGCGGCAGCAGCCATTTGTTCTTGGCGTAGAAGGGCACCTCGTAGTTGCTGATGGTGGCGACGTCGTACGCCCCCGCCGGACTGGAGAAGTGCAGGCTGATCTCGTCCCGGACGTCGTTCTCCGGCAGCACGGTGAAGTTGACCTTGATGCCTGTCTCTTTGGTGAAGTGGTCCGCGGTGAGCTTCCGCACCTCCAGCATCTGCGGGTTGTTCACCATCAGCACGTTGATGGCACGGCTCTCGGAAGAACCCCCGGAACCGCCGGCGCACCCCGCAAGCAGCACCCCGGCCGCTGAAGCCACGACCGTAGTGCGTATCCGGTGTTCTGTGCGGAGTGTTCGGATCACCGTGATCGGCTCCTCATGTGGTTGGTGACTCGTGATGCGGTTGGCGACTCGTGAAAGTGAGTTGAACCACACTCGACGGAGGTTCGACAAGAGGTAGGGAATCGTAAAAATTGCAACTATCGGGACGTCGGCCCCTGGCGGCGGGAGCAGCCGAGCCAGCGACGCGCCCACGCCCTCAGCCGGATGACTGACTCTCTGCCACCGCCGACAGCACCCGGCGCCGACTCCGCACCAACCATTCGCGGTCGCGAGGGAAGTCGGCGAAGTCCCGCAGGCCGGCCAGCAGCGGATGGTCCGTTGTGATGCCCGAGTGCTGTAGCAGGGCGAGGTCCTGCATGCTCTCGGAGAAGACCTCCCACCGCAGGGAGTCGACCGGTCCGTCGTCGCCCGGGTACACCACGAAGGCATCACCGCTGGGCAGCGCCGACCCGCCACCGTCGGTAACCCGGTACGGGTCGACGAGCTCGGTTGTCAGATGTCGGTACCAGTAGTTGTAACCCCAGTGAAGGAAGCCCTTGGCACCGGTCCGGTAAAGCAGCCAGCCCAGCATCCGGAGGTTGGGCAGCGGTGTATCGATCAGTCGGTTGACATAGCGGCCCCGAGGCTCGGTACAGAAGTACGTCCATGCGGTGTGCCCCTGCACCAAGAAGTCCGGCGCGGTGCTGACGATCGGGATCGGCACGTCGATGAGCCCTTCCGCGGCGAAACGGACATCGCTCAGTGCGTCCATGACGCGCATCCACGGCGCCAGCCGGCGCACGAGCTCTCGTGCGGCCCGGTAATTGGTCAGCGCCTCGTCGCCGTCCGGTTCATCGGACAGGTGGAAGTGGCTGCGCTCATGCAGCCCTTCGATGGCGAGGAAGCGTTCCAGCTCCGGCAGGAGCCGACTCAGAAACCTGGTGTAGATATCGGAGGTCCCGGCGGTCCGGTCGTCCCACAGCGCACGTCTGTCGGCTCCGTGGCCCTCGTAGACCCGCGGGGCGTGCGCCGCTCCCCACTGTGTGAACAGGTGCGACCACTCGAACCGGGCGATCCCCTGCGCCTGGCACTCGCAGATCGGA
>NZ_JBFAIP010000146.1:0-11415 GCF_040654775.1 Streptomyces sp. NPDC050636
GTCTGTCGCAGCAGCTGGCGGTGCTGCGCCGGGCAGGGATCGTGACCGCCACGCGGGGCGGTTCGACAGTGGTGTACGAGCTGGCGAGCGGCGATGTCGCCGAGCTGCTGCAGGCTGCGCGTCGGATTCTGGTGGAGCTGCTGGCCGGGCAGGAAGACCTCCTGGTACAGCTGCGGGAGACGGGGCCTGCGCTGGGGCGGGCCTCGTGATCCACTCGGAGTGGTTTCCGCCGTGGCGCAGACAGCGCCCGTCGGCCGCCGACTGCGCACACGCCCAGCCATCGGGCCGACGGCACGTGTTCACTGTGCGTGTTGGTCCGGGTGCGGTTCTCAGCGCCCGCCAGGAGGTGACAGCGAGGCTGACCGAGTTCGGCATCGACCCGAAGTCGTCGCTGGCGGACGCGGCGCAGCTGGTGGTGAGCGAGCTGGTGGCCAATGTGCTGCGGCATGCCGCCGACCGGTCGCCCACAGCGGATGTGGGGGTCGCCGTCGCAGCCGGGCAGTTGGTGATCGCGGTGACCGACCGGGAATCTCGCGTCCCGGATGCGGCGACGGGCCCACCGGGCGCGGGACTGCGGGTGGTGGCCGACCTGGTGGACGAGTATGACGGCACGCTCAGCGTGGAGCCCGTCCGGGCCGGCCACGGCAAGACGATCCTGGCCCGCTTCGTCATCCCTGATGCCGATGTCTGGTGAGCCATGGCGGAAAGAGCACTTGTTTCCATGCGCTTTGAGATCACGTACCTGCATGCCGACGGCGACCGTCCCTCGCATGACGCGGACGTCGACCAGATCACCATGCTCGTCGAATGGGCCGGCCGGACGGGCGTGCCCGTCTGCATACGCCCCGTCACCGCACCACCGACCCTTGATACCCGACACCCCTGTGATGACCGACGCCCTCTGGAGAGCAGACATGCCTGACGACCATGCCAATGATCAGCCCGCGCCCGAACCGTCCTTCGGCGGCGGGATGTCCGAGGAACGGAAGGAGCGGGGGACGTCCTGGCGCGTGTTCATCTACATCGCCGGGAGTCATTTGCTGCTCGGTTTCCTGGCGCTGCTTTTCTACCTGGGCTCCCACGCGCAGAAGTAGGCCCCGCCGTCCCGAGAAGCCGGGATCTGGGGGCGCAGGAGCCGGAGAACAGGCCGTCCGGTCCCTTCCTCCAGAAGATCGGCGAGCGGTCTACCGGCTCTCCGCGGGCCGGTGGTTGGGCGGTCGTGATGAGGCGCTGGGCCCTTCCCGGGGCGGGCGCTCGTCGGTGGGCAGGATGCAGCCGAGCACGAACCGGTGCCGCGGCACCACATCCACCGCAGCGCGGCTCCCGTTGGCGTCCCGTCCTTACCCGCCAAATTCGTCACGCTCCGTAGATAGCATCCGGCGCGAGAACCTCGCATCAGGTGCGAAGCCCGGACCGGAACAGCAGGTCAGCCATCCGATTGGGTGAAGCAGAACGACACAGGACTGGCATTCCGACGTTGTCACTAACCAGTGAAGAAAGCGCAGGTCAGAGACGACATGAGCGACGTGGATGCCGTCATCGCAAGCTGGGTGGAGGAGCAGGCCGCCACGGCGCCCCGAATGTCGGACGAGGTTCTGAGGGAGCTGGCCGAGACTTTCGGCCTCGACCGCGAGGAGTGAGCAATCGCACAGCGGCCCCTCGAATTCGCCTTGGCGCGTGGGGGCCGTTTGTGACACTTGTCCTCAGGACCAGCAGTAACGCCGCGGGCCTCACCCAGATCGTCAACCCGCACGAGATCACTGACGAGCTGAAGCAGGCCCTCGTGGACTGCTGGACCGAGGTGAGCAATGCGGGCGGGGCGGCCGGGTTCCCCTTCCCGCAGGTGGATGCCGCAGAGGTCACCGCCGCCCTCGACCGCATCATCAAGGACCTTGCCCCAACGACCAGCCGCCTTTTGATCGCCCTGTCCGATGGCACCGTCGCAGGCTGGCCGAACATCCGCCGCGACCCCCATCCGCTCATAACGCACTGGGGCACGCTTCACCACGTGCAGACCTGGCTCAGCGTCCGGGGCCAGGGCATCGGCGCGGCGTTGATGCGCCGGGCCCGTGAGGTAGCCCGCGATGAGGTGGGCCTGGAGCAGCTGCACCTTGCCGCACGCGGTGGTGTCGGCCTCGAAGAGTTCTACGGTCGGCTCGGCTGGAAGGAAATCGGCCGGTGGCCCGGAGCTCTGAGGCTGGCCAAGGGCGACGATCGCGACGAGGTCCTCATGGTCTTGTCTCCCCTGTGACACCCCGCGTCGTACTCCTGGCCCAAGAACGGTGACGTGTCGTTCATGCCGTGAACACGGTATGGCTGGACGCCCCCGGCAACATCGTGGGGACCCTCACGGAAGGCCTGAAGTCGCCCGCGCGATCCCTGTATCCGCGGCCTGCACTCACCCCGGTGCGGGCCGCTTTTGCGTCGGGACGTGTTGTAGGTGCTCTTTGATCAACGTCCTTATGCCCGTTGGTCGTTCGTGCTTTCGAAGCGGGCTCCGCCAGTTTCACAGAGTGCCCGGAACCGCAGGCGCCTGAGGGCAGTCTGGCAGTAGGTTGTGGCCCCTTAACCGACGAAGACAGGGGGGCGACGGCGGTGTCTGAGTCTGAGTCCGAAGAGGTGACGGTGGCGTCTGGGTCCGAGTCCGAAGAGGTGACGGCGAAGGATCACCGGTGGGGCATCTGGGTAACGGCTGGCGCGGCTGTGCTTGCAGCGCTCATCACCGGAGTCTTCGGTCTACTCGGCTCCGACGATTCCTCCACAGACAGCAAGCCGGTAGGTAAGCCGACGTCACCAAGTCCGAGCCGCTCCACGGCGTCGCTCGATCCGAGCACGCCAACAGCGCCGTTGCCCGAGCCGGAGCCTGTCAGCGCCACGGGCGTCAACCTGGCCAGAAATACCTACCTCATGCTGACCGATGATCCGATCAAGCCGCGTCGTGGAGAAGAGTGGGGTCTCCCCTTTGGCGACTTCAGCCTCGATTACAACGGCTTCTGGGTCAACACGGACGGCGACGGGACGTTGGTACTCCTGGATTCTGGCCAGAAGGGTTCCTTGGAGGTGTGCAGGTCGGACGGGCGGTACGCCGACGAAGGCACAATCGCGCTCGAGCGACTGAGCAAGGGGGCCCGGATCTGTGTCATCAACAACGGGCACGTCGGATTGATTACCGTGCGGGCGATGCCCAACGATCAAGCAGCCAGCACGTTCCTAAAGCTGGACGTCAAGATCTGGCGAAACGCTGTCCGCCCTGATTCGGAAGGTTGAGCCGACAGCCAGGTCGACGTGACACGCCTCCAATCAGTCAGCGCGAAGTGGGAAATGCGTCTGGGGCTCAGCCACTGAAAGCCCGCCACGACGCTCGGGCACTGTGACGAGCACCCGTCACGTGTGGAGTTCAGCCCCCCCCGGCCTCAGCCACGATGCTTGGTCTTTCTCCCGCGGTACGGGCGGCGCCGTGCTGAAGCGGGCGTGTCTGGCCGGGCGGGCGGTCGTTGATTGAACGTTGGATGGTTCGCTCGCCCGGCTCCGGTTCCCTGCTCATGGCGCGGTGCTAGGTGAGGGGGACTCGTCGGCCCCGAGCGCGCGTCTCTCCGGTGCGCTGCGCTGGTGCTCGGGGCTGTCGTCTGTTCCGGGAGCTGTGTGCGCCGCTGTTTGGCGGGAGTCGTGCCGTGCAGCCGTGTCCAGCGTCGTCGGGTTGGTCCGGGGATTGTCCGTCGCGATGCGTGGTGCGGTGCTGTGTGCTGCCCTGGTGGCCGGCCTGGCTGCGTCGAACGTCTCGAAGGTGACTACTGCGGATCAGCCCTGACATTGTGACGAGCTCCGGCTGGTCCGCGCTCGTGCGTCATAGGTCGCTTCTGTCCGTCACAGGTCGTTGCCCGCGTAGGAGAGGTTGAAGCTCTTATTGGTCAGGGGGAAGTCGGGGACGATCGTGTCGGCGAGGGCGACGGGGAGGGCGGGCCAGTTGAAGAAGGACGGGTCCACGGGCTTTACCCGGGTGAGGGTGTGGTCGGCGGCGAGTTCGACGCGGGTGGTGATGGTTCCGCGCCAGCCTTCGACGATGCCGACGCCGGAGCCGGGAGTCCGCCGTGCGGGGATGGCCGGCCAGGTGCAGACGGCTCCGGGGCGCAGGCCGTCGGCGAGGTGGATGATCAGGGCGGTGGAGGCTTCGATCTCCTCGGCGCGTACGAGGAAGCGGGCCAGCACATCGCCGCTGGTGTGGAAGGGGATGGCTGGCGACTGGTCGTACGGCGTGAAAGGGTGGGCGGTGCGGGCGTCCGCGACGAGGCCGCTGGCGCGGGCGACATAGCCCAGGCACCCCAGGTCCCGGGCGGCCTCCAGCGGGAGGCGGGCGGTGCCGGTGAAGCGGTCGCGGACGGTGGGGTGGCCCAGTGCCAGATCGGCGATCTGGCGGACGTCGTCGCGTAGGTTCCGCATGTGGGTGGGGTCGGGGAGAGTGCGCAGGACGGCGCCGCCGAGGAGGACGCCGCCGCGCAGCAGGCGGTGCCCGGTGATCTCGTCGTTGAGGCGGAGGAGTTGTTCGCGGACGCGTTGGGCCTGGGCGTTGAGGATGGAGTGGCCGACGTCGTTGCAGAGCATGCCGAGGTCGGCGACGTGGTTGTGGAGGCGTTCGAGTTCCAGGAGGAGGGCGCGGGCGCGCTGAGCGTCGGCGGGGACGGGGGTGCCGGTGACTTCCTCGATGGCAAGGCAGTAGGCGAGGGCGTGGCCGACGGCGGTGTCGCCGCTGATGCGTTCGGCCAACGGCAGTCCGCGTTCCACGGTGCGGCCCTGGAAGAGTTTCTCGATGCCTTTGTGGACGAACCAGAGGCGGGCCTTGAGTTTGAGGATGGTTTCGCCGACGACGGAGAAACGGAAGTGGCCCGGTTCGATCAGTCCGGCATGGACGGGGCCGACGGGGATCTCGTAGACGCCGTCACCTTCGACTTCCAGGAAGGGGTAGGGGCCTTCCTGTTCGGAGAAGGGGGGTGGCGGCCCCGCGTCCGGGAGCATCGGGTACCAGCCTTTGGGCCAGTGGAAGTGGCGGACGAGGCGTCGGGGCAGGGGGTGGCCGAGGGGGACGATGCCGTACAGGTCTCGCATCTCGCGTTCGAACCGGCCTGTGGGGAACGAGAGATGGGCCAGCGTGGGGAGCTCGGGCCGACCGGGGTCGAGGCGTACGTGGAGTTCGGTGCGGGTGTCCGGCGGCCCGGCCAGGAAGAGGTACACCACGCGCAGGGCCTGGCCGCCCGCGGTGGGCGCGTCGTCGTGGTGGGCGGCGACGAGGGCGATGCGGTGGCCTTTGCGCAGCAACTCGTCTGCATATTGCGGTAGTTGGGATGGGGTGATGTCGAAGGTTGTGCGTTCGACGGGGGGCGGTTGCACGGGCTCAGTGCCTTCCGGTGATCGCGGCGGCGGTGGAGAGCAGATCGGTCAGTGGACCGGTGGTGATGCCGAGCGCGGCGCAGGCCAGCAGCCCTAGGGCGAGCGGGAGGCCGAGGCCGGTGCCGAGCCGCACGGGCGGAGCGTCGTCGGCTGATACGGGGCCCGGTTCGGTGCTCGATTCGGTGCTCGATTCGAGGGCCGGGTGAGCCGGTTCGGGTTGCGGGGCCGGTGGCCCGCCCGGTGCTCCGGCGGGGACGGGGATACGAGCGCCCTCGGCCGGGGCCAGCTGCCGGCCGAGCACCATATGCGCCGTACGGAGGGCGAGCGCGGCGAACGAGGTCAGTACCAGCAGCAGAGCCAGGGCCGTGGGCCAGCCGAAGTCTGCCGCGAACCCGGCGCGGGCGATGCCCAGTTCGGAGGCGAATAGGCTGAACGGCGGGAAGCCGAGCAGGGCCACGACGGCCAGGCCGAAGGTGGCGGCGGGGGCGGGTGCGCGGGCGAGCAGGCCGCGTACCCGGCCGATGCGGGTGGTGCGGTAGAGATGGAGGATGTCGCCGGAGGTACAGAAGGCGACGGTCTTGGCCAGGCCGTGGCCGGCGATGTGCAGCAGGGTGGCGGCGAGCGCGAGCGGGGTGCCGATGGCGGCGCCCAGCGCGATCAGGCCCATGTGCTCCATGCTGGAGTACGCCAGCATGCGCTTGTAGTCGCCCTGGTGGAGGAGGAGGGCGGCTGCCAGGGCCAGGGTGAGTAGGGCGGTTCCGGCCAGCAGGGTCTGGGCGAAGCCGGGGCCGAGTGCGGCGTCCGCGATGACCTTGCCGCGCAGGATCGCGGCGAAGGCGACGGACAGCAGCACCCCGGACATCAGGGCGGAGACGGGGGCAGGGGCCTGGCTGTGGGCGTCGGGCAGCCAGGCGTGCAGCGGGACCAGGCCCGCCTTGGCCCCGAAGCCGAGGACGATCAGGGCCGTGCCCAGGCGCATGGTCGCCGGGTCCAGGCGGTCCGCGTGGGCGACCAGGGTGGGCCAGTCCAGGGCGTTCGCCTCGGGGATGCCCTCGGCGCGGGCCGCGTAGTAGATCAGGACGATGCCGAGGAAGGCCAGGGCGATGCCGGCCGAGCAGACCACCACGTACTTCCAGGCCGCTTCCACGGAGGCGCGGGTGCGGCGGTGGCCGACGAGGAAGGCCGTGACGATGGTGGTGGCTTCGATGGCGGCCCACAGCACTCCGAGGTTGGCTGCCAGCACGGCCAGGCTCATGGCGCCGAGGAAGGCGTGGACGAGAAGGCGGTAGCGGCGCGTGGTGTGGTCGGTGGCGTGTCCGGTGGCGTGTTCGTGCGCCAGGTAGGTGGTGCTCGCGGCGCAGGCCAGGAGGGCGACGGCGCCGACGACCAGGAGCATCCAGGCCGTGAGGGCATCGGCGCGCAGTACGCCGCCCAGGGCGGTGACCGGTCCTTGGCCCACAACCGTGGCGGCTAGGACTGCCCCGCAGCCGAGGATCGCGACCGGTGACACCAGTCCCGCCCAGCTGGCGAAGGCCCGGCGGGCACAGCCGTGCGCAGCGTCCGTCTCTTGCGGGGGAAGCGTTCCCCGGCGCTTGGCCAGGGTGCCCAGGCCGGAGGCCGCATGGGCCGCGCAGACCGCGAGCGGGACGGCGACGGGTGCACACAGGACGAATACGGAGGCGGCCCCTCCCAGAGAAGAGGCTCCGTCCACAAGACTCGGCATCAGTCGTGCAGCTCCCGCAGGTCGTCGATGTCGGTGGTGCCGAAGGCGGCCCGCATGCGCGTCGTAAGGACCTGCAGGACGAGGACGGCGAGCAATACGTCGAAGGAGACGCTCAGTTCGACGATGAGTGGCACACCGGAGGCGGCCAGGAAGGCGGTGGCGGTGATGCCGTTGTCCAGCAGCAGGAAGCCGACCACTTGGGCCAGCGCCCGGCGGCGGGTGGCCAGGACGAAGAAGCCGATGAGCACCACCGCGAGCCCGACCGGCAGCGCCCGGGTGGCGGGCGTGGGATCGAGGGCGACCAGTGGCCGAGCCACGGCGTAGGCGAGCAGGGTCAGCACCGCAGCGGTGAGGAGGGATGCCGCGACATTGACCAGCGGCTGGGTCTCGTGGAACTCGCTGACGTCCTCCTCGTAGCGATGCTCATCTGGGTGCTCAGCACCGGGCCGCGGCGCGACCGCGGACAGGACGCGGCGCATCAGATAGGGCAGCAGCCCCGCCCGCAGCGCTCCGAGGCCCACTGCCACGACGATCAGGTCCCAGCGGTCCTCGTGCAGCCCCAGCAGCAGCGGCAGCGCGGCCAGTGCGAGGCCCTGGAGGGCGAAGAGCCTTACGATTGCGGCCAGTTCCCGCCGCCACAGCACCACCACAGCCGCCAGCAGAAACGCCCCGGCGGCCAGGTTCAGCAGCTGGGCGTACGTACTCTCACTCACCGGGTTTCACTCTCCGCTCAGGAAGTACGAGGCAGTCACCGCGAGCAGCGCCAGCAGGAAGGACCCGGCCAGCAGTTCGGGCACACGGAAGAGCCGCAGCTTGGCCCAGAACACCTCGGCGGCGGCCAGCACCGCCCCGAGTGCCGCGACCTTGACGGCGAACAGCACCAGCGCCATCACCAAGGCCGCCCACGAAGCGTCGGTGGCGATGCCCCACGGCGCGAACAGCGAGGCCAGCAGCCCCAGCAGTACCGTCAGCCGCATCTGGGATCCCAGTTCCACCAGCGCGAGGTCGGGGCCGGCGTACTCCAGCACCATCGCCTCGTGGACCATCGTCAGCTCCAGGTGCGTGGACGGGTTGTCCACCGGGATCCGCCCGGTCTCCGCCAGCACCGCGACGGCGAGCGCGGCTGTTGCCAGCAGTCCGGCGGGGGAGGTCAGCCGGGCGGGGTTGTGGACAGCGCCGGAGACGATGGTGGCCAGGTTCGTGGACCCGGCTGGTATCGACAGGGCGAACACCGACAGCAGGATGGTGGGCTCCACCAAGGCGGCCACCGTCATCTCGCGTGAGGCCCCCATGCCGCCGAACGCCGTCCCGGTATCCAGCCCGGCCAGCGCCAGGGCGACCGTGCCCAGCGCCAGCAGCGCCACCACGAGAATCAGATCCGAACCGGCGCTGACCGGAGTGCGGGTGGACAGCAGCGGCAGCAGCGCGGCGACCACGGCCGTGGTGGCGACCAGCAGCGCGGGCGCCGTACGGAATGCCGGCCCGGTCCCGACCGGGGTGATGGGCTCCTTGCGCAGCAGCTTACGAATGTCCCGCCAGGGCTGTGCGATCCCGGCCCCGGCGCGGCCCTCCAGGTGCGCCCGGACCTGCCGCATCAGCCCGGTCAGCAGCGGCGCGCCACCGACGACCACGACGACCTGGGCGGCCACCGCCGCCATACCCATTGCGTTCACCAGCCCACCACCAGCACCGCCAACAGCGCCACGAGCGCGAAGAAGCCATAACCGAGATAGAGGTGCACGCTGCCGCTCGCCAGCCTTCGGGCCCGCCGTCCAACCTGGGACAGTGCCCCCAACACCGGCTCGTACAAGCGGTGTTCGAGGCGGTCGGGCACCCGTCGCTGATAGCGCACCCGCTCCACCAGATACGCGGACTCCCGCACCGGGGTGACGTTCACGTCCTGCTCGGGGGCCAGTACGTCATCGAAGACCCGCTGCAGGGGCTCGGCGAACGACGTCGCCGTGTAGGCCATGCGCGGCGTGGGGGCGCCGCCTCCGCAGTCCCACAACCGGGCCTTCGTACGCCGCCGCTGGGCCCCGATCAGACGGGGCAGCCCGGCCGCCACCGCCACGGCCGCCGTCAGCGCCAAGACCACCCACAAGGGCCACAGCGACGCGGAGATCGCCTCCAGCCTCAGCTGTGTCCCGCCACCGGATACCGCGCCACGGCCCGCGAGACCCGCCGCCGTCACGGCGCGGTCCAGGCCGCTCCCCAACATCCCCGGCAACAGGGCCAGACCGGCACATGCCGCCGCGAGCAGCCCCATCCCGGCCAGCATGCTCGCCGGGCTCTCCGACGCCTTGGCGGCTCGTTCATCGCGCGCCCGGGCGAAGAACCCAACGCCCAGTGCCTTGACGAACACCGCTGCCGCCAGCCCCGCGGACAGGGCGATCACCGCGACGGCCAGCGGCAGCACGATCGCCGGGGTCACCCCCGGCACCGTCAGCCCATGGATCAGTGACTGCAGCAGCAGCCACTCGCTGATGAAGCCGTTGCCCGGCGGCAGCGCCACCGCACCCAGCGCCCCCAGTGCGAACAACCCCGCCGTGGCCGGCATCCGCGCCCGCAGACCTCCGAGCCGGTCCAGGTCCCGCAGCCCAGTTGCCCGCAGGACCGAACCGGCCGCACAGAACAACAGCGCCTTGAACGCGGAGTGGTTGACGACGTGCAGCAGCGCCGCCGCCAACGCCAGACCGGCCACTGCACCATCGCCGGAAGCGGAGAACAGCCCCGCCGCCCCCACACCGATCAGCGCCAAGCCCATGTTCTCGCTCGTCGAGTACGCCAGCAGCTGCTTGAGATCCGAGGCCATCGCCGCCTGCAGAATCCCGTACACGGCCGACACCGCGCCGATCGCGATCAGGCCCAGCCACCACCACAGCGGTCCCCCGCCCAGCAGATCGAAGCCCGCCCGGACGATCCCGTAGATCCCGAGGTTCACCATAGCCGCGCTCATCAACGCCGAGACGTGGCTTGGGGCTTCGGGGTGCGCCCGCGGCAGCCAGGCGTGCAGCGGGACCGCCCCCGCCTTGGAGCTGAACCCCGCCGCCAGCAGCACGAACACCGTCCCGCGCACCGGCGCCGGCACATCGTTCGCGTCGGCCCGCAGCGCGGCGAAGTCCTCTCCACCGGCGCTGGCGGCCAGCCACACCAGCCCGATCAGCAGCAGTACGAAGCCCAGGTGGGTCATCACCGCGTACCAGACCCCGGCCTCGCGCACCGAGGACCGCTCCCTGTGCTCAGCCAGCACCAGCAACAACGAGGCCAGCGCCATCAATTCCCACAGCACCAAGAACGTGGAGACCGAAGCGGCCGCCGGTACCAGCAGCAGCGTCAGCGCGAACAGCGGCAGAACCGCCTGCGCCCCGCGAGAGCCCGCACCATGACCGCCATGCCCCTTCGCATATCCGATCCCATACAGGGCCACCGCCGCGACAACCGCGCCCGCCACCGCCATGAACAGCCCCGACAGCGCATCCACCGCCAGCCGCACCCCGGCAAGCGGCAGAAGACCGGGGAATTCCACCGCCCACCGGACCCCGCCCAAGGCGGCCACACCCGCGACGAGTCCGGCGACGCCGGCACCAGCGGTACACCCGCCGACCACCGTCGTCCGGCCCCGTTCGGGCGTCAGCAGCCCGGCCGCCGCGCCCGCCCCGGCCAGCCCCGCCGCCACGCCCAGGGCGGGCCCGATCACGCTCACCGGCCGGTCACGGTACGCAGCGCCGCCACGATCTCCTCCGGTCGGGGCGGACACCCGCGTACTTCCACGTCCACCGGCACCACATCGCCGACCGCGCCCTCGACCCCGTACGCCCCGGCGAACTCACCGCAGTTGACGGCGCAGTCGCCGATCGCGACCACCGCCCTCGGCTCGGGCATCGCGGCGACCGTGCGGCGCAGCGGCTCGGCCATGTTCCGGGTCACCGGTCCGGTCACCAGCGCCACATCCGCGTGCCGCGGGGAGGCGACCATACGGGCTCCGTACCGCTCGGCGTCGTACACCGGCCCGAACGCCGCCGCAATCTCGATCTCGCACCCATTACACGAGCCCGCATCCACACACCGCACCTGGACCGAACCACCCAGCTCCCGCGCGATAGCGGGAGGAGCGCCCTTCGGCCGTGGCGGAGCCTCCTCCGCCACCCGCCCAGTGTCACGGATCTTGCGCAGCAGACTCATCACGGGCTCCTACTCGCATGCACGTCAGCGATTCACGGTGCCTCACGAAGGGGAAGCGGTTGCCCCTCGCCGCTGCAGAGGTACCGCGCCGAGGGGCAACCCCCCGCAAAGGGCGACCACGACGCGCC
>NZ_JBFAIP010000147.1:0-11290 GCF_040654775.1 Streptomyces sp. NPDC050636
GTCACGGCCGGGCAGCAGGGAGACAGCCCGTATCCCACCGCCGTTCTGGAAGCCATCCGGGTTCCTCGACTTGGGCTTGGGCGGGCCCGAATCCGCCCCCTTCGGGTTCGAGGTGACAAGGCGTATTCGTCGCGCGCGAACCGTGCGTATCTGCGTCGGCGCGGGATCCGCTGCACGATCCCGGAACCGGCCGATCAGGCCGGCCACCGCAAACGCCGAGGAACGGCCGGCGGGCGGCCTCCGGCCTTCGACCGTGAGGACTACAAGGCCCGACACGCGGTCGAGTGCGGTATCAACCGCATGAAGCGGAACCGGGCGGTGGCCTGCCGCTTCGGCAAGCTTGCGGGTCCGCTTCGAAGCCACCGTCCTCGTTGCTGCGATCAACGAATGGCTGTGACCGGCCGAAAGCATTAGCTGAGGGTCATAGACCGGCCGGCCAGATCTGGCGCTCACGGTGATGCTTCGTAAGCCTCGCGGATGGTTGCGGGGATACGTCCGCGGTCATTTACGAGATAGCCATTCGCACGGGCCCAGAGGCGTATGGGCTCATCCTCTGGACGGGGACCGAGCCTACGGGCCCTGCCAGGTTCGCTCCAGTCACCCGAGGAAACCCCTTCCAGCTGGTCCGCTACATCCTGGATGAAGGCGAACAACGAGGCGTATTCGCCGTCTTTGGGGGACGACCCCTCGGTCCAAGACCCCACGGTTCCGGTGCGCGTGTTCAAGAACTTCCCAAAGAAGCCGTCGCTCTCCGCTGAGATCGGCACCCACTCCCTGCGCCAGGACGGGTATTCAGGGTCTCCGGACGGTTCCATCTCCTCCATGGCCATCTTGTGGAGGTAGACACGCTCGATGTCCGTGAGACCGAGAAGGAGTCCGCCGCTGGGGATGACGCCCTGGCACCCCAGCGCCACCAGACACGATCGGACATCAGGTTGCCTGCCGGCATCGATGTCGTTCACCAGGAGCCACTGCTGCATCTCCCTTGGCAGTTTCAGGCCCATGCGTATTTCGGCTTCACTGATGGCCACATGGCTCCCCGGGCCGCCGAGGGCAGCGAAACGCCAGGGGCGTGCTGCTCAAGCCACGCGGTCACCCGGCCCCATGCCTGCCGTGCGTCCCCTGCCTCGGGCATCGGCATTCCACTCACGGGCGATCTCCAACTCGGTCGAACGCAGACAAACGCGGAGCACGTGCACCTGCGTTGCTGGCCCCCGGGGAGCACTGCCCGGTCTCCCAGGCTGTGGAGTCGTCTATCAGAGGAAGCGGCGACCGCTGATCATCCATAGGCAGACCGTACGCGGGGCCACTGACAACGAATGACTTCCGCCCGTTCCGCTGCGGCCCAACTACGGCGCTCAGCGACGCCCACCCAGCACACCGACAACTTCTAAAACACACTCTAAAGCGTGTTGCAGAAGGTAGTGGGCCGGGCATTTTCCTTGTATGGGTGGGGTGTTGATGGCTGAGTCGTTGTCGGTGGAGACGTTCGCTGGTCTGCGGATGCGACAGTTCGAGCGGTTGTTGAAGGTGGTGCGGGAGCGTGGCGGGAATGGTCCCGGTGGTGGCCGGCCGTAGTGTCTGCCGCTGGCGGACCGGGAGCTGCTGGTGGCCGTGTACTACCGCACGAATCTCACGATGCGGCAGCTTGCACCACTGTTCGGCATCTCGCCGGCAATGGTGTGCCGAGTCATCCAACGGCTGCGGCCTCTCCTCGCGCTCGAACCGGTATCCCGCCCTGCCGACGCCGCAGACCGGCTGTGGATCGTGGACGGCACTCTCATCCCGGTGCGCGACCGTAGGGTCGGCGCTTCGAGTCGCAACTACCGATTCTCGGCGAACGTGCAGGTCATCATCGATGCCGACACGAAACTGGTCATCGCCACTGCCCGGCCCGTCCCGGGAAACAGGGCGGATGCCCGCGTGTGGCGGGACAGCGGCCTTGCCGAGCACTGCGAAGGTGTCACCGTTCTCGGCGACGGCGCGTACATCAATACCGGCCTCGTCGTCCCGCACCGTAAACGCCCCGGCCGGCCACTGCTGGCGGGCGAGGAAGCCGACAATGCCGAGCATCGCCGGGTGCGTGCCCACGTCGAGCACGCCTTCGCCCGTATGAAGCACTACAAGATCCTCCGCGACTGCCGCCAACGCGGCAACGGCCTCCACCACGCCGTCCAAGCCGTGGCCCACATGCACAACCTCGCCCTCGCCGCATGAACAGGCCAGACACCAACCCACCCCTGGCCTGCCCACACCCACCCTTCTGCAACACGCTATAGCCGCCCAGTCAATCGCAAGCCCATACACCAGGGCAGGCACAGCCGGGCAAGTCCTTGTCCGCGCACGCGCCTATATGCCGGGGCGATAGCGGCGCAACATCCATGACCAGCGAGTTTTCCCAGCAGCTGTCAGGACAGCTGCGCCTCCAGCGCCATCAGCCGGTCGCCATCGGAGTTGAAGACCATCATGTCTTCCTCTACATACCTGGGAGCACACCGATTTCCAGCTCAGCCCGGTAGCCCGCGCAGCGCGCACAAGTCACCGGCTCCAGCTTGAGCAAGTGGTGCTCCAGCGACTCGTTCGCCAGCGAGCACGAGACGGCCAACGGTTTCAGGCTCACTCGTGGCGGTCAGCAGCGCAGGCCGAGGCTGCCCCAGCCGCGGCGCTCTGCCTCCGTGACCACCTCTCCCCAGTCGGTGAGGAGGTCGGCAAACGATTCGAAGGTCGTGATCCATCCACCGTGCCCCGCGTCAGAGTGGGCGAACGGTTCGCGTAGAAGTTCCAGTTGGGGTTCTGCCTGCCGCCACCATCCGGCGATCAGCGGTATGTGATCGGGCGGACATGACATCAACAGGTCCGGGCCCCAGGTGCACGGCCGCTCCGGCAGCCCTGAGCCGATCCCGGTGGTGTCCTCCAGAGCGTGCCAGAACAGCGCGTCGTTGAACGGGTCGAGTACTTCGCGCAGCTTCGGCTCGACGAACTCGCGCATGTGATCCCAGCGGTGACCGGCCCAAAAGTGCGGCTTGTACGAGCCGAATGTGTTCTGGAAGGCATACCTGCCGTACCAGTCCTCACCCGGCTGCGTCGACCACGACCAGCCATGCTCGTAGAGGTCGTCGCTGTACGCCTCTCCGAAGGCGGCATCGATCAGCAGGTCTACCCGGTCGTCGGGCGCTGCCGCCTCCACCCGCGGCCAGTCCACGATCAGCACCTCTACACCCACACCCATCACGCCAGCGTAGGACAGCGAGACGGATGTTGATCACTGCGGCGTGGGTGGCGGACTGGCTTCGTGCTTCGGCCCCGGAGTCCTAGCCCGGACACCAGGGAACAAGTAACCCGCCAGTAGGCTTCAGGGGGATCTGGTCACTCGCCGAGGGTTTTGACGCGGTTCGCGTACTCGCGGCGGGCCTTGCGCTGTGCCGGGATCGCCGTGGCGTTGTCGAGTGGCTGGCAGCGGTTGAGGAGTTGGCGGTGGACCTCCGGCGTGGTGCTGAGCCGCAGGGCGTAGCCCTGGCCACGTCGAACAGTCACGCCCTGGTCGAGCGCGCCACGCTCGGCGGGCTCCAGTTCGGTCGCGCGGAGGAAGTCCGCGACCTTGCCCGGCATGTCGAGGACGACCGGTAGTTCCGGAGCTGGGGCGTCTCGATCGGCGGCCGCGTATTCGGGCAGGAGATCGGCGACGGCGGTACGGATGGCACCGCGGCTGACGTCGTACTCGCGGGCGAGGCTGGCGATGGATTGGCCACCCAGGTACGCCGCGCGCACGTCGTCGGTCTTGTCGGCCGCGATGGCCGGGCGGCGCCCGCCCTTGTTGCCCTTGGCCTCGGCGGCCCGCAGCCCGTCGTACGTCAGCTCGCGCTGGAGGTCGCGTTGGAGTTCCCCGGCGGCTGCGAGGGTCTGCACCATGAACTTCACCGTGGACAGCAGCTCGCCGGTGCGCGGGTGGCGGGCGGTGAGGTCCATCGCGGAGAACGCGCCGTCGTGGATGCACAGGGCGAGATGATCGCGGTGGAGGACGTCGAGCACTCGAGCACATCCAGGATGTGCTGGGTGCCACGCACGAGGCGGAACATCTCGGAGATGTGCACGGTGTCGCCCGGCCGCGCATAGGTGAGCAGTTCGCCGAACTTCGGGCGCTCAAGCGGGTGGAGGCGGCTGGAGGTGCCGGCGTCCTCCTCGAAGACGACCGGGTCCTCGATCCCGGCCTCGGCGAGGACGAGGTTTTGACGGTCGGTCGACTGCTGGTCGGTCGACACCCGCTTGTAGACCAGGTCGGCCATGCCGCTCCCCGTTCTGGTGGTCGCATTCGACCCTAGCTGTCAGCAAACCCTGTCATCAGCCGCCGTTGGATCTCATTGGATCTGAGCTGTCGTCAAGCACCGAGAAGTCCGGGTCCATTGGACGCCCGTCGCGCCCGTCGCGCCTGTCGTCATTCGTTCGTTTTCCGACACTGGAGAACTTGGTGCGTGGCCCAGCCGGGAGTACCCGGATCGGGCCTGGTAGGACGATGACATACAAAGTCCCCCACGATGGGGCGTGGGCCACTCACCCTCAACGACCCTGGAACCTCACGATCCGGTCAGCGAACATCGCGGACATGTCCAGGAGGCGAGCTGAACCTTGAAGCGCAGCGTCTCCACCAAACTGCTCCACCACCGCGACGAAGGGCCCCTGCCGGAACCAGACGTAGCGGCCGATCAGCTCCGGCGGTATGTCGAGGTCGGGGCTGCCATCGCTGTGGTAGTAGGTCTGCTCCCGGTACTCGAAGAACTGGCTTTCTTCGCCTCTCTTGGCTAACTGCACCTTTGGGTGATTTGGGTGATGGCTGTTGACGAGACCCACATACGCGAGATGGGCCGAGTCAGCATCCGGGAATGCGAACAGGACGAAATCGACGGAGTGGCCGGTGCCTTCGACGCCGTCGTACGTGACGTTACCGGCGGCTGTGGCTTTGTGGCATTCCGGCACCGATTGGCAGGAGGGAACGCGAGTGGCAGGCGCGAATTCAGGCGCTTCAGCTTTGGGGAACAGCTTCGCATCCACGTCGCTTCGCTCCGGGAGCATCTTGCGGATCGTGGCAGTGCCCGCGGCCGACGCCGTGACGCTGGGTTTGGAATCGCTCGCGCCGTGCCGGGTAGTCGTCTGGCTGTTCGGCGTGTCATCGGTGTTGATCAGTCTCACGCCGCCGTACGCGGCGAGCGCCAGCAGGATGAGTGCCAAGGCGATTGCCGCTGCGAGCAGCATTCGTCCGGCAGACGTGTTGTTGATCGTCAGAGGGCCCAGCGCTATCTGGTTGTGTTTCAGCCGGCTGCCCGTGATGACCACACTTCCGGTGGTCTGCTGGGTGGATGCGTGAAGAAGTAGGGCCAGCCGATCAGCAAACTCGGCGCCGCCGCTGATTTCGTCAGTAAGGGCGGCTTGAACATCCTGTTGGGCAGTGGGATCGCTGGGTGAGGCGCTCAAGCCGTCCAGAGCAGTACGACCGCGAGCGGAGTGGTTCAGCCTGTCTTGTATGAGCTGGGATGTTGCCGTGCTGGCTGCGCCCCCCAGGACGGAGATCAGAGCCTGTGTAGCCATTGCCGCCAGGTCGTTCTGGTTCACTCGACACCCCCGTGTGTCATCTCAGTCGTGACATTGTCGCCATGTTCGCGACACGCCGCGACTGCTTCGCCAGAGGAGCCAACGGCTCCAGGCGCGAGTGGCGCGATCTGCCGCTTTCACGAGCCCGGCACGAACTGGGGTCGTCGGACCGGGGGCTGACGCCTCTGACCCTCACGGGGTGGATCGCGCGGCCTGTGCCGCATCGTTGGCTGCCTGCCGGGGGCGGGGAACAGAGGGGCGCCAGGTCGAGCCGCTTGTCCATCTCCAGCCGGAACGTGCCGTACGGGCTGATATTCGACCAGAAGTGCGTGGTCAGCCCGCGCCGGTCCTCGTCCGAGAGCTTCTTCGCCCACGCGGGGTCGGCAAGAACACGCTGAAGCAGCAGGGTGTTGATGTGGACGAGGCTGGACTGGAGAAGGTGGAGCGCGAGCATCGAGGTCTCGGCGTGCTCCTTGTCCGGGCCGGTCAGGGCGCCGTCCTTGCCGTAGTGCAGCACGATGTTCGCCGAGTTCCAGTTCTCCACGACCTGCAGGCCACTGTGGATCTCGCAGCACAGGTCCGGGCTGGCGAGGTAGTCGCACGCGAAGATGGTGCGGACCGCGCGGCCGAGTTCTTCGAGCGCGGCGTAGGTGGGGTGTTTGGGGCCGCCGCGGGTGAAACGGCGCAGGACCTGTTCGGCCTCCGTGGTGCCCAGGCGCAGGGCGGTGGCGTACTTGACCATCTGGTCGTACTGCTGGGCGATCAGGTCCCACTTGATGGCCCGGGTCGTCAGCGAGGCGCCGAGCGCCGGCCAGCCGGGCGGGGTGTCGTCCGGGCGGTACAGGCGGATGCTGCCGATGTTCTTCAGCCTCGGCAACAGACGGAAGTTGAGCAGCTCGGTGAACGCGAACCCGACCACGGAGGCGCCGTGCATGTCTACGTAGTTGGATTCGATCTCGGTGTCCGTGCCGTGCCGCAAAAGACCCTCGATCATCGCCGCGACCTCGGACGACGAACAGCTCTTGAGCTGGGAGTAGATACAGACGCTCTTGCGCTCCACGTGCCAGTGGATCATCACGCCGTTGCCGCCGTAGCGGGCGTGGTACTCGGTCATGAAGTTGCTGGACCAGGACCCGAACTTCTTCGAGTCCGAAGCGCACGCCGTGCCCTGGCCCCACCCAGCGGTGTCCCGGGCGGCGAAGGTGGAGTTGACCAGCTTGCGCAGGGCGGCCCGCAGGTTTTCGACGGTGATGAAGTGCCGGCGCACGTGCCGTAGCGCCGCCTCACTCTCGCCGTGCTCGCCGGTCGCCACGATGGCCCGGATGCCCATGTTCGTACCGAGGGCGAACAGGGCCAACAGCAGGCGTCGTTGGAGGACGGCACGGCCGATCCGCTCGTACGCGGCGATGGAGGCGAACTCGTCGGTGAAGCCGGTGTCGAAGTCGGCGTTCTTGAGCACGTCCAGGAGGTCGAGCACACCCCAGCGGCGTACGACCTCGTCCTTGAGCGCCTGGAGGCCGGTGGGCTCGTCCAGCTTCTCCAGCTTCGGCACGGAGATCCACGGCTCACCGTGCCGGGTGGTCACGTTCACCCCGCCCGACGAGCCGTCCGCCAGCGCGGCCGTGAGCCGGTCCAGGCCGTTCGTCATCCGTTGCTTCAGATCCGTGATGAACTCCGCCGCGTCCAGCGGCTGACGGATCGCCGCGTAGTGCACGGTGCGGGTGGCCTCGAAGTCACGGGCAGATCGTCCTCCGGGTCGCCCCACCGCTTCCCGCCCTCGACGAAGATCTCCCGGCGCCCGATCGCATCGCGCAGCACAACCAGGACACACAGCTCGTACGAGATGCGCTCGACCCTGCCCTTTTCGTCGACGACGGCCTCGCGCCAGTTCGGGGTCGGTTCGCTGGTGAGGCGTCGGCTTATGAGGTCGATCATTGCGAGGTTGATCATGCTTGCCTCGGCTATGCCCTCGCCCCGGCCCGGGTCCGGCGGGGGTTCCGGAACCTGTGTGCGAAGGCACCGTCACCAGCGCGTGCACCAAAACCTTCCCGTCCCGGCCCCGGCCGCCCGCCTGGTTCGAAGAACCGCCACTCGGCCCACGTCATGACGTGGGCCGAGTCCTCGCGACGGGCGAGACATACGCGCGTCCCGCACATCACAAGAAGGGCACCAACCCCGTCGAAACGGCTGAGCGTCAAGTTCAGGGCAGGTCGCCGAGGTAAACGGAGCCGTTCGCGGCCTGTTCGGTGCCAAGTGCGACGAGAGATGCCGTCAGCCCGAGCGGAAGCAGGACCAGTTCGCTGGCCGTGACCAGGGGATGCCAGATGACGGCTGATTGCGTGCGATCTGGCGCCGTCGCTGGCGACGTGGCGTCGGAGGCCGGTTGAGCTTTGAAGTACAGCTGAAGTTGCTGCAATTGGGTGCGGTGATACGGGTTGGCTGGATGCCGTTCTGGCAGGTACTCGCGGACCCAGAGCAGATCACCGATGGTGACCTGCAGTCCGGTCTCTTCCTTCACCTCCCGGCAGGCGGCCTCGGCAGCCGTCTCACCAGGCTCTACACGCCCGCCGGGCAGAACATGGAACTCCCCGTCATTATCGCGATGCCGAATGAGGAGGACGCGGCCCTCCCGGTCCACGACGACTGCGCGAGCACTGACCCGCAGCTCGGCCTCGCGTGTACGTAGTTCGGCACTGGACTCTGAGAGCGAATGATCGTTCATCCGGGCAGCCTATGGGCACACGCAGCCGCGATGCCGCGCTTGGGACTGCGTGAGACGTCGACGGACGCCGTGTTCGAGGATCCCGCCAACTCCCAAGGGTTAAACGACAAGCTGAGGGCATGTTTCAAAGTCGGTGGTGGTCGTGCAGTCGCATAATCGGTACTTCGGTGAGGGGGGGCTGGGTGGCTGGGGGTTGGGTTGGGGGTCCGGGTGTTGCGGTTTTCTTGGCTTTGTCGGGTCCCGGCGTCATCGTTTCTGGCTTCGTGGGCATGTCAGGGGGCTTGTGGACGAGTGTGATGTCCCGTCATGTCTTTGGGGTGAGCAGGGCTGGAGGGTGTCCAAAAAGGGTCGCGCAGGTGTTTGATATTTTGTATCGTCAGAAAACTACTGATCAGGGGGATTTCTATGATTCGTCGTGTCTCGCTGGCGGCCGCTGCGTGTGCGGCCGTCGGTTTTTCGTTTATCGCTGTTCCGGCTCATGCGGCTGGAGTCGGGGCGTCGTCTCCCCACGTGTCGCAGAAGGTGATGTCAGGGTCGGACCATGTCAAGTGCACCACTTTGAGCAAGGGGCAACTCTGCATAGCCATGAACAGCCGGCCCCAGTCCATCGATGTCTTCTACACCAAAAAGGGTGGCTCGAACATCAAGGCGCAACTCGGGTATCGCATGGGTGGTTCGTCGTCGTACGACAGGCTGGAGACCATCAGTGACGGTGACCGGGCCACCAGTACCTGGAAGATGAGCTGGCCCTGCAAAAAGACCGTTGGCTTGATCAAGGTCCAGGGGCAAGGGACTTTCGAGACCCCGGCGGCGGTGTTCCCGGGCTGCTGATGAGGTAGCGCAGGACGACAAGGGGGAAGTGAGCTGGGGAGCAAGGTGGAGGATCGTTCTCGTGCTGGGCGTACTCGGGTGGCTCTGGCAGCTCAGCGAGAGGCTGTGGCTGTCGTTGTGGCCCTGAGAAGATCGGCCGGAATGGGCTAGCACACGCTGCCGGTAACACCACCCCCGAGGGGCCCGCCAGGAGCGGGCCCCTTTCGTATGTCCGCACGCGCTCGCCAGGAGCAGGCGCCCGCCGCACCGGGAGTGCACCATGAGCGACACTTCGACGAGCGGCACCCCGCCGCCGTGCCGCAGCGGCCCGGGGCTTTTTTGCCCGTTGGTCAGGGTGCATGATGGCACGCCAGGCCGTCCGTGGCTGGCGCTCTGCCACTGCCGGAGGAATTCCGGGCGCCTCTGGCCTATTTGTCGAATCCGGTAGTGCGGGCATCGGGGCTGCGGCATCGTCGTCTCCGGTATCCCGTGTGAGGTGCACTCGGCATAAGCGAAATGGTGGTGCGAGGAGGGGCGGGAGTCGTGGACGACGGGGGAGTTCGGCGCCTCGCACGAGGGCGCGGTTGGTGTGCTCTGAGATGACGGCGCCGTTCCAGGTCCTGTCTTCTTCCAGGTGAACTCCGGGGGAGGTGGGTAGTTGGTCTCGCGGTGGAGCGTCTACGACGGCCACTTCGCCCACGTACTGCGGGCGGCCGCGCTGCGCGCGGTGTGCTCGTGTGGATGGTTCGGCACAGAGCACCGACTGGCTGGGACGAGATCGGCGACCGGAAGCTGATCGAGGCGGCGGACGGCACGGTGGACATATGCGTGCAGGACTGGGACGCGCACACCGCTGAGGTGGAGGAGTCGACCGTTCCCCTGCCCAAGACGGTCACGGCCTTGCTGGCTCAGCTGCAGGAGGGGATTGAGAAGCTGGTGAAGGCCTCACCGGTGGCGGCTGTGCGGGCAGTTTGCTGGCTGGGAGTGACTGCCGTAGAGGTTGGGTGCTGGTCAGCCCGTGATGCCCGGCGGGACACGACTGCTGAGCGGGCCGCTGTCGCCCTCGGACTGAGCGAGGACGAGGCGCGGAAGCTGATGGCTCGCTTTGGCTGCTGGAGCCCTACCTCTGAGCAGCGTCGGGCCGGGTGGCGCGGGCGGGCCCGACCGCCGGTGACGGGATTGCCCGGCCAGAGCACCGCCGTGGCGGCTCGTCACCTGCCTGGACGGACTCTGCACGCGCGCAAGCCAGAGCCACGTCTACGATTTCCTGTGAGGCGTCAGGGTGGAAGAGGCTGCCTGGGGCAGTGCAGGTCCAGGTGGAGCGTCGCGATGGTGCTGTCGCCGTGATGATGTTGTCAGTATGTATGGCTACGGTGTTCGCACTGGTCACGCAGCTGCACCCGGACAGGGAGCGGGAGCAGCTGCGTGCACCCTGGCGGCGGTAACTGCGCCCTGTAGCACGCTACTTCGTAGGCAGGGCCGTGCTGGACGGTGGGGCGCTCACCGAGGCGGAGGTTGAGCTGGCGCGGGCGGTGCTTGCGGTCGTGCTGCTGGCGGGGCTGGTGCCGTACCACGCTGAAGCGGTCGCGGACGGTGAGGAGAGCTGCGTGGGCCTGGTCCGGTGCCGGGCAACGACTGCGCGCTGCGGGTGATGTGGCAGCAGGATGCGGAAGCCGTCGTCCTGCCGACGGATGTCCAAGACGCCCGGCAAGCCGCCATGCACCAGGCTCTGTGAATGCTCCTGGCGGCTCACCGGCTCTGGGTCGAGACGGTCCGCTTGGCCAGGGCCGGTCGTCCTTGGGTCCGGTCGTCACCCGTGCGGGTGGCGACCGGGCCGTTATGACATGTGTATAGCCGACCCGTGGCTTCATCCGGGCCAAGTGGCTTCGTGGTGGCCTCATTGCCGAGAGTTGGCCCTGGCCAAGGTGGGTGGGCCATCGGACCGAGTAGGAGCGGGCCAGGGCCTGGAGTGTGATGCCACATGAGTTGTCACACCCGTGACCGACGACCGCACCAGCACATTCCTATGGCTAGCCTGGCGGCATGGAAGCAATCCTGGTCAGTGCGTGTCTGCGCGGGGTGATGAGGATCCGCATTTTTCCCCAAGTGCGCTCCGATTCCCCACTTGGTTCAAGAGCGGATGAAGTGAGGAAAGTGGGGATCGCCGAGCGTGCG
>NZ_JBFAIP010000148.1:0-11008 GCF_040654775.1 Streptomyces sp. NPDC050636
GGCGACCGATACACCCGCGCCGAGGGCCGGAGAGCCGGCGCGCAGGCGGACGTCGTCCGGGGCGACGAACCGCGGGTCGGCGCGTACCGGGGCGGTGTCGCCGGCCGGGATGCCGGAGATGCGGGCGTAGAGGTTGTGGTCGTAGGTGTTGTGCGGGTCTCTGATCGGGGAGGCCGGGCCGGCGCCGGCGAAGATGTTGTTGCGGAAGGTGACACCGCCGGGACCGTTGCTGCTGACCATCGCCGTGTCCGGGACATTGGTACTGATGGTGTTGTTGTGCACCAGGGTGTTGGTCGCGGGCTCGCAGACGACCGAGATGACGCCATAGGGCGCGGACTTGTTCTGGTCATTGACGCTGATGTTGTACCGGACGGTGTTGCGGTCGGATGTCATCCCCTCGCCGTTGCAGATCAGCAGAAAACCGCCCTCGTTGTCGTGGCTGTAGTTGTACTGATACACGTTGCCGTTGTTGCCGCCGTCGATGTCGTACGCCATCGAGTCCCGGGTGCCATGGCCGCCGGTCACCTCGTTGAACTGGTAGAGGACGTCGTCGGAGTTCCAGGCCCAGATTCCCGCGTTGTAGCCGGCCGAGCGGGTGTTGAAGCCGTCGACCAGGTTGTTCTCCACGCGCGCGCCGACGGCGGTCTGTACGACGATGCCGTCGCCGCCGACATCCCGCACCGTGTTGTGGTGGAGCGACAGACCGGTGATCGGCGCGAAGGACGGACCGGGCCCTTCGGGGTGCTCCGGCCTGCGGCCCCAGGTGGACGAGGTGCCGATGCCCGTACGGTCGGTGTGCACGACGGTGGAATGACGGACCGTCACATCCGCAAAACGGGTGGGCTTCGCCGCCCCCTGTACGGCGAAGAGGATGCCGCCGGACGGGTCCGGGTCCTTGAAGTCGGCGCCGTTGACGTCGTGCACGTCCACTCCGTCCACCAGGTAGTGGCGACCGGTGCCGAAGTCATGCAGCCGTACGAGCACCCCGGCGCGCCGGTCGGTGGTGGTGACCGGCCCGGTGTTGGTCACGTCGAGGTCCCGCAGTTCCCAGTACTGGACGTTGTCCAGGAGGATCGCGGCCCGCGCGCCGGCACCCTCGATGCGCGGCTTGGCGCCGCTGCCGTAGGCGCCCGCGCCGAGCGGCGCGCCCGCCGCACCCGATGTGCTCGGTGCGAAGGTGCCGGTGCATGCGGTGCCGCGCTTGAAGAGGATGCGGCCCCCGGGCCGGAGGGCCGCCGCGCTCGCCTTCCTGAGCGTCCGCCAGGCGGCTGTGGCGCTGGTGCCCGCGGCGGAGTCGGAGCCGGCGTCGCAGTCCACGTAGTAGGTGGTGGCGGCACCGTGGGCGTACGCGGGTGCCGCCTGCGCGGGTATCGCCTGGACCTGTGGCGCGGCGAAGGCGGCGGCGGACAGGGCGACGAGGGCCGTTCTGCGCAGTCGGGTTATGGCTGGTCCTATGGCTGGTCGGGCTGCGGCTCGTCGGCCTGTGGGGGGTCGGTGCATCATCTCTCCCGATTCGTTCTGCCCGATTCGTTCTGCCGGAGTCAGGACCGTCGCTGTCCTCGCTCGAAGTACGCCCGCAGGTCGTCGTCGAGGGGCGGTACGTCATAGGGGCGGCCGCCGGAGCGCAACGAGCGGGTGGCCGCCTCACCCGCCGCCACGCTCATCCGGGCCGACACCGGGGACGTGTCCGTGGCGCCGCCCTCGCGCACGAACCGGACGAACTCCTCGACGATCCGCGTGTCGCTGCCGTCGTGCGACCCGGCCGCGTCCGGCACTCGGTGGTTCGCGTCGCCGTCCGGCCGGTATCCGGAAGGACCGGTGTTCCATACCCGGACGGTGTCGCCGGGGCCGTCACCGAAGTTCTCCAACCGCCCTTCGGTGCCGATCACGGTGTAGTTGCGCCAGTAGTCGGGCGTGAAGTGACACTGCTGGTAGGCGGCGATCACCCCGTTGTCGAGCTGCATGTTCATCACGGAGGCGTCCTCGACGTCCACCACGTCGTGCAGCTCGCGGCGGGCGGTGGGCGGCCAGTCGAACTCGCGCAGCCAGCCGTCCGGACGCGGGGTGCCCGGGGCGCGCCGCGGCAGGTCACCGTAGACGAGGAGGTCGCCCAGGGCGTTGAGGCGCCGGGTGTGGCCGCCGGCCAGCAGATGGATCACATCGATGTCATGGGCGGCCTTCTGCAGCAGGAGGCCGGTGGTGCGGCGGCGGTCCGCGTGCCAGTCCTTGAAGTAGTAGTCGCCGCCGTACGACACGAAGTGACGGGTCCACACCATCTTGGGCGCGCCGATGTCGCCGCGCGCGATGAGTTCGTGCATCAGCCGGACCACGCCCATGTGCCGCATGTTGTGGCCGACGTAGAGGCGGGTTCCGGTCTTGTGGGCGGTGCGCAGGATCGTGTCGCAGCTCTCGGCGGTGATGCTGAGCGGCTTTTCGACGTAGACCGGCTTGCCCGCCTCCAGGGCGGCGCAGGCGATCGCCTCGTGGGTGTCGTCGGGGGTGGCCACGATGACCGCGTCGATCGTGTCGTCGTCGAGCAGCCGCTGGTAGGTGCCGGTGGCGAGCCGCGCGCCGAACCGCTCGGCCTCCCGGTGGCGTACCTCGGGGTCGAGGTCGGCGACGGCCGCGACGGCCGAGCCGCGGCCGGGTCGGTGGGCGGCGGTCGCCAGGTTGCGGCGCATCCCGAGCCCGATGACGCCGATGCTGAGGTCGTCTTCCACGGTGTCTCCTGCCCTCGTGCCGATGGCGGCCACATCGTTGAGCACATGGTGACGGGTGACAAGGTCTACGGGAAAAAGTTCAAGCGGTTTCCACGAAAGTGCAACTGCTCCAGGAGGCCGGCCGTACGGCGCGCCGCCGTGCGGTAGTTGTCGGCGGCGGCGCGCCGGTGCCCGGAACCGCGCGCCGCCCCCGTCCGCCCCTGTTTCAGCCCGCCCGGTTGACGGCCGCCAGGACGGCCCGTACCGAAGCGGTAAGGACGGAGGTGTCCTGACCGACGCCCCAGTGGACGGCGTCGCCGATGCGGCACCGGACGTACGCGATGGCGTCGCTGTCCGGTCCTGAGGACGTGGCGTGTTCGCTGTAGGAGAGGATGTCGACGGGGGCACCAAGCTCCCCGGCGAAACGACCCTGGCCAAGACCCTCGGCGTCGGCCGCTCCACGGTGCGTGAAGCGGTACGGGCCCTGGCCGGCGCCGGGCTGCTGCAGCCCCGGCAGGGCGCCGGCGTCTTCGTCATCGCCACCGAGCCGGCGGAGGACTGGCCCACCCGCCTGCGCCGCGATGCGGTCCGCCCTTGAGCGGCGGCGCACAGCCGCCGCCGGCGACGACGCGGCCTTCGTCGACGCGGACATCGCCCTGCACGCCGCGGTCGTCGACGCCGCGCACAATTCCGTACTGACCGATCTGTTCTCCCAGTTCGCCCCCGCTCTGCGGCAGGGCCTGATCGACCTCGTCGAGCTCCTCGGCCTCCGGGACGACGACCCGCAGCACGGCCACGCCCGCCATGCCGCCCTGGTCGACGCCGTCGCAAACGGCGACGGCGACACCGCGAGCCGCACGCTGCGGGCCGAACTCGACGAGACGCTGGCACAGCTGCTGGGCCGCTGACCGGCACCGCACCTACCGCGCACGGCACGCCCCGGATACACCGCTCCCCCGGTCCCGCCGCTCCCCGATTACCACCAGTCCGCCGCATTCGGCAGGATGGGCGTATGACCGAGATCCACACCCCCCGCCTCCTCCTCCGCCGCTGGACCGACGACGACCTCGCCCCCATGGCCGACATCAACGCGGACCCGCTGGTGATGCGCTGGGTCGACGACGGCTCCGTCCTCGACCTGGACCAGACCGCGGAGGCCATCGAGCGGTGGGAAGAGGAATGGGACGACGAGGGCTTCGGCCGCTTCGCCGTCGAACTCCTCGCCTCAGGTGAACTGGCCGGATTCGCGGGCCTCTCCGTACCCGAGTACCTCCCTGAGGCGCTGCCCGATGTGGAGATCAGCTGGCGCCTCGGCCGCCAGTACTGGGGCCAGGGGTACGCATCCGAAGCCGCGCAGGCCGTGCTGGAGTTCGCGCTCCAGGACCGCGGCCTGGACCGTGTCATCGCCATCAACCGACTGGGCAACGAGGCCTCGGAGAATGTGATGCGCAAGCTCGGCATGGACTTCGAGCGGGAGACGACACATCCGGAGTACGGCTATGCGCTGACCGTGCACGGCATCGACCTGACCGAGTATGAGGGGTGAGGGGGAAGCCCGGCTCCCTGCGCCTCGGACAGACCTCAGCTCTTGCCCTTCTCCGGTGAGCGGGCCCTCTACCGTGCGACGGACAGGGCGCGCCGGTGGTTGTTCACGTCGCGGTCGACATCTTCCTCCAGAAGATCGGCGTTGAGGGCGATCGCGGCGGCCGAGCCCTGCCCCGCAGCGGTGATCACCTGGGCGCGCGGGTCCACAACATTGCCCGCCGCCCAGACACCGGGCACGCTGGTGCGACCGCTCGCGTCGGTGGCCACGAAATCCGCCGCATCCTTCTCGCAGCCGAGACTGGTCAGCAGTGCGTCGTTGGGGATGAAGCGCGGCGGCACGAAGACCGCGGCACGCGGGACCACGCTGCCATCCGCCATGCCGACCCCCTCCATCCGGTCGTCGTCCCCGACCACCAGCCCGCTGACCTGACCTCCGACGATCCGTATGCCGCGGGCGGCCAACTGCCGGCGTGCGTCCGCGGAGACGTCCCCGGTGTGCGCGAAGTACACGACGTCGTGGGACCACTGCCGCAGCAGCAGCGCCTGGTGAAGGGCGAGAGGCTGAACGGCGATGACGCCGATGGGCTGGTCGGCAACCTCGTAGCCATGGCAATACGGGCAGTGCAGGACATCCTTGCCCCAGCGCTCGCGTACGCCGGAGATGGCGGGCAGTTCGTCACGCAGCCCAGTGGCCATGACGATGCGGCGGGCCCGGAGGGTACGGCCGTCGGCGAGCCGAACGGCGAAGCCGCGCTCGATGCCGACGAAGCGCTCGATGCTCTCGACCCGGCCGTCGATGAGTTCGGCGCCATAGCGCTCGATCTCGGCACGGCCCGCAGCCCGGAGATCCGAGGGCGGCATTCCGTCCCGGGAGAGAAAGCCGTGCATATGAGCCGCGGGGGCGTTGCGCGGCTCGCCGCTGTCCAGCAGCGCGACCCTCCGTCGAGCGCGGGCCAGCACCAGGGCGGCGTTGAGCCCGGCCGCGCCACCCCCGATGATCACCACGTCGTGGCCGGGCCGCTCGCTGCCGCCGTTGAGGTAACTGTCGTCGCCGGCGTTATTGCTGATGTTGCTGCTGGCGTTGTTGCTGTGCTGGGTCATGGTGGGCACCTCCGCGGCAGAGACTGCGCTCAGCGATCCGCGATGGCAAGTAAAGTTGCCGAAACAGCGAAATCTTCCCGACGCCGCACGTCAGCGGGCGGCGCCGGACGGGTGGGCGAGGTCCAGGTCGAGGACCTCAGTGGCACCGCCTGCGAGGGATATCGGGGCCGCGTGGGGCGGGTAGCCGGCTGCCGACAGGGTGTAGCGACGGCCGGTCAGGTCGACGAACGCGAAGGCGCCGTCCGAGCCGGTGATGGTGTGCCGGGCGACCGCGCCGTCCTCGATGAGGGTCACGGCCGCATCGCCCAGCGGTCGCCCATCGGAGCCTCGCACGATGCCGCGGACCGCGGCGGCCCGCTCCAGACGCGCCTCCTGCCGTTCCCGTACGTCGCCGGGCAGTTCGACGGAGCGCGCCTGCGGCCGGTGGCCGGCGGCGCTCAGCACCAGGGTGTAGCTCCCGGGCGGCAGCGGAGCGACGGCCCAACCCCCGTCGGGACCGGACGTCGTGCGGGCCACCACGTCGCCCTGGGCATCGGTGACGACAATGCCGCCGTCGGACAGCGCGGTGGCGTCCGGAGAGCTGAGCAGGGTGCCCTCCAGGCGGCCGCCGCCGGTGCCGGTGCCGGTGAGTATCAGGTCCACCTCGATGGGCGACCCTTCGCCGCCGTACGTGACCGAGGCCGCGTGCGGGGTGTGGCCCGGTGCCGCGCCAGTGAGGACGTAAGTGCCGGCGGCGGGGGCGGCGAGCCCATAGCGGCCGTCACCGTCGGCCTGGGTGACTCCGGCCGGGCGGCCCTGACGGTCTATCAGGGTGACGCTTGCACTGGGGACCGGTGCGCCCGCCGAGCCCACGACGCGGCCCCGGAACCCCGCCGGGACGGCGCCCACTCCCCGCACGCCCCTCTTGTCATCCGCCTCATCCACCTCATCCGCCTCATCCGCTGCGTCCGCGTTCTGTGCGACCAGCGTCGCGCGGGACGCCTTGCGCTGCGACGGCAGGAAGGCCGCGACGGCGGCACCGAGGAGGACCACGGCCGTGGCGATCAGGAAGGAGACCCGGAAGCCGTCCATCGTGGGCACCGTGACCGGCCCCGAGCGCGTGGACATATGGGCCAGCACCATGCCGATGACGGCGCTGGAGACCGAGGTACCGATCGAGCGCATCAGGGTGTTGAGGCCGTTGGCGGCGCCGGTCTCGGACGGGTCGACGGCGCCGATGATCAATGCGGGCAGCGAGGAGTACGCCAGGCCGATGCCGGCGCCGATGACCACGGCGATGATGACGGTCTGCCAGGGGGCGTTCATCAGGCCGATGCCCGCGCCGTAGCCGAGCGCGATGATCAGCATGCCGAGCAACAGCGAGATTTTGGGGCCTCGCCGCGCTGCTATGCGTGCGTAGAGCGGGGCCACCAGCATCATCATCACGCCCAGCGGCGCCATGCACAGACCGGCCACCACCATCGACTGGCCGAGGCCGTAGCCGGTCGACGTCGGCAGCTGGAGCAGCTGTGGCAGCACCAGCGAGATCGCATAGAACGCCACTCCGACCGTGATCGAGGCCAGGTTGGTGAGCAGCACCTCGCGGCGGGCGCTGGTCCGGAGGTCGACGAGCGGATCGGCGATGCGCAGCTCCATCAGCCCCCACAGCACCAGGATCAGGGCCGCGGCACCGAAGAGGCCGAGGGTGGTGGGCGAACTCCAGCCCCAGTCACTGCCCTTGGTGACGGGCAGCAGCAGGGCGACCAGCCCGGCGGACAGCCCGAGGGCACCGGCCACATCGAAGCGTCCACGCGCCCGTACCGATGTCTCCGGGACGACGAGGACGGTCAGCAGCATCGACAGCACACCGAGCCCGGCGGCGCCGAAGAACAGGGCGTGCCAGTCGGCGTGTTGGGCCACCAGAGCCGCGACCGGCAGGGCGAGTCCGCCGCCGACACCGATCGATGAGCTCATCAACGCCATCGCCGACCCGAGCCGTTCGCGCGGCAGCTCGTCGCGCATGATGCCGATGCCGAGCGGTATGGCGCCCATGGCGAAGCCCTGCAGCGCCCGGCCGACGATCATGGTGAGCAGTTCGCTGGTGAATCCGCAGATCAGCGAGCCGACGACCATGACGGCAAGGCTGGTCAGCAGCATCCGCCGCTTGCCGTACAGGTCACCGAGGCGTCCCATGATGGGCGTCGAGACGGCGCCTGCGAGGAGGGTGGCCGTCATGACCCATGTGGCGTTGCTGGGCGCCGTGTTGAGCAGCGTCGGCAGATCCTTGATGACCGGCACGAGCAGCGTCTGCATCACCGCGACGACGATGCCGGCGAAGGCGAGCACCGGGACGATGGCGCCGCCGGCTCTGGGGTGTCCGCCCATGGCCGGCTCGGACGCCGGGTGCGCGGCGGCAGCGGCCGCCGTCCTTCCGGCTGGCTGATCCGTCGTCATCTGCGTCATGCGCGGGGCCTCCAGGGGGGCAGGGCGGGCGTATGCCTCATGGCGTGGGGTTGAGGGGTAACGGGTCAGGGGTGTCGATGCGCTCGGGCCGGACACCCGGTACGTGCATGGCGAACATTTTTGGCCAGGGCGGTATTCCGTTACGCGGACTGCAACTCACGGCATCGAGCGTGGTCCGGCTCACGCACGAGGGGCCCCTGCCCACCGTCCGTCTACCGCCCGCCTATCGCTTCACTGCCGACGCCCTCCGCCAGCCCTCCCCCGACCTCACCCATCGCCCCTCCCCCGCCTCGTCTCCGATGCTGACTTCAGTCAACAGCACACCACTGACAATCCGCGGGCAAGCGCCCTCGCCCCGACGCTCCGCCCCGTACGACAAGGCGCCCCACCCGCATGACAAGAGGCGCCGCGCATCCGCGACGCCTCCGACTTACGCTCCATCTCCGCGCGCGACTGATCACGACCGACCGAGATCGACTGACTGATATCCGACCAAAACACCGACCATGCGGTATGTTTTCAGCGCCCCTAACCCGCCGTCCACTCGCGCAAGCGGCTCACGCCGCCTCCCCCTCGGCCAGGGCCCTCGCCTGGATTTCGGCATCGAGTTTCGCGCCGCGCTCCGGATCCAGATCGAGCCTGGCGAGAATGGCGGGTACCGCGATGCTCGGCATGATGTGCTCGTGGAAAACGGTCAGCCGACGACAGAGATCAGCGTGGTCGGTAAGGACCTTCGACATTATCTGCAGTCCGGCGAAGGCACCGCAGATCAGCTCGGCCGTCTCCCGTACATCAACACTGTCCAGGACTTCGCCGCGCTCCTTCGCCTCGGCCAGCAAGCTCTCGACAAACGCGGCCCACGACATCATCGACTGGTTGCGGTCAAGGCGGTTGGCACCCTGCTCAACCGAAAGGCGCGCCGCACCACGCTGGAGCGGATCGCTGCGCAGCCGGAACGACAGGATCTGTCCGGCGTCCACGAACTCCTGCAGTTTGATCTTCTGTGGGGCCACCGCGATGTCGATCACCTGCTCCTCAAGCACGGCGAGCGCGAGCTGCTCCTTGGAAGCGAAGTGGAAGTACAAGGCGCCCTTCGTCATCCCGGCGCGTTCAAGGACTTCGGCGATGGTCGCGCGGTCGTAGCCAAGCTCGTCGAAAACCGACGCGGCCGCCTCCAAAATCACTCGCCGGGTCTTGATAGCGCGGTCCTGTTGTGCCACAGGACGCCTCCTGTCTTTCAAAATCTTCAAGCTCTTTCGAAATCTTCAAGTTCAGCAACAGCTCGCGACAGCTCAGGTCGTAGACAGATCAGCCACTTACCCTTTTCGCCGCCCCGGCATTGAAATAAAACCGGATGGTACGTATCTTAACAGCGTTCAGTCTCATCCTAGATATGCCTGGGGGCATTCATGAGCGACACGATGCACGCCGGCGATACGGTTCGGTACAGCGCCACGCACCCGCACCCGCCGGTGCCGAGCCGGCGCACCCCGTCCCGAACTGGCCAAAGCGCCGGCGTGCCCCAGGAGTTCGCGCATCGCCGCGCTATGGAAGACGTCTTGATCACGTCGTGGAGTCGGCTGGATGACGACCATTTCTCGCTGACCGCCCAGTGGCCCCACGACCACACGTATTTCACCCCGAGCCACGGACGCCATCACCCCCTGCTCGCGGGCGAGACCATCCGCCAGGCAGGGCTGCTCCTCTCGCACGCCGAACTCGGCGTGCCGCTCGGCCACCACTTCATCCTCGCGGACCTGGTCTACACAACGGACCCTGAGCGGCTGACCGTTGGGACCGGCCCCACAGAGCTGACCATCGACGTCAGATGCAGCAACACGCGGATGCGGGCCGGCGCGATGACCAGCGGCCACTTCGACATGACCATCCACATGGACGGACAGATCATCGCGACCGGCAACTCCAGCGTCACCGTCACCGCGCCCGCCGTC
Source organism: Streptomyces sp. NPDC050636 (assembly GCF_040654775.1). Taxonomy (NCBI): domain Bacteria; kingdom Bacillati; phylum Actinomycetota; class Actinomycetes; order Kitasatosporales; family Streptomycetaceae; genus Streptomyces; species Streptomyces sp. NPDC050636. Next base: position 9,740 of record NZ_JBFAIP010000148.1, read on the forward strand.
TACCGACGGATCCGCGGCGAGCGGCTGTCGGCACGCCATGCCGACCGGCCGCTGCCCGCCCCCGTCGAGCCCCGGCTGACCAGCAGCGCCCACCCCGACGAGGTGCTGCTCGCCCCCACCGACCAGCCCGGCCGGTGGCTGCTGCGCCTGGCGACCGGCCATGCGTCGGTCGTGAACCCGGCGAACGATCACATCCCGGGAATGGCGCTGCTCGACGCGGCACAGCAGGCCGCCCGCGTCATCACCTCACCCAACAGCTTCATCCCGTACGCCTTCGGCACCGAATTCCGCCGCTACGCCGAACACGACATCCCGTGCGTCATCGAAGCGCGCCTGGTGCCGTCGGCCATACCCCACACCACCACGGTCCAGGTCACCGGCCTCCAGAACGCAGAGCCGGTGTTCGTGTCCACGCTCACAGCGCTGGATGCGCGCGAGTGAGGAGGAAATTCGATGAAGCGGGGGAACACAGCGGGGAGCCGCGACGGACGGACATCGCGGCTCCCCGCTTCATCGAAACTTCCGTCCGCCCGTGGGAGTTCGCCTCACCGGGGTGATGCCGCGCGGCGCGAGAGGCGCTTGTTCTGGCTGGTCGCGGCCTGGTCGCGGCTTGGTCGCGGTCTGATCACCGCCAGGTGACCAAGTGCCATACAGGGCCACACCCTTGGCCGTCTCCTCGCACGTGACGTTGCTGCTGCCGTCGTCGTGCAGGCCTCCAGACACAGCTCTGCCAGATCCCACGCGGCCGCTCCACTCACACTCGGCTCTCACGCTGCGTTACGCAGCGGAGGGCGCCGCCCGGAAGTGAATCAGTTCCGGCTCCCCTTCAGGGGGGCGGCATCGGCCAGTCGTCCATATTGCCACCGCGCCACTCGACGAGCTGGGGGTCATCGAGCTTGATGTCCTCGGCCGGACCGGCGACTCCCGCGCGGCGCAGGAATTCGGCGACATCGCCACGGCCATGGGCGAGGCCGACGATCTGCCCACGCACGGTCACCCGGCGGCCGCCGGACGGCGTCGGCGGATGCACGATGACAGGCGGGTGCTCGGTCATGAGTCCAGCCTGCGCCGGGCTCCGCGACGGCGCACCTGGACAGCCCGATCTCACTCGACCGGACGCCGCACATGAAGCCGGCCGGCCGTCCACCCGTCGCCTTGGCAGCCACGAGCACAAACTTGAACATTCAAGGTCACTTGATGGCCATCGCCCGCAGCAACACGTGCACCGGGATGCACCGGGAACCCGCCGATGCCGACCCCGGACCGATC
>NZ_JBFAIP010000149.1:0-10785 GCF_040654775.1 Streptomyces sp. NPDC050636
TCGGGGGTCCCATCCACCATACCTTTCTTTCATTCTCTTTTTCTCGGGGGGGGGTTTTTATCCCCCCCCCCCCCCCCCGCCCGCGGGCGGGCCACGCCTCTTGTCTACGCGGCTATTTCTGCGGCATCTTGGCGACCATCGTGGACGACCAGGTGCGGGCGGCAGGAGGCTTGAGCCCTTCGGTGTTGAAGGTCCTGGCGATGCTGTAGGCCGATTCCCCCGACATGAAGTCTTGGAAGATCCTGACGGCGACGTCGGCCTCGTCTGGGACAAGCTGCCCCTTGCGCTCGCCTTTACGGATCCACCCGTAGGCGATGCAGCCCTGGGCGAGTCCGTTCTGCACGGCGGACAGGTGCTGGCGGGCGACGCGGCGGGAGGTGTCCTCGGAGGACTTGAGCGCCATCACGCACATCATGCGAGCCATGTGGCGGTCGCTGTCGTTGATGAGGTTCATGCGCCCGCCGGTGGCGCCGGTGACCGGCCTCTTGACGTACTCGACGATGTCGATGAGGTCTTCGAGATCCCGGGACTGGCGGACGAGCCGGTCGAGGTCGTAGAAGATCACGCCGTCGATGACGCCGTTGGCGAGGTCGGCGAGGAGCTGACGGAATTCGGGGCGCAGGACGATCCAGTCGATGGAGCCGTCGGGCTTGATTACCTTGCGCTTCTTGAATGCGGAGGTGTCGTTCTCCCGGTAGACCTTGGCGAATGCTCCCCAGCGCAGGCGGGCGCGGGTGTCTTCCGCGTCTTCGAGCTGGCGGTCGACACCGGCTTCGAGGCCGAAGCGGTCGGAGGAGATGCGCAGGTAAGCGCCGGGGCGCTTGGGGGCGTATGCCGCAAGGTGGTCATGGAGATTGAGGGTGACTTGACCGCCGCGGGAATGGGCGGGGACCTCGAAGTCCTCCCAGACGGTGGGGGCTGCTGTTGACACGGTTGGCTCCTGGCGCTCGGTGGCTCCCGATACCGGGCAGTTTCTGCCGAACTCAGGGGTTTGGTGGTGCCGTGGATCGGCTGTACGATCCGCGGCCGCCTACCTGGATACTGATCACCATGCGCACTGACTTTGATCCCGCCGCCATGTCCCGCAATGACTTCTACCGGCTGCTGACCGCCACTGTGGTGCCGCGGCCCATTGCCTGGGTGTCCACCACCTCGGCCGACGGAACGCACAATCTGGCCCCGCACTCCTTCTTCTCCATTGCCAGCGTGGCGCCGCCCGTTGTGCAGTTCAGTTCTGTGGGCCGCAAGGACACCCTGCGGAATATCGAGGCCACCGGCCAGTTTGTGGTGAATCTTTCGCCTGAGGGGCTTTTTGAGCAGATCAATGACACTGGTACCGATTTTCCGCACGGGGTGAGCGAATTCGACGCGGCGGGAATCGCCTCCGAGCCGAGTCTGCGGGTGAAGCCGCCGCGGGTTGCTGACTCGCCCGTGGCGCTGGAGTGCGAGGTGCACAGCACGCTCGGGATCGGGGACTCCACGGTCGTGTTCGGGCGGGTGGTGCACGCGGTCGTTTCGCAGGATGTGATGGTCGACGGCCACCCCGAGATCTCCAGGATGCGACCCCTTTCGCGGCTCGGGAAGGACGAATGGGGCACGCTCGGCGACGTCCGGGAGATCTCCCGCATCCGGCACGCGGAGTGGCAGGGGCCTGCCAGCAACAGGTGAGGGGAGGCGCCGGGAGCCGGGGAGGATTTCAAGTCGGTTCATTTGAGGGCCACTTCCGCCTTGCGGCGGTTTTCGACACTCTGTGGTGAGGTTGTCGGTGTCTGTCTGAGCAACGGACCACTGGAGTCGCTGTGACCGCTGTCCCTTCTGTGACCGCTCTCGCTTCCGCGTCCAATGAATCTCCGGGTGAATCTCCAGGTGAAACTCCGGGTGAATCTCCTGGTATCCGTACCGGTTCCGCGAAGGGGGCATTGAGCAGGCGCTTCGCGCTGCGGGCGGCGGCCGCCACGGCGGTTGCCGCCCCAGTGGCGGCGTACGGGGCCGGGACCGGGCACGCGGCCGACCACGGGCGGGGGCTACGGGTGATGAGCTTCAACCTGCGGTATGCCGCCGACACCCGGCCGAATTCCTGGGCCGAGCGCCGGCCAGTGATGCGGACACTGCTGCGCCGTGAGGCTCCGCAGCTGCTCGGAACGCAGGAGGGGCTGTACGGGCAACTACGCGATATCGCTGAGGATCTCGGCCCGCATTACGACTGGGTGGGGACAGGCCGGGCCGGCGGAAGCCGGGACGAATTCGCGGCGGTCTTCTACGATGTGCGCCGCCTCGCGCCCGTCGAGTACGACCATTTCTGGCTGTCCGACACGCCGTATCTGATCGGGTCGGCCACCTGGGGAAACACCGTCGTGCGGATGGTGACCTGGGTCCGCTTCCGGGACGTGCGGGCGGGCGGCGAGTTCTATGCGCTCAACACTCACCTCGACCATCTCCACCAGTATTCGCGTGAGCGGTCCGCCGCGCTGATCACCGAACGCCTGGGCGCGCTGGATTCCGCACTGCCCCGGATCGTGACGGGCGATTTCAATGTCGCGGCACACAATAATCCCGTGTACGAGGCGATGCTCGACGGTGGATCGCTCGTCGACAGCTGGGACACGGCTGAGGAGCGCAGCGCGCAGTACGCCACATTCCACGGATACCGGCCGCTGGTGCCGGACGGTGACCGGATCGACTGGATTCTCACCTCACCGGCCGTGCATACGCGGCGCGCCACGATCAACACTTTCGCCGAGCACGGTCAGTTTCCGAGCGATCACCTTCCGGTGCAGGCGTTGGTTGATTGGTGAGTGGGGTGGGGGTGGGGTGGTGTGGCGAGTGGTGTGGGGGAGTGAGGGTGTGGGGGCCCTGGGTGGGGTGTGCGTGTGGGTGTGGGCTTGAGTTCCGCCAGCGTTAGGAGTTCAGCGCTAGGGGAGCTGTCGGTGCTGATGGGTGGCGGAGCCCCGGATCTGCAGGCCGTCGAGGAGTTCCTGGGTTGCCGCCGCGACGACGTCCACCGCGTGATCGAACACTTCGCGGTTGTGCGCGGCCGGTGCGCGGAATCCCGAGACCTTGCGGACGTACTGCAGGGCCGCGGCCCGGATGTCCTCATCGCTGACCTCGGGCGTGATGGGTGGACGGAGCGTCTTGATGCTGCGGCACATGTGTCCAGTGTGCCCCCTGGCGCCGGACGGTGGGAGCGGTGTGCCCAGGTCCCGCGGGGTGTGCCTCAGGTGAGGCCGGTGACCCGCATCGTGATGTTGAGACGGCCGCCGGTCAGACCGGACGCGGGATCGCAGGTGCCCGGGTGGACCTTGGGCACCCCGTGGTACGCGAACCGGGACGGTCCGCCGAAGACGAACAGATCGCCGGACGCCAGCTCGATGTCGGTGTACGGCTTGGTGCGTGTCTCCGTATTGCCGAACCGGAAGACGCAGCTGTCGCCGATGCTGAGCGAGACGACCGGCGCGCTGGACCGCTCCTCCTTGTCCTGGTGCATGCCGAGCTTCGCCTGGCCGTCGTAGAAATTGATCAGTGCGGTGTCCGGGGTGTAGTCGTCGCCCGCGGACGCGTCCTGGTACGCCTCGACCAGTGCTCGGCGCCCCAATTCGACCATCCAGTACGGGAATTCGGCGACCCGGGCACCATTCACGTCGTCGGCGGTGCGGGTGTACGCATACGGCTGCCAGTGCCAGCCAATACACACCGTCTGGACGGACATCACGCCGCCACGGGGGAGCTTGGTATGCCGGATCGGCGCCGGGCCGCGCGCCCAGCCGCGACAGGCGGCGACCAGCTCGCGCTGCTGCGTCAGGGTGAGCCAGCCGGATACGTGGACGGCGCCGGGGGCGAGTTCCCGGCGGCCGCTTGGGCAACGTCCCTGGGTGGTGGGCGAGCCATTGGGGGCGAGGGGCGCGCGGCGCCCGCGTGGGGCCTTGTCGAGGTTCCCGGAGCGGTCGGGCTGTCCGGAGCCGTCGGGCTGCCCGAAGCCCTCGAAGCCGGGAAGTGGCGTGCTCATGTGTTCCTCGACCTTGCTTCTCGACCTGCCCGGTCCAGGGGGTTCTGGTGGGGTGGTGTTCTTCCAGCGTGCCATGGGAGTGGGGGCGGGCGGCTGCGAGGCTCATGGTTCGCTTTCGAGCCCCATGGCGCTACGTCGAGTCTGCGGCATCGGCGAGGTGGCCTGCTGGCGGAAAACGGACGTCATCGTTGTGTGATGTGGGCGCGGACGGGGGCGGGGGCGCGACGCGGCCGGTAGGTATGGGGCGGGACGGTGCCGGGGCAGGACTACTTGAGGTCGATCTGGAACACCTTGTCCGAGCCGGGCCCTCCGTCGCCGTTGTTGTCCGCGTTGGTGGTGGTCAGCCACAGCGAGTTCTCGCCAGGTACGGACTCGACCGTACGCAGCCGCCCGTAGTCGTTGGTGTAGTACGCCTTGGGGGTGCCCGCGTTCGTGCCGTCGACGGGGATGCGCCACAGGCGTTCGCCGCGCAGCGCCGCCATGTAGATCGCGCCGTCGGAGTAGGCGACCGCGCTGGGCGAGGCCTCGCTGACCGGCCACTGGCGCTTGGGGTTGGTCATCCCGTCGGTCGAGCAGTTGCCCTCGCACTGGGGCCAGCCGTAGTTCTTGCCGGGCTCGATGAGGTTCAGTTCGTCGTACTTGCTGTTGCCGAACTCGCCCTCCCACAGGCGTCCTTGGGCGTCCCAGGTGATGCCCTGCGGATTGCGGTGGCCATAGGAGTGGACAAGGTTGCCGAAGGGGTTGCCGGGAGCCGGCTTGCCCTCGGGCGTCATGCGCAGGACCTTGCCGTTGAGCGAATTAGTATCCTGGGCCAGATCAGGGTTCTGGGCGTCGCCCGTGGTGGCGTACAGGTAGCCGTCGGGGCCGAATTTGATGCGTCCGCCGTTGTGGTACTTGTTCTTCTTGATGCCGTCGACCACGACCTTGTAGTCGCCGAGCTGGCTGCCGTCGAAGGTCATCCGTGCGATGCGGTTGCCTTCCGCGGCGGAGTGCATCACGTACACATAATGGTCGGTCTTCCAGGACGGCGATACGGCGATGCTCAGCAGTCCGCCCTCACCGCCGGTGGTGACGACGTTGGGCACCTTGCCGACCTGCTTCTTCGTGCCGTCCTGGGTGAGTGTGTAGACCGAGAACGAGTCGCGCTCGGTGAGCAGGGCGGAGCCGTCGGGCAGCCAACTCAGGCCCCAGGGGATGGACCAGCCCGACGAGACGGTGCTGGGGGTGCCGGGCTCCGACGCGAGTCCGTCGCCCGTTGTGCCGTGGGGCGTGGCGCGGTGCGTCGCGTTGGCGGCTCCGCCGGTCCCGGCGACCGTCACGAGAAGGCCGGTGGCCAGGGCGGATGCGGCCACCAGGGTGAGCGTGACGCGGCGTGGGGATCTGGTGCGAATGCGCATGGGGGACCTCCGGTCAGACGGTGTGACTGGGCATGGCATTCCCTCGGGTGAGCATCAGCGGCGCCGGGCTGATAGGAAAGTTTCCTGTTGGTTCGGCGGGAAACTACTGCGCTTGTGGGCATGGGGTCAAGAGACTGGAGGTGGGCGTATCTCCGGTTCGGTTAGGGGGAGTTGAGGAGTTGATTGCGTCCGCCGCACCGGAGATCTTTTTGTTCAAGATCTTTGCTCCGTGCGTGCATGCTGAGGGCAGCCGCAATGAGCAGGACGGTTATGGGATTTGGGACTACGGCGCGGGGGTGCGATCGGGTCATGCTCCAGACCGTTTTTCGGGTTGCCCCATTGACCGCGACCCCACGTCTGAGGATTCTGCAAAGCGGCACACTGCTCGATGATCCGCCAACGGCCGGCGCCCCCTGAGACCGTTGGCGCCTTGGCGACCGGACCGCCGGTCGCGCAGGCAAGCGGGTATGAGGCGTTCCCTCGGCAGTGCTGTGCGAGCAATGACAAGCGCGCGAGCAGCGACCGGCATTCGGGTGATGCGACGACCGGTGTGCGAGTCATGACCGTCAGCCGAGTGCAAGACGTGCAACGTGCAATCGCGACCCCAACCCGCAATCACGTACAGCCGCAGCTGCGTACAGGCACAGCCATAGGCGCGTCCACCGCTACAGCTACAGCCCCACAAGAAAGGCTGGCCCCCTCCATGAACGCCATGAACGCCACGAGTGCCATGAACGATGCCATGGTGCAGAGTCTGCGGAACCCGCTGATGCATCAGCATTCGCATGCCACCCACACCCAGACCCACACTGACACCCACGCCCACCCCGCAGCCCCGTACGGCGAGCGGGCGACCTGGCAGGCCCCGGGCTACACGGTGATCGAGACCGCGCTCGAAGTCACCGCCTATTCCCTCCACGCACGCTGACCGCCCGCCATGCTGCTGCAGGTGCTCGGCACCGCGGCGGGCGGCGGAGTGCCTCAGTGGAACTGTGCGTGCCCCGGATGTTCCGGGGCACGCACGCACCCCGAATGGCGCCGCCGCCACGCCTCGCTCGCCGTACGAGCCGACGACGACCACTGGTATCTGATCAACGCCACCCCCGACATCGCCGACCAGATAGAGAGCACCCCGGCCCTGCATCCGGGGCCCGCGGCGCGCCGTACCCCCGTGGCGGGACTGGTGCTCACCGATGCCGAACTCGACCACACCCTCGGCATCGCACGGCTCCGTGAGAGCGACCGCATCGAGGTGCTCGCCACCGGACCGGTCCGCGCCGCGCTGCGCGACCGGGCGCACCTGGACGACATCCTCACGCCGTACGCCACGCTCGAATGGCGGGAGTTGGGCTCCCGGCCGGTTCCGTTGAGCGAAGGGTCCGACATCGAGATCAGCGCCCTGCCCGTGTCCGCGAAACGGCCCCGATACGCAGCCGTCGGCTCCGCCACGCCGAGCGTCGACCCACGGGCCGTCGAAGCGTGGGCCATCGACCCACGGGCCGTAGAAGCGTGGGCCATCGCCCCATGGGCCGTCGAGCCGTGGGTCATCGCGGTACGGCTGCACGACCGCCGTACCGGAGGCACCGCCGTATACGCGCCCGCGCTCGCCGCCTGGCCCGACGACTTCCAGCCGGCGCTGGCCGACGCCGACTGCGTCCTACTCGACGGCACCTTTTGGGACGACGACGAACCACGCCGCAGCGGATTCTCCGCCCGTACGGCCACCGGCATGGGCCATCTGCCCATCGACGGGCCGGATGGCACCGCCCACCGGCTCGCCCCGCTCACCGCACGCTGCTTCTACACCCACCTCAACAACACCAACCCCCTCGTCGATCCCGACGCGCCACAGCACAAGCGACTGGCCGAACTGGGTCTCGCGGTGGCCGCGGAAGGGATGGAGATCGCCCTATGAGCATGCGATCAGGCACGCCATCGAGTGCGCTATCAAGCACCTCACGGCGTACGTCATCAAACGCGCCGTTCGAGGAGCGGCTGCGGTCCGTGGCGCGCGACCACTACCACGACCGCCACCCCTTCAACATCCGCATGCACAACGGGGAGTTGACGCCCCAGGAGCTGCGCCGCTGGATCCGCAACCGGTTTCACTACCAGCGCCATATCCCCGTCAAAGACGCCCTGATCACCGCGAAGCTGCGGACGCCGGAGCTGCGCCGGATGTGGCTGCGCCGGATCCAGGACCACGATGGACAGGAGGAGGGCGAGGGCGGCATCGAGCGCTGGCTGCGGCTCGGCGAGGCGGCCGGACTCGACCGGTCGCTGCTGATGGACGAGGCGAGCGTGCTGCCCGGCGTACGCCTCGCCGTCGACGGCTACGTCAACTTCTGCCGGCTGCGCTCGCCTTTGGAGGCCGTCGCCGCCTCGCTCACCGAACTGTCCGCGCCCGACATCATGCGCACCCGGATCGACGCCTTCGAAAAGCACTATCGCTGGATCGATGCCGAAGGCCTCGCCTACTTCCGCGGCCGGCAGAGCCAGGGGCAGCGGGACAGCAAGGAAGCCCTCGCGCTGGTCCTGGCCTGGGCACGCACCGAGACGGCACAGGAGCTGGCGGTCGCCGCGCTCACCTTCAAGTGCGAGGTGTTGTGGTCACTGCTGGACGCGGTCGAGCTAGTGGAGCGGCCGTGACCGGGAGGCCGACGGCTACGAACGGGAGGCCGACGGCCATGAACGGGACGAGAGGAGCCGCCACGAGGGCGGAACCGGCCGCGACCACGAGCGCAGAGGCCGTGCCAGTGACCACGAGCGCAGAGGCCGTGACCGTGACCACCACGGAAGCGGCCCCATCCGGCTGGCGCCCCGCCCTCGCCTCCGCCGTCCACCTGCGCCACGACCAGGTGCGCGACGTCGACCTGCTGCTTCTGCCCGAACGCGTCGTGGTACTCACGGGCAACGCCGGCACCGTGCTGCGCCTCTGTGACGGAGAGCGCGAAGTGCCCGACATCGTCGCTGAGTTGATGAACCAGTACCCGGGTGCCCCGGTGGCGGACGAGGTGCCGGAATTCCTCGACCGGATACGAGAGGAAGGCTGGCTGCGATGACCGCACCCTCCGTGCCCTCCAAGCCTTCCAAACACTCCAAACCCGCCGTACCCTCCAAGCCTTCCGCGCCAGGGGCCCGTACGCCCGCGCGACCGGACCCGGACTCGGAATCGGAACCCGAATCGGAACCCGAACTCGAATCGGAGCCGGGACTGGACCCGGAATCGGAGCCGCTGGCCACGGACTTGCCGCCCCGCCCCTGGGCCCTGCTCGCCGAACTCACCCACGGCTGCCCACTGCACTGCCCCTACTGCTCCAACCCGCTCGAACTCACCCGCCGATCAGCGGAACTGACGACCATTCAGTGGTCCGACGCGCTGCGCGAGGCCGCCGACCTCGGGGTGGTCAGCGCGCATCTGTCCGGCGGTGAACCGCTGCTCCGCTCCGACCTGGAGGCGATCGTCGCGGCCGCCGACGGCGCCGGCATCCACACCCAGCTCATCACCAGCGGCGTCGGCCTCAGCCAGGTCCGGCTCGGCCGACTCGTCGACGCCGGACTGCGCAGTGTGCAACTGTCCGTCCAGCACGCCGACCCGAGCACCAACGATCTGATCGCCGGGCGCCGATCGTTCACCGACAAGGAGCGGGCCGCCGCCCTGGTCAGGGACGCCGGGCTGCCGCTCGGTCTCAATGTCGTTCTGCACCGCCACAACCTCGACGCGCTGGACGACCTCATCGATCTCGGTCCGGCCTGGGGCGCGGACCGTATCGAACTCGCCAACACGCAGTTCTACGGATGGGCGCTGCGCAACCGGGCCGAGCTACTGCCCTCCCGCGAGCAGCTCACCCGAGCGCAGCGGACCGTACAGCGACGGCGCGCCGAGCTCACCGGAAGGACCGAGCTGGTCTGGGTCGTCCCCGACTACTTCGACGGCAACGCCAAGCCCTGTATGGGTGGTTGGGGCGCCATCTCGCTCACCATCACCCCCGACGGTACGACCCTGCCCTGCCCGGCGGCCGCCTCGATCCCCGGCCTTGACGCCCCCAATGTCCTCGACCGCCGGCTGGCGTGGATCTGGGACCACTCCAGGGCCTTCACCCGCTACCGGGGCACGGACTGGATGCGCGATCCGTGCCGCAGCTGTGAGCTGCGTGAGAAGGACTTCGGCGGCTGCCGCTGCCAGGCGTACGCGCTCACCGGCGATGCCACGGCCACCGACCCGGCCTGCCGGCTGTCCCCGGAGCACGCCCTCGTACGCGACCTGGTGGACGCCCCGTCCGAGCGGGTACCGGGTGGACTCGGCCGCCCGCGCAGGCCGGCCCGGCGCGCCGACGCCCCCTAAGCGACCAAACCACGTGGGCTGAGGGACGAGGGACGAGGGACGTGAGGGCTGAGGGATGACGGCGGACAGCGGGTACGGCGCTGCCGTCGCGGCCGGGGGGAAGTCCGCGACGGCAGCTGATCGGGGTGCGAGCCGCGACCGGCTCGGTCACTGGCGGTAGTGCTCCACGATCTTGGTGGCGACACCGCCCTGGAGCGTGACCCGGACCTCGATGGAGTTCATCTTGGCCGCCTTCTCCAGCTGTGACTCGGTGCACGGCGAGGTGCCGTATCCGCTGTCGTCCGCCGTGACGTTGCCGTTGGACGCGCAGATCCCTGCGGCGCCCAGGGTTTTCGTCTGCGTGCTGACGAAGAACGCCTGCTCGGTACCGGACTTCGGGGACACCGTCAGCTTGCCGGGTGCCAGGTAGTTGAGGACACCGTTGAACGTGCCGTTCACGCCCTTCCCGTTGGAAGCGTCGCCGGAACCGGCCGCCGAGCCGGAACTCGTACCGGCACCATCTTTCCCGGCGTTCGACGTCGAGCCGCCGCCCGTGTTGCCGCCCGTGTTGCCGCCCGTCCCGGCGCCCGACCCATTGCCGCCGTTCCCGCCCCCGTCCTGGGCACCGTTCTTGCCCGGCGTCACCGACTCGCCGCCGGACGACGCCCCCTTGCCTGCGGCATCCGAACTCGACGAGACCTTGTCCGCCTTGGTGTCGTCCTCGGCGCCCTGGCAGGCGGTCAGCGAGAGCGCGGCGACGGCGATCAGCGAAGCCGCGGCGACCCGGCGCCCACGTCGGAAGACGGAACGGGTAGTGCTCGCATCGACGTCGGTGGCCTGGTTCCAGGACATGGGATCCCCTCGTATGTCCGCTGCTGCACAGCGGCTCTGCGTGTGGCGTTCGTTGGCACCATCTCCGTGATTGGTACATGCATCAGCTTGGCCAGAGCCGCTGGTGATCGACTAAGGGCTCGCAGAGAATCAACGTGTTGCTTCACGTGATTCGGCTCGTTGGTCTGGTATGGGCGTCTCCGATGAAGTTCGTGGTCAACTCGCCGTGA